>NZ_JBTEYL010000013.1:0-147869 GCF_054330215.1 Pseudomonas sp. Ma2-10 | reverse complement strand
ATCAAGCTGAAGCTAAACGGCCTGAGCCCTGTGGGATACAGAACTCAGGCCGCTTAGGCATAGACATGTAAATCGTCCAGCTTTGTGGGGTCAGTTCAGCGCGTGGGAACGATCAAGTCAGACGTTCACCACCGCATCCGCACACCCAAACTCCCAATCAACCCGTTCAAATCATTGTCATCCACGTCACTGCTGTAGTCGGCGCTGACGTAAAAACTCACGGCGGGTGTCACTCTGGCCACCAACCCCAAACCCACTTCGACGGTCGACGAATAGCGGCTGCTGCTGATCTTCTCAACCTGATCGAGGTTCACGGTATTGCCGGTGTACACCGTGTGCCACACGTTGGTTCGCACATAGGGTTCGACCCCCAGGCCGTTGATGTCGTAACTACCTTTCAACCGCGCACCGACCCGTCCGCTCCAGGACGTCAGATCGCTGGAGGAAGTCTTGCCTGACCCGGCATACGGGGTGTCCAGGGTGATGCGTTGATTGATCAACTGCGCCTGGGGTTCGACTACCCAGTTATCGCTCAGACCAATGGGAAAACCACCTTCCACCGACAGCGTCACCGCGCTGCCCTCGGTCGCCAGTCGGGCGCCCTGATCATTGCGGGTATAACCGTTGATCCGTCCGCCGCTGGCCGTCAAATTCACGTGCCAGCCTTGGGGGCCGGTCAGGCTCCAGTAGGCGCCGAGGCTCTGGCCTTCGAGGTTGAGGGTGTCGTGGTTGGGGTCAGCAAGGGCGCGACCGGTCAGCAGCCCGTTGCTGTTGCCTTGTAACTGAGTGATGCCGCCAACCAGTCCGACCCGCTGGGTATGACCGCTACCGCTTTGCAGAGTCAGGATCGCCGGACCTTTGAATTCGCTACTGCCAGGGATAGAAAATCCCTGAGCCAGGACATCGGTTTGCGCCTTTCGCGAGGCCTGTCCATACACCTGATTCCAGGCCAAAGGCGCAGCGTCCTCGATGGTCAGGCGCGAACTTCGTGCCTCGGAGGCGGCGCTGACCGGAACATCCTGCCCAGACCAAGGCGTGGTTTCATCCTCTGCCGGCCCTGCCTGTACTTCCATGGACGAGCACAGAAGGAGTGAACTCGAGACAGTGCAAAAAGTAACTTTGATCTCTTGTTGGGTGAACGAAATCTTCATGGGGGTCTACCTTGTAATGGCATGTGTAATCTCGATGTGGCGTCTCTCCTACCCCGAATGAGGGGCGACCGAATGGAGTGGGGCAAGCCTCTGGCCGCCCGATTTGCGGGAGTCTTGGGGTTTGCCCCTAGTGTATTTCCGGGGGTAGTAACGTGTAGCTAAGAAGACCCTTGACATCGCGTCAAGAAAATGTCCGATAGGTGGTACACGTATTTTAGGACTCGCAAGTGGCTGATTTAAGGCGAACATCTAAGCTCTTGTTTGCTCGGAAAATCATCAAAGAATCAGCATTGCGAAGCATTTTTGACAGTGGGCTATCACCCCGGCGTTGTTCAAGGTCGCGATTAAAACCCGGTGGATCAATTCGGCATCACGGCGAGGGCAACATGTGGTCAGCCAACACCTTCCTGGTGGAGGGACAACGGCCTGGCCCCCGATTCAGCATGCCCGCCACGCTGGACAGCAGCAGCGACTGACGAAGAAGTGCGGCAGGTGGCGCAGATGGCGCCAACTCAAGACCCGCATGGCCTGCACAGTACTTTCAAGATCAAACCGAACGGGTGATGCCGCCATCTACGCGCAGGTTTTGCCCCGTGATGTATCCCGCGCCTTCAGAGGCGAGGAAGGCGATGGTGGCGGCGATTTCTTCGGCCTTGCCGTAACGACCCATGGGGATGCGCGTGCGAAATTCGTCCTTCTCCGGCAGACTGTCGATGAAGCCTGGCAGCACGTTGTTCATGCGTACATTATCGGTTGCATATTGGTCGGCAAAAAGCTTGGTGAAGGCCGCAAGACCGGCGCGGAACACGCCAGAGGTGGGGAACACCGGATCGGGCTCGAACGCTGCGAAGGTCGAGATGTTGATGATCGTCCCAGACTGCTGCTTGACCATGGTCGGTGTCACCAGGCGTGTTGGGCGGATTGCGTTCAGCAAGTAGACGTCGAGCCCCTTATGCCAATCCTCATCGCTCAGGTCGAGCACCGGCGCGCGAGGGCCATGACCGGCGCTGTTGACGAGCACATCGATGCGCCCCCAACGATCGAGCGTCAGATCGACGAGGCGTTGCAAGTCGTCGTTCGACTGGTTGGAGCCGGTGACGCCCACGCCCCCCAACTGCTTGGCAAGCGCCTCGCCTTTTCCGGAGGCAGACAGGATCGCTACCTTGAAACCATCAGCCGCCAGGCGTGTGGCGGCCGCAGCGCCCATGCCGCTACCTCCTGCCGTGATGATGGCTACTTTTTCTACAGACATGATGCCTCCTCAGGCGTACCAGAATTCAATTGTGGAAATCCATCAACTTCCGACTGACTATAGGCCGATGAACCTGCCCATTCGAACCAGATTGACTGCCTTATGACTGTAGAAAAACTACATGATAAAAAATAGTTCGGCACGACTGCCGCCACTCAATGCCTTGCGTGCCTTCGACGCGGTCGCGCAGTCTCTGAATTTCCGCCTGGCGGCTGAACGACTGAACGTCACCCAGGGCGCCGTGGCGCAGCAAATTCGCAAGCTTGAGGCTGATCTGGGCATCCGGCTGTTCGTACGCGAAGCGCATGGGGTTACGCTGACGGAGGAGGGGCGTGCATTGGTGCCAAACATCCGCCGTGCTTTTGAGCTGATCTCCGATGCCGCCGCAGCCGTACGCTCCACCGCTGCGAGCTTGACGATCAGCGTCACGCCAACCTTCGCGGCCAAGTGGTTGATCCCCAAATTGCCCGAGTTCGTGGCCGTCAATCCTCTGATCAATTTACGTATTCTTGCCTCCGAACACCTGTCGAGTTTCCATGCGGATGGCGTCGACATTGCCATCCGCCAGGGCCGACCGCCTTTCGGGCCTGGGCTGGTAGTGGATTTCCTGTTTCCTCAGGAACTGATCGCTGTTTGCAGCCCTGGCTTGCTCGCACTCACGGAAGCAACTTTGACCCCGGCGAGCCTTCGTGGGCAGGTGCTTCTCGAGGACAGTCATAACCTCTGGCCAGAGTTACTCGAGTGCACGCTGGGTCAGCCCAACGTGACCGGGACCAAGCGTATGCAGTTCAATCAAACGAGCCTGGCAATAGACGCGGCCATGGCGGGCCAAGGGATCGCGCTAGCCAGCCGTTTTCTGGTGCAGGCAGACCTTGCTAATGGCCGGTTGGTCCAGCCGTTTGCGGCACGGATGCGCGGCAGCCAGGATTTTTATGTCGTGGTCCCCCGCAAACAGCGCCACCCCGAGCCCACCGAGGCCGTGCGTGCCTGGCTGCTCAAGGAAGGTGAACAGCGTAATGCTGCAATATCTGAAGCAGTTCCTCGAAGCTCCGATCATTGTTAATCAGCTGACTGCATGGACTACCACCCCGGTCACGGTGCGCCGAGCCACATCCTCGGATAACCCATGATCGATTGCACCACGATATAGGGCTTGAGCTAGCAACGCCGGATAGGCGGAGCCTGTACCGGCCAGCTCAGCGCTTTTCGTTCAGACAAATACAATTTCATAAGGCAACCGTATCCGTTCCAGAAGCACCGGGGGCAGTAACGGGGCGAGGCCGATGGCCGGCTCGCCGTCGAGCTGGCTGGCATAGGCGTGGGTGGCGTGGCTTTTGCGCGCGACGGTCCAGGTGTCCAGGCGAACCTTGCGCGCGCGATGCCACGGGATGAGCCCTCGATCACGCGTTGGCCAGTGCCAGGCCCAGACCGGTACTTCGTTGAACGCCGCGCCGACCATGGCCGCGGCCTTGACGCTGGCCCGGCCGACGGCGTCATGGTCGACAATGCCATCCTCGCGCCATGTGCTGAACACCACATCCCCGGGGCGTAAATAACGGGCAATGAATTGAGTCATCTGAAATTCCCGTTCGGCCAAGGCGTTGTCTGTGAAGCCGCCACGAATCCATTTGAGGCTGTGCATCGGCAGCCCGAGTCGGCGCAAGGCTTCGAGGCTTTCCTGGGGGCGGAACACGCTCAAGCGTTTCTCCGACCACTGCTGCGAGCCCGGATGGCTGGCGCTGCCGTCGGTAATCGAGATTAGCTGGAGCGGATGCCCCAGGGCGCTGAGCAACTGCAGCAGGCCGCCGCAGGTCACGACTTCATCGCCCGGGTGTGGGGCAATCACTACAGCGCGTGCGCCGGCGGGGACCAGGGTCTGAGTGCTGATGACAGGAATGTTGTCCAGTTGCGGGGCGCTGTTCCAGATTTGTACTGGCAGGCTGCTGTCACTGATGGAGACCGATTTCATGGCTACGTCCTTGTTCTCGTTGATAGCAATGTGCAGCGCTCCAAACCCTGGATTGCCGCGAGCAGAGTATTGCTTATGTCACGCTATTCGTCGCCTCGATGTTCCATCCGTACGTTTTTTTATCCGACCTGTACCAGGTCCCGCAAAAAATCACCAAATCCTCCCCGTGCGCGGCTGTCCAGTCGGGCACTGGTGAGCACCTGCGGACGCTGGCTCCAGGCAATATTCGCCCCGCAGCGCTCGAGTTGCCGCACCAGTTGTACATCTTCGTCATTGGCCAGCGGTTCGAAACCACCGGCACGCCGGTAAGCCTCGGCACTGATGCCCAGATTGGCACCATGGATATGCCGGTGGCCATCGCGGGCCTGATAACGCTGGTGATAGCGAATCTGTGTCGCCTCATCGAAGGCCGCGCTCCACTGATCGACCGTCACCGTGCCGCACACTGCGTCGACACCGAGGTCCAGTTGCGCCACCAGCCAGTCCTTGGCGACCCGGCTGTCAGCGTCGGAGCAGGAAATCCAGCGCACGCCCCGATCCAGTAGAAACCGTGCGCCCGCGGCGCGCGCCTGGCCGACGTTACGCGCCTCGATTGCCAGGCTGTGCACCGGATAACTGTCGACAATCTCTGCGGATCGGTCGGTGCAACTGTCGAGTACCACCAGCACCAGGACCGTTTCACCCTCCAGCCGTTCATGGCACGCGGCGCGCAGGGCCGCCCGGATGCACGCTTCGATCAATGCTTCTTCGTTATGCGCCGGGATCAAAATGCCAATCATCGCAAGCCCTCCAGCGTGGCGACGGAGCGCGGCTCACGGCTCCAGAGTTCCAACAGGAAGTCGGCCTCCTGGTGCAGGACCAGGCGCGGCAAGTGCAACTGTTCGTGAAGCAGGTCATGGACTTGTCGGGCGTTCAGCGGGCAGCCATCAATCGGTGGGCGCCAGTGGCAGGCCAGGAGCTGACCGTCGGCAGTCAGTGACCGGGCAGTCTGTTCGATCAGGCACTTGAGGTCTTTGGCGTCCAGGTAATAGCCAACTTCGCTGAGCACGACCAGGTCAAACTGTTCCTCCGGCCAATCCCCCGGCAGACGGCTTTGGCGGACTTCGGCATGGTCGAACAGACTCAGGCGAATGCGAGCCAGCGCCACGGCGGCGGCGGCCGTATCGCAACACAACAGGCGATCGCAGCGAGTGGCCAGCTCAGCGCTCAGTTCCCCGTTGGCGCAACCGGGCTCGAAGATCGCGCGATAGTGCGGTCGGGGCAGCGCGGCTAAGGTTATGGCGCGTTTGCGCTGTTCGTACCAGCGCTGACGGAACGCCCAGGGATCGTCGTTGCCGGCGAACAAACCGTCGAAATAGCGATCCTCGACGCTCATACAAACACCACTTCAAACGGTTGCAGTAACCGGTCCAGCACATACGGTGCCAGCACCGCAGGCAAACCGATTGTCGGGTCGCCCTCCAGTTGGCTGGCGAAGGCATGGATGGCGTGACGTTTACGCGCCACCAGCGTCGGGGCCAACAGAATTTTTCGCGCCCGGTGCCAAGGCACGAAACTGTCTTCGGGGGTTGCCCAGTGCCAGGCCCAGACGGGCAGCTCATGCAGCGCAGCACCGACCCGTTTCGCCGCTTCGGCACTGGCACGCCCCACAGCCTCATGATCGCAATGGCCGTCTTCGCGCCATGTGGTAAAAACCACATCGTTGGGCTGCAGATGACGCTCGATGAACTCGCACAATTCGGCTTCCCGTGCCGCCACCTGACTGTCGGCGAAACCACCGCGCAGCCATTTCAGGCTGTGCAATGGCAGGCCGAGTCGGCGCAAGGCCTGGGCTGACTCCTGCGGGCGAACCACGCTCAGGCGTTCCATCGGCCAGCGCTCGGAACCGGGATGGCTGGCACTGCCATCAGTGACTGAAATCAGTTGCAGCGGCCGGCCGGCCGCAGCGAGCAATTGCAGAAAGCCGCCGCACCCCAGCACTTCATCATCCGGATGGGGGGCGATGATCACGGCGCGCGAGCCTTCCGGGACCAGCGTCAGGATCTCTATCACCGGTAATTGGGCCAGATGGCTTGAGGTTTGCCATAAATGCAGAGGCGTTCCCTGGCCGACAATCGGATGGATTTTCATAGCGCCCATGTCCCCGAAAGTACTTTCTGCCCAAGCGCTGCAAGATCCCGTTCGGCGTGGCTTTGACGCAGGAATACCGGCAGGTCGGCGATCAGTCGGGCGAACTGTCGATCCTTGCAATAGGGGCCGGCACCGAGTGCGTGGCCGACATGCTGGATAACCTGTTCGGCGGCGTGTTCAACCACCGCGCGGGCGCGTCGAGCCGGGCGCTCGGCATCGTCCAGTGGCGCGGCGTCGATCATCAATGCGCTGGCCCGCAATACCTCGGCGCCAGCATGCAGCGCGCTGTCGACCGCGCCCAGGTGGGCGAGGGCGTGGGGTTCTTCACGTTGAGCGCAATGGCCGCGCAGGCGTTCGGCGATGCTCTGTGCCGCGCCGTACCAGCAAGCGGCAATGCCGATTCCGCCCTGCCAGAAGCCGGGACGTTGCAGGTAATCGCCGGGGTTGCCAATGGCTTGTGCTTCGGCGCCTTCGAACACCACCTCGACGCTGCCAGTGGCACCCATTCCGACGGCTTGCCAGCCCTGATCCGTGAGGGTCACGCCGGGTTGGTCCAGCGCCACCGCAACCAATTGCTGCCGGTCGTGATGATCCCATGCCGTGAGCAACGCATGACTCAACACCGAAGCACCTGAGCACCAGGCCTTGCGCCCATTCAACACAACCATCTGACCTTGCGGCCTGACGTGCACGCGCGCTGCCGGTGGTTCTGCCGCCCACATGCCCCACATGCTGGAAGGCGTCGGTGAACCGCCGAGTTGCTGGATGATCGCCAGGGCGTCGGTATGGCCTTCGTACAATTTGCACACCCCCAGATCATGCCCACCAACCTCGGCCAAACGCTGAAAACGCTCCAGTGTCTGGCCACTGCCAGGCAGCGGAAGCTGATCCAGGCCTGCTTCCACCAGCGCTCGCAGGCACCGGCCTAATGCTTGAGTGTCGGGGTAATCCGCTGGCTGACGCTGGAGAAATCCCTGAAGGTCCATTTCACTCTTCTTCCTCACGCTGCAATTCGAACAGCAGCAGCGAACGGCCAGTGACCGAATATTCGTGATCGAACTCGAAACGTTCCTGACCACGAATCGACGGTTGATTGGTGTCGATCATGCAGGTCCAGAAACAGCCGTCGGGCACTTCCGGAAGCAGGAAATTGACGATGTCGTGATGCGCGTTGACCACCAGCAGCAGGGTGGCGTCGGCACCCTTGCGGCGGATACCGGTTTCCTGGGCGCGGCCATCAAGCAGCATGCCGAGGCAGCGGCCATGACTTTCTTCCCATTGTTCGATGGACATTTCGGTGCCATCCGGCGCGAGCCAAGTGACGTCCTTGACGCCGATGTCCTCGTTGTAATTGCCCACCAGGAACCGACCGCGACGCAGGATCGGGTAGGTCAGGCGTAATTTGATCAGGCGTTTAACGAACTTGAGCAGGGCCTTGCCGTCTTCGCTCAGGTCCCAATTGACCCAACCGATTTCGCTGTCCTGGCAATAGGCGTTGTTATTGCCCTCCTGGGTTCGGGCGAATTCGTCGCCGGCCACCAGCATCGGGGTGCCTTGAGACAGCAGCAGCGTGGCAAAGAAATTGCGCATCTGGCGCTGACGCAACTCATTGATCTCGGGATCGTCGGTCGGGCCTTCGACGCCATGGTTCCAGGACAGATTGTTGTTACTGCCGTCCTGATTGTTCTCGTCGTTGGCTTCGTTGTGTTTGTCGTTGTACGACACCAGGTCGTTAAGGGTGAAACCGTCGTGGGCAGTGACGAAGTTCACCGAGGCGTACGGCCGCCGGCCACGCTGGTTGAACATCTCGCCGGAGGCGGTCATGCGACTGGCGAAGTCCGCCAGTTGGCCGTCGTCGCCTTTCCAGAACGCACGCACGGTGTCGCGGAATTTGTCGTTCCACTCGACCCAGCCAGGCGGAAAGTTACCGACCTGATAGCCACCGGGGCCGCAGTCCCAGGCTTCTGCAATCATCTTCACCTGGCGCAGCACCGGGTCCTGGCGGCAGGCCACAAGGAAGCTGTGACGCTCGTCGAAGCCATCGTGGTAGCGCCCGAGAATGGTCGCCAGGTCGAAACGGAAGCCGTCGACGTGCATTTCCGAAGCCCAGTAACGCAAGGAATCGGTGACCATTTGCAGCACGCACGGGTGACTCAGGTCCAGGGTATTGCCCGTGCCGGAATCGTTGATGTAGAAGCGCTTGTCGTCGGGCATCAAGCGGTAGTAGGAAGCGTTGTCGATGCCGCGCATGGACAGGGTCGGGCCTTGTTCGTTGCCCTCGGCGGTGTGGTTGTAGACCACGTCGAGAATCACTTCAAGATTGGCTTCGTGCAGGTGCGCCACCATCTCTTTGAACTCGGAGATCTTGCCGCTGGCCAGGTAACGAGGGTCGGGGGCGAAGAACGCGATGCTGTTGTAACCCCAGTAATTGGTCATGCCTTTGTGCAACAGATGCTGGTCATTGACGAAGGCATGAATCGGCAGCAATTCCACCGTCGACACGCCGAGCTTGCGGATGTGCTCCAGCACGTCATCGACCATCAACCCGGCGAAGGTGCCGCGTACGTTATCGGGGACGGAGGGGTGACGCATGCTTATACCGCGTACGTGAGTCTCATAAATGATGGTCTTGTCCCACGGCACGCTGACCCGATGGTCATGACCCCAGGTGTGGGCGGGGTCGATCACCTTGCACTTAGGCACGAAGGGCGCGCTGTCCCGTTCATCGAAACTGAGGTCGGCGTCGGGGTGGCCGATGGTGTAGCCGAACAGGGCTTCAGACCATTTCAACTGGCCAACCAGTTGTTTGGCGTAGGGGTCGATCAGCAGTTTGTTATGGTTGAAGCGATGACCGTTCGCCGGGTCGTACGGGCCGTAGACACGGTAGCCGTAGATCATCCCCGGATGCGCGTCGGGCAGGTAGCCGTGGTAGATCTCGTCGGTGTATTCAGGCAATTCGACGCGTTCCAGTTCGACCTCGCCGGCTTCATCGAAGATGCACAGTTCGACCTTGGTGGCATTGGCGGAAAACAAGGCAAAGTTGACCCCCAAACCATCCCATGTCGCGCCCAGCGGGAAGGGCAAGCCTTCACGGATTCTCGAAGCCTCGACCTGAGGTTCTGGCGCGGCTTTCTTTGGACTGGTCATAGATGCTCCTGCAAAGGGGGGACAGTTCTTGGCTCTGGTTTTTTTTGAGGGCGAGCGAGCCCTCGGTGGCGAGAGGGCTCGCCACGAAATCAATCAGGACGCCGCTCAGACAGCGGGCGGTTTTCGCGCTGCTCGAGGCTTTTTCTCGGTAGTTTTTTCGCCCGGCGGGGTGACCTTCGAGGCCGCGGTGGACTTGGCTTTGGTTTTTGGCTCCGCCGCCTTGCCATTGGGTTTGCTGGCAGGGGCCTGGGTGCCGGCGGTTTTGCTGCCAGCGGCTTTTGGCGATGTGCTGGGTGCCAGGGCTTCGGCTTCCGCCAGTTTGCGGGCCATCTCCCAATGGCGGGCGTCCTGGCCCTCGGGTTTTCCCTCCGATTCCCAGATCTGATAGGCAAATTCGCGGATGCGTTTATCGTTAGTACTCATCGCAATGCTCCTGAACTGATCTCAAGTGTGGGTAGTTTGGATAAAAAGATTGACCGGGAAATCCCCCAGCGCAGTGCTGATGTTCAGCTCCCTTTGCTGTGTGACTGCGACGCTGGAAAAAAGTCCCTTCAGCTTTTCATCAGGGGCGGTGAACGGTAATTTGACCCGTGTATCGCCCCACAGCGGCGCGTCAATCCGGGGTTCGGCACTGTTTTTCAGCAGTTCGGCGCAGCGTATCGGGACGATCACAATGGCGCGTTTTCCTTCCAGCGAGCGAGCAAATGCGAACACCCGGTGAGCCTGGCTGCCGACGACTTCAAGGGCTTGATACGCCCCTCGCCGAAACAGTTCGGTGTGCTCCAGCCGCAGGTTCAATACATCAGCGATCAGCGCTTGCTTGATGCGACCGTCCCGCCAGTTAGCCAACAGCTCGGGCCGTTTCAACGGCGTCTGCAGGGACTGCTGACGGCTGGCGTAATCCACCGGCCGGCGGTTGTCAGGGTCGACCAGCGAGAAGTCCCAATACTCGTTGCCCTGATACAAGTCCGGAACCCCCGGCACCGTCATGCGCAGCAAGGTTTGCGCCAATCCATTGAGTGCGCCGGGGACGGCGATGCTCTTGGCTGCTTTGCCGAGGGCCGCGCGTAACGGTTCACCTTCGGGGCTCAGAAGCAGACGCTGCAGGAATTGCTGAACCGCTTGTTCGTAAGCCTCGTTTGGCGCGCTCCAGCTGCTTTGCAACTTGGCTTCGCGCAAGGCTTTTTGTTGCCACTGCCACACACGTTGAGTGTAGTTCTCCAAGGCGGTTTGATCGTCACTGCACAAATCGAGCGGCCAGCTGCCGAGGATCGCTTGATAGAGGATCAACTCATCGCCCGCAGTCGGCATCTGGTCGTCGTCGCGCAGTGGGCGAGCGAGGGTCCGCCAGAGCGGAACTTGCTCGGCGTACCAGGCGCTGCGCTCGCTCAGCACCGCCAGGCGCGCGCGGGTGTCTTCGCCGCGTTTGTGGTCGTGGGTTGCGGTGGCCAGCACATTATCGGGGAACTCGTCGAGACGGTTGATGCAAGCGGCATGGAAATCGTCCATCGGCGCGCTGAACTGTTCGGTGCTGAACCCCACGTCATTGCGCGACAACAATGTCGCCGAGCGATAGAACGCGGTGTCTTCCACCGCCTTCGCCGCCGCGGGTGACGTCAGTTGCTGAAAACGCACACAGGCATGCTTGAGCATCTTGCGCGGCCGACCCAACGGGCGTTTGCGCCACGGCTCACCGCCCAGCCAACTGGCCAGGCAATCGAGCACGGGCCAGTCGGCCTCGCCGAGGGTTTGCCTGGCACCGTCCATGGCTTGCTGGAAAAACACATCGTCTTCGGCCGAACGCCCACGGGGGCTGATATAGGTGCGGTACACCGGGAAATGCACGATCAGTTCCTGTAATGCCCGACGAATCGCACCGAGGGTCAGGTCGCGGGTCATCAGGTCATCCCGTGCCACTTGCAACAGGGCCTGGGCGACGCTTTCGAAGTCTCCGGCGAGGGAGCCGTTGAGGATCTGCTGGCGGGCCAGTTGCGCTTCCTGACGGAAATCGACGGGCCGTTCGCTGAAGCGATTCCACAGTTCGCCCAATGTGTGGGCGCCTTCGGGCGCGTGTTGAAGCAGCGACAGCTGATTCATGAACTCGTAACCGGTGGTGCCATCCACCGACCAGTCACGGTGCAGGGTTTCACCTTCGCCGAGGATCTTCTCGACGTAGATCGGCAGGTGCCGATCCGGCGACAGGCTGTCGACCCGCCGCCGCAACTTGCGGCAGTAGCCCCGAGGGTCGGCGAGGCCGTCGATGTGGTCGATGCGCAGACCGTCAACCAGGCCTTCGGCCACCAGCTCAAAAATTTTCGCGTGGGTGGCTTCGAAAACGGCCGGGCGTTCAACCCTCAGGCCGCCCAGTTCGTTGACATCGAAAAATCGCCGCCAGTTGATGTCATCTGCTGCCGTGCGCCAACTGGCCAGGCGATAGCTTTGGTGTTCAAGCAACGGGTGCAGGCGCTGGAAACCTTCGGCGGTGAGCGAGTCGTAAGCGCTGAGGTTTTGCTGGATGGCCCGCAGAATCGCCGGATCATTGGCCCGTTCACGCAGCTCTGCTTTCAGCGGCATCGCCAGGCTATGGGCGTCGGTCTGGTAACTCAAGGTGCTGAAGCGGTCTGCCAGCGACTTGAGCGATTCGGCGGTCAACGGGTCATCGGTTCTGAGCAGTTCGCCATAATGGGTCGGGCAGATCGGGAAGTGATGTTCATAGTGCTCGACATAAAACGCGCCCTTTTGCGCATCGAAGCGCAGGGGCAGCGTGCCGTCCTGCAAGGCGATGCCGTAGTCGCTGCCGAGGAAGGGCAACAGCAACTGGCCTTCCATCAACGGGTCGGGCGAATGCCACTGGATATCGAAGAACTCGCCGTAGGGGCTCAGGCGCCCCCATTCCAGCAAATCCTGCCACCAGGGATTATCGCCGCCGCCGACGGCCATGTGGTTGGAAACGATGTCGAGGATCAGCCCCATGTTCAGCTCGCGCAATGCACCAACCAAACGCCGCAGCGCCGCTTCGCCGCCCAGTTCCGGGTTGACGGTCGTCGGGTCCACGACGTCGTAACCATGCATGGACCCGGCGCGGGCGCTCAGCAGGGGTGAGGCATAGATATGGCTGATGCCGAGGCTGGCGAAGTACGGCACCAGCGGCACCGCATCGTCCAGTGTGAAGTCTTTATGGAACTGCAGCCGCAGGGTCGCCCGCAGCGGTTGAATAAGCGTTTGATTCATTGGTCACGCTCGGCCGCCTGAAGCCGCGCACAGGCGAGCAATTCCAGGCGCCGGGCGGCGTCCGGGTCATCGAGCAAGGCGTCACTGTCGCCAGGCAAGCGTCGGGACCAGTTGGGGTGCGTGTCGGTGGTGCCGGGCAAGTTGGCCTGCTGTTCGATGCCCAGGGCATCTTCCAGCGGTAGCAACACCAGCGGCGCACGGGTATGACCGAGGAAACGTATCGCGGCGTCGAGCACCTGGTCGGTTTCATGGGACTCTTCGTGAAAATTCTGCGGGTCCTCGATTAACACCCGGCGCAAGCCTTCACGCTCGCGTTCGCGGTGGTGGCGCCATTCAATTTCCCCCGCAGCTTCGACCAGCCCCAGTCGCGCATTCCAGTCGATATCGTGGCCATGCCACCAGCCATTGAGCGTCGGCAGGTCATGGGTGCTGGTGGTTGCGAGGGCGTTGTCCGGCCAGTCGAGAATCGATTTGAAGTGCGCGTTGTCTTGTTCAAACAACAGCACGCGCATGCCGAGGATCGACCGGGCGATGAGCTTTTCTCGCAGACCGTCAGCCACAGTACCGAGGTCTTCACCGAGGACGATGGCCTGATGCCGATGGGACTCGAGGGTCAGTAAACGCAGCAGGTCGTCCACTGGATAATAGAGGTAGGCGCCGTCAGCGGGTGACGCGCCATTGGGGATCACCCACAACCGTTGCAGGCCCATGACGTGATCGATGCGCAGGCCACCGGCGTGGGCAAAATTGGCGCGGAGCATCTCGATGAATGCCCGAAAACCATTGCGTACCAGACCTTCGGGCGAGAACGCGGAGATCCCCCAGCCCTGACCGGTGCGGTTGAGAATGTCTGGGGGTGCACCCACGGTCAGCGAGGCCAGCAATTCGTCCTGACGACTCCAGGCCTGGCTGCCACCGCCATCGGCACCCACGGCCAGGTCGGCGATCAGGCCAATACTCATGCCGGCGCTGCGGGCGGCGGCTTGTACGCGTTCCAGGCTCCGCGTGATCAGCCATTGGCAGAAGGCAAAGAAGCCGATGCGTCCGGCGTTTTCTTCGGCGAATTCGGCGAGGGCCGCGCTGCGCGGGTCACGCCAGTGCTCGGGCCACTGCCGCCAGTCGAGGTTTTCACCCTTGGCGGCGCGGGACGCTTGAATGGCTTCGAAGCGGCAGTGGTTTTCCAGGGCTTCGCCACCGGCGTGGCGGAAGCTGCTGAAGTCGGGATGCAACGGGTGTTCACCCTGCACAAAGCCTTCGTACAACGCCTGCAACAGGCGATGTTTGGCTTCGGCCGCCACCGGCCAATCAATCAACGGCAAGGCTTCGAGGTGCTTGAGTTCTGCCGCCAGGCCAGTGGCATCAATCGCGGTACGCAGCGCTCGATCACCCAGGATGGCGCCCGGTGCGGCATACAGACTGTTGAGAAACAAACGGCTGGAGGGCGAATACGGGCTGTAACGCTGGGTGTCGCTGCTGAACATTGCATGCAACGGACTGATCGCCAATGCTTCGGCACCGCGTTCACCGGCCACCCGGGCCAGGTCTTCCAGCGCTTGGGTATCGCCGAAACCGCCATCGCCAGGACGACGCAGCGAGTACAGCTGCACGCTCAAACCCCAGGCGCGGGGGATCGGATTGTCGACGGCATCGCCGACGCTATAGCAGCGCGTCGGTGCCACGGCCAAGGTGAATTCCTGCCCGTCGATGTTGACGTGCTGATACCCGACCGGAATCAGGCCGGGCAGTATCGCCTCGGCATCCAGTTTGAGGTTGAGTCGCGCGCCATCTTCGAGGTGGATCTGGCACGGTGTTTCGGGTTCAAAGTAACGCGCCAGGCTGAGGCCGACACCGAAGTCGGCGGTCAGCAGCGGCGGCAGGTGTCGGGTCTGTTGCACCTGCCGCAGTTCCAGCAGGCTGGCGTCGATTTCCTGAGCGCTGCCGGCCGGGTGACCGAGTCCGGTGAGGACGTTGCGTAACACTGATGGCGCGACTTTCTGTGGGCGGCCGTTGGCGTCGATCCAGTCGACAGCCAGGCCAGCTAGGCTGGCCAGTATTTCCAGTTGCGCATCGCTCATTGGCGCTCTCCATCCGGGGTTAGCAAAGGGGCTGCGGCCGTGAGGCTGACTAGCGCGCAATACGGGGCCAGCGTGCCCTGATCCAACAGACCGGCTGACTGTGGCGGGTATTCGAACAACAACGTAGCGGTGGCCTCTTGGGAGTGGACCACAGGTGTTTCGCTGAGGTTCAGGTCAATGCGCAGCAGGCTGCCATCGCCCAGTCGCCAGCGCGCCGTTATTGCGCCGGCGCCCAGCACGTCGGCGCCCAATGCTTGAGCACCGGGCAGGCGGGGAATGATCTGCTGATGGCGGATCTGCAACAGTTGGCGATACAGGTCGCGCAGGGTGGACTGTCGGGTTGATGTCAGCTCGGGGCGTGAAGCCTCAAAGGTCTGGCGCGCGTTGGGGTCGGGAATCTGCTGACGTTTGTGCGGATCAGCAAACGCGCTGAAGGCGGCAAACTCGTTACGTCGTCCCTCGCGGACCCGCTCCGCGAGCTCATCGTGATGGCTGGTGAAAAACAGGAACGGTTGCTCGGCGGCGAACTCGTCGCCCATGAACATCAGCGGGATCATCGGTGACAACAGCAGTAATGCGGTGGCCGCCTTGAGCGCATCGGGGTTGGCCAGTTGATGCAGCCGTTCGCCCAAGGCGCGGTTGCCGATCTGGTCGTGGTTTTGCAGAAACAGCACAAAAGCACTGGGCGGCAAATGACCGCTGGGCTCGCCACGGGTTGTACCGTGACGGGTTACGTGGCCTTGAAACACAAAACCCTGGCTCAGGCAGCGAGCCAGTTGTTCTGTTGGGTTTTGCGCATAGTCGGCGTAATAGGCGTCGGTTTCGCCGGTCAGCAGCACGTGCAAGGCGTTGTGGCCGTCGTCGTTCCACTGCGCGTCGAAGCCTTCTTCCAGCAGACTGGCCTGGTTGTGCTCGTTTTCAACGGTGAGCCATACATGCCTGGCCGGATCGGTTTGCTGGCGAACTTTTTGCGCCAGTTCCTGAAGAAAGTCAGGGTCTTCGATGGCGTGTACTGCGTCCAGACGCAAACCATCGAAGCGGTACTCCAGCAACCACATCAGCGCGTTCTGGATGAAGAAGTCCCGCACCTCGCGCCGCCGAAAATCGATGGCCGCACCCCATGGGGTGTGCTTGTCTTCACGGAAGAAGCCCTTGGCGTAGTGATGCAGGTAATTGCCGTCCGGGCCGAAGTGGTTGTAGACCACGTCGAGAATCACCGCCAGGCCATGACCGTGGGCGGTGTCGATCAGATGTTTGAGTTGTTCGGGAGTGCCATAGGAGGCTTGGGGCGCGTAGGGTAGAACCCCGTCGTAACCCCAATTGCGATCACCGGGGAACTGCGCCAGCGGCATCAGCTCGATCGCGCTGATGCCCAGCTCCACGAGGCGCGCCAGGTGCTGCTCGACTTCGCTGAAGCCGCCAAGCGCACCGACGTGCAATTCGTAGATCACCGCCTCATTCCACGGCCTCCCGCGCCAGGCGCTGTGTTGCCATGGGTAGGCAAGTGGATCGACCACCACGCTGTGGCGGTCGATATCACCGGACTGCGCGCGGGAGGCCGGGTCGGGCACCGCCAGCTCGCCGTCGATGTTGTAGCGGTAACGCGTGCCGGCGGGGCAGCGAGTATTGATCACGAACCAGCCATCTGCCTGGGGCAGGAGTGGCAAGGACTGTCCATCTTCCAGTTCGACACTGACGTGAAACGCATCTGGCGCCCACAAGGCAAAACGCGTGTGCTCTGCGTCCAGCATGATTGCGCCGTGGAGCCAGGTCTCAAGAGTCCGTAACGGCATCTTTGAAAACCTCTTAATGTTTGCCCGATTTACCCAGCGCTTTGGTCACCAGTTTTTCGTAGAGTTCGGCGTACGGCTCGACCGCTTTGCACCAGTTGAAAGGCGCGGCCATGGCCCGGCAGCGCATGGCGTTGAGCAGGTCGGGGAAGGCAAAAACCTTGAAGGCCCGGCTCAGGGCTTCCTCGTAGCTTTCGACCGTGGATTCATCGAACAGGAAACCGGTCACGCCGTTTTCAATGGTGTCGGCCAAACCACCGGTGTTGCGCGCCACCGGCAACGAACCGAAGCGCTGGGCGTACATCTGGCTCAGCCCGCAAGGCTCGTAACGCGAAGGCATCAGCAGGAAATCACTGCCGGCGAACATGCGACGGGCGTCGGTTTCGTTGAAACCGATACGCACGCCGATCTGGCCTGGAAAACGCAGGGCCAGTTCACGCATGGCTTGTTCTTCTTCCGGCTCACCACGACCGATGATCGCGATCTGCCCGCCCGATTTGACGATGTACTCGGAGACGGCCTCGGTCAGGTCCAGGCCTTTTTGATAGACCAGTCGCGAAACCACGGCGAACAGCGGACCTTGGGAGTCTTCCAGGCCGAACAACTTACGCACGTAGTCGGCGTTGACCGCTTTGCCTTCCCAATCGCCAACTTTGAAGGGGCAGAACAGGTGCGGGTCCGTGGCGGCGTCCCAGCTTTCATCGATGCCATTGGGAATACCACTGAGCAGACCTTGCTGGGTCTTGGCGGCAAGAAAACCGTCGAGACCGCAGCCGAAGGCCGGGGTGGTGATTTCCTGGGCATAGGTGGCGCTGACGGTGGTGATGTGGCTGGAATAAGCCATGCCGGCCTTGAGGAACGACATCTTGCCGTAGAACTCCATGCCTTCCTGTTGCAAGGCATGCAGGGGGATACCCAGTTCCGGGCACGAGCCAAGACTGGTCACGCCCTGATAGGCGAGGTTATGAATGGTGAACAGCGTCGGGGTGCGCTGTCCACGCCAGTGCATGTACGCGGGCGCCAGACCGGCAGGCCAGTCATGGGCATGCACCAGGTCCGGGCACCAGTGAATGTGTGCAAGGTTGGCGGCGATATCCGCGGCTGCCAGGCCCAGGCGGGCGAAACGAATGTGGTTGTCCGGCCAGTCGCGACCGTTGTTGGCACCGTAAGGTGAACCCTCGCGCTCGTAGAGTTCGGGGCAGATCAACACGTAAATGACCAGACCGTCGGGCATGTCCATGCGCCCGATTTTGCAAGGGGGCAACGCGGCGTGGCCACCGAGTTCGCCAATAATATGAATCGGGTTTTCGCTGTGCAGCACTTGTGGGTATCCGGGAATCAACACGCGCACATCGTGCAAGTGAGCCATGGCTCGCGGCAGCGCTGCGGAAACGTCGCCTAGACCACCGGTCTTCACCAGATCGGCGATCTCCGAGGTGACGAACAGTACTTTCTTCTTGTTAGAGTTGTGGCTGGCCACCGGTGTCAGCGTCTTGGTGCCTGGTACGCTGATCGATTGGTGACTGGGGGCGCTCAAAGCGCTCGTTTCGCCGACCTGCTGATGAGCACGTTCTCCCTGAATATCTAAAGCCGCACTGATCATATGAATCTCCCGTGTTGTTGATCTAATTCTTAGGTCTGGCACAAACGGTGTTTCGTGGCCAATTCCTGTGGCCGGGCGCAAACGCGCTACGCATCGGAGAGCAAGCGCTGCCAATACGTTGAAGCACAATGGCTGTAAAAAACGTTGCAAGGATTGCACCAGTCGCAACGCACCTCCCTTTAACCTGACCCGTCACGACAAGCAAAAGTTTCGATTTTCTTTCCTCTTTTTGACCGAGCGGTTTCGCCCCGCGGAACTGAGTCTAGGCCAGAACTTAGAGCGGGGGAGGCTAGATGCAAAATTGTTCGACAATCGGTTTAAAGAGGTACGGACGTACCGCTTGGATGTGGAAACGCACCGACGAAAGGCATTTTTTTACCGTTCTGCCTCAAAAGATATTTTAGATGTCACATGAATGTGCAAAGCGCGGCAATGCCAATGCACCACGGTGGTGCGCATGGGTTAGTCCTGTCTTTGGCCGAACCGCTGCCTTACGGCCGGCCTTGATGCCTTGTTATAGTCCGGGCCTCATTTTCTGCCCGGTAAAAGGATCTCTGCCATGTCTCAGTACACTGCGTTCACCGTCGAACTGGTTAACAAAATCGCCCATGTGCAGATCAACCGGCCGGAAAAAATCAATTCGATGAACGCCGCGTTCTGGAGCGAGATCATCGAGATTTTCCAGTGGGTCGACGACACCGACGAAGTCCGGGTGGTGGTGCTCAGTGGTGCGGGCAAGCATTTTTCTTCTGGCATCGACCTGATGATGCTGGCCGGCGTGGCCAATGAAATGGGCAAGGATGTGGGGCGCAACGCGCGTCTGCTGCGCCGCAAGATCCTCGCCCTGCAAGCGTCTTTCAATGCCGTCGACAATTGCCGCAAACCGGTATTGGCGGCGGTTCAGGGGTATTGCCTGGGTGGCGCCATCGACCTGATTAGCGCCTGCGACATGCGGTATGCCGCCGAAGACGCGCAATTCTCGATCAAGGAAATCGACATCGGCATGGCCGCCGACGTTGGCACCTTGCAACGCTTGCCGCGGATCATCGGTGACGGCATGCTGCGTGAACTGGCTTACACTGGGCGCACATTCGGTGCCGAAGAAGCGCGTGGCATGGGCCTGGTCAATCGCGTTTACAGCGACACCGCCAGCCTGCTCGACGGTGTCATGGGCATCGCCCGTGAGATCGCCAGCAAGTCGCCGATTGCGATCACTGGCACCAAAGAGATGATCAGCTACATGCGCGACCATCGCATCGACGACGGCCTCGAATACGTCGCCACCTGGAACGCCGCCATGCTGCAATCCACCGATCTGCGCGTGGCCATGGCCGCCCATATGAGCAAACAGAAACCCGAATTTCTGGATTGATTAAAAAATGATTTCACGCTGGACCACTGCAGTACTAGACATCGACGAGCCTGGCGGCTGGGCCGTGGCCCGTAGCCCCGAAGGCTTTCTGTTCGATGACAATGGCGCGCTGTTCCCGCGCGAATGGCTCAAGCGCCAGGACCTGTCGATCCTCGCCGAACATGGCATCGGTCAACTGGACGGCGAACCGGTCTATTTGTTGGAGCTGCGCCGTCACAGCGATGTGCCGGGCTGCAACTGGAAAGGCCTGCGGGCATTCATGCTCGACGGTGACCATACGCTCTACAAAGTTCTTGGTTATGCCGCGCAAATCGGCACCTGGGCCCGCGAACACCGCTTTTGCGGTAACTGCGGGCAGGCGATGACCCAAGTGACCCGGGAACGGGCGATGTATTGCGAGCCGTGCGATTTACGCAGTTACCCGCGCATTTCGCCGAGCATGATCGTACTGGTAACCCGTGGCGATGAGGTCCTGCTGGCCCGTTCGCCACGCTTTGTCAGCGGGGTCTACAGCACGTTGGCGGGGTTTGCCGAACCGGGCGAGTCGGCCGAAGACTGCCTGATTCGCGAAGTCCGTGAAGAAGTGCAGATCGAGGTCAGGAACATCCAGTACATGGGCAGCCAGTGCTGGCCGTTCCCGCATTCGATGATGCTGGGTTTCCATGCCGAATACGCTGGCGGCGAGATCGTGTGTCAGGAAGACGAGATCGAAGACGCCCAGTGGTTCAACGTAAGCGACTTGCCGCCGTTGCCGGCGTCACGCTCGATTGCCCGTTACCTGATCGACGTCTATGTGGCGCGGCGCTTAGGCCAGGCTGAACCAGTGTTGCCAGGCTAACCGCACGGTCAGGCCCAGCACCACGGTGATGAACACCGGGCGAATGAACTTCGCACCGCCGCTGATGGCGGTGCGAGCCCCGAAGAACGCCCCGACCATCACCGACAGCCCCATGCTCAGACCGATGATCCAGTCCACCTGCCCGGAAAACACGAACACCGACAGTGCGGCAATATTGCTGACGAAGTTCATGCTGCGCGCCACGCCGCTGGCCTTCACCAAATCGATGGGGTACATCAGCATCGTGCTGACGGTCCAGAACGCACCTGTGCCGGGACCGGCCACGCCGTCGTAAAACCCGAGGCCGAAGCCTTGGGTCGATTGCCACTTTTTCTTGATCGGTGCGTCGCTGTCCAATGGCGCTTTGGGCGTGCCGCCAAACAGCAAATAGACGCCGCAGCCGAAAACGATCACCGGGAGCATCTTGTTCAGCCATTCCGCGGGCAGGTAGTGAGCGACCACGGCACCGGTCAACGCGCCCACCAGTGTGCCGACAATGGCGTGCATCCACTGTCTTGGATGGAACAGCTTGCGTCGGTAGAAAGTGAAACTGGCGGTGGCTGAGCCGAACGTCGAACTGAGTTTGTTGGTGCCCAACACCAGATGCGGCGGCAGGCCCGCGGTCAGTAGCGCCGGGGTGGTCAACAAACCACCGCCGCCGGCAATGGCGTCGATGAAGCCAGCAATGAAGGCGACGAGGACTAGAATGGCCAGGGTGGTGAGGTCAACACTGAGTTCGAAAGGCATGGGATCGGCTTATTCGGCGGGGTGCAGGACAGGGCTGCGGGGAAGGGCCGATATCTTACCTATAAAGTTGTCCTCCTACAGCTGATCGTTCCCACGCAAAACGTGGGGACGGCCAGTGTTGGTTTACAGACCCAGGTCGGACAAGCCTGGATGATCATCCGGGCGACGGCCCAGCGGCCAATGGAACTTGCGGTCGCTTTCCTTGATGGGCATGTCGTTGATGCAGGCGAACCGATTGGCCATCAAACCGTTCTCGTCGAACGCCCAGTTTTCGTTGCCGTAGGAGCGGAACCAGTTGCCCGAATCGTCGTGCCATTCGTAGGCATAACGCACGGCGATGCGGTTGCCGGTAAAGGCCCACAGTTCTTTGATCAGGCGGTAATCCAGTTCCTTGGCCCATTTACGCGTCAGGAAACCTTTGGCCTCTTCGCGGTTGTAGGCGAATTCGGCGCGATTCCGCCATTTGGTGTCCAGGGTGTAGGCCAGCGACACGCGTTCCGGGTCGCGGGAGTTCCAGCCATCTTCGGCCAAGCGTACTTTTTCGATGGCCGACTCACGGGTGAATGGCGGCAATGGCGGACGAATTTCGGCATTAGGCATTAATAGTCTCCCTATCAAAGTAAAGTTCTAGCAAGTTGTCGGGCTTGGTTGAAGTGTTACAGGTCCAATAACTTTCGTGCCATGCATTGCGCCGTATCGGCAGCACTGTGATCCCCCATGACAAGCGCCACGGTAATGGCACCGTCGATCAGGATCAGCAGCTGTTTGGCCAGCGTCTGCGGGTCGGTGGCGCCATGTTCGGTGCAGAGTTCGCGCACGTAGTCGAGCAACTTCTGTTTGTGGTCTTTGGCAACCAGGCGAACCGGGTCTTGCGGGTCGCCGGTTTCGCCGCTGGTATTGATGAATGCACAGCCACGGAAGCCTTCGGAGGCGAACCAGGCCTTGAGTACGGTAAACAGGTTGAGCAGCCGGTCGGCTGATGTTTCAGCCTGGTCGACTTCGCTTCTGTACCACTGCATCCAGCGCACATCACGGCGTTGCAGGGCCGCGACGGTGAGCGCCTCCTTGTTGGCGAAGTAGCGGTAAATACTCTTTCTGGAGACGCCGGCGGTTTTCACCAGAAGCTCCATCCCCGTGGCCGCGATGCCACTTTTATAGATCAACTTTTCGGTGATATCCAGAATGATGTCGCGTGTGGCGTTGCTGGTTATTTCGTTCATGTGGCGAACAGTAGAATGATCGTTCTCCTTGGTCAAGCGGGTATTTTTTGTTGCCTGAACAATCGCTTTGGCGAGTCGGCTCGCGAAGGGGCCGTTACAGACACTAACAAGACCCCGGCGGATCCATGGTGTAAGCTCTCGGGTTCTTCGGATTCGACCTTTTTGCGAGCCCTATGCCGTCGCTTTTCAAACGCTCTCTGCTGCCTAAACTGCGCAGTTTTCCGCTGACCGCCGATGCCGTCACCATCCTTTCTGGCGCTGCCGAGTACCGCCGTTGCCTGCTGGAAAAAATCGCCAGCGCCACCCGGCGCATCTATATCGTCGCGCTCTATTTGCAACAGGATGAAGCCGGCCAGGAAATTCTTGATGCCTTGCACGCGGCCAAACTCGCGCGTCCGGAACTGGACGTGGTGGTGGTCGTTGACTGGCTGCGCGCTCAGCGCGGCTTGATCGGCGCCGGCAAGCAGCCGGGCAACTCGGCCTGGTATCAGGAAGCCACCCGCACGCACGAAAGCGTTGTGCCGGTGTATGGCGTTCCCGTGCAGACCCGAGAGCTGTTCGGCGTGCTGCATTTGAAAGGCTTCGTGATCGATGATTGTGTGATCTACAGCGGCGCGAGCCTGAACAACGTTTACCTGCACAAATTCGACAAGTACCGTTACGACCGTTATCACCTGCTAAATAACAGCGCGCTGGCCGATTCGATGCAGCACCTGGTCCAGCACGGTCTGATCGCCTCCAAAGCGGTGCATCGTCTTGATTTACCGAACTTGCCGACCACCCGCAGCCTGCGCAACGACATCGGCGACTTGCGCAGCCGCCTCAAGCACGCGGCGTACGACACCACGACAGGCACCACGCAAAAGGGTGGTTTGTCGGTCAGCCCATTGCTTGGTGTCGGCAAGAACAATCCGTTGAGCCGAGTGATTGGCGAGTTGATCGCCAGCGCTCAGCATCAACTGACCATCTGCACGCCATACTTCAACCTGCCGCTGGCCGTAACCCGGGAAATCAACCGGGCACTGGCGCGGGGCGTGAAGATCGACATCATTGTCGGCGACAAGACGGCCAACGACTTCTACATTCCGCCGAGCGAGCCGTTCAAGGTGATTTCGGCGCTGCCTTATCTTTACGAGATCAGCCTGCGGCGTTTCGCCAAGCGTCATCATCGCAGCGTCGACAGCGGCCAGTTGAACCTGCATTTGTGGCGTGACGGCGACAACACCTATCACCTCAAGGGCATGTGGATCGACCAACGCTACACCTTGCTGACCGGCAACAACCTCAATCCGAGGGCATTCCGTCTCGATCTGGAAAACGCCTTGCTGATTGATGATCCGAAAGGTGAGTTGTTGGAGCCGCGCCGTAAAGAGCTGGCGGAGATTTTCGAGAACACTCGCCGGATCGAGCGTTATCAGGAACTGGAAACGCTGCTGGAATACCCAGCGGGGGTGGCCAAGTTTCTCAAGCGCGTGAGTCGGGTGCGGATTGAGCGGTTGCTCTATCGAATTTTGTGAGCATGGCGGGATAGGTTCGTCGCCCTCCAAAATGCCTTCGCGAGCAGGTTCGCTCCCACAGGGGGGTTGTGTCCATCACAAATCCAACGTGGGAGATTCTATGTTGTAGGGGAACCCTGCAGCCTTAAATCAGGTTGGTATTCGCTCTGGTTTTTCATGAGGGCGAATGCCACCCGGCAAAGCTTGCAGGCGAGGATGACCGGGGCTTCGGTTTTTGCCAGACCTCTGGCCAGATAGGACTGATAGTACGGTTTTCAGACGGGTGATCGACAGGCCACCATCGAAGGTTTGGCCTTGTCCTCAGCGTCTGAAGCGGCTGTCGGGCTGACATGCAGGGTGCCGCGCGGATTGCTCAGCAGGCCGAATGTGATCGCATAGTCACCGGGCAGCAGGTTGGCATTGATTAATTGGCTCAGGCGGGGCGATGTTTTCCCGCTCTTCGACTACCAGCACGGCCAGGGCCGTGGCGAGGAAAACGCCGATCCACACCACCGGCATCCACTGGCCGCGGCCGCTCTGCTTGAGGTGGCTGGCGATGATGCCAACGATCGGCGCGGCTTCAATGCCTTCGCGCAACATGATCAGAAAAGGAACAAGCATTTACCACCGGGGCGTCATTAGACAGGGTGCTAATTTGCAACATAATGACACTAATTCCCAAGTGGGAATCACTGACATTTACCTGGGCGCAAGCTGAACGCACATCTAAAACAGTTGATCGACCTGCTGGTTGTAAACTTCGACCAACGCGTCGTAGCGGCGCCCGATGTTTTCGAAGTCATCGCTCAGCTGTTGCGGTGGCGCCGTTGCCGTCCAGTCGTCACGCAGCTTGTTGACGGCGTTCAGATAGTTCCTGCCGGGCGAACGCACGTAGTTCCAGATGTTTTCCGGGTAATCGGCGGTGCTGGTCGCCAGGTTGGCTTCCATGTAACGGTTTCCATTGTCCCAGGCCAGTTGCAGTTTTTGCGTGGCGTCGCCCAGGTTATCGACCGCAAGGGTTTGTTCGCGAACGTGGTTGTCGAGCGTGAGCATCAGGGTTCGTGCTTCCAGCATGTAGGTCAGGATGTGGGCGTACTTGGGCTGATCCCGGACCTTGAGCTGCTCAAGCTGAAGCTGCCGAAGCCCCGCATCTTCAATATCTAGCTGGCGGCGCAGTGCGTCTGAAGCCTTGAGGTATTCATCGACTAATGGCAAAAACATGCTGTCACGTTGCGCTTTATCCGCAGCGCTGGCCGAATAGGCGGGCACGGAATTGAAGAAGTCGAAGCCTTGGGCCGCCTCATTGGCCGCCGTCAGGGATGTTCCGAAGCGATTCAGCAACGGCAGCAGTAGAGGTGCCGACTTCTGCAGATCATTTTTTTGCTTCACGTTCAGCTGGCAGCCGTACGCGTCGTGACTGCGCACATAGTTGAGTCGCTCACGCACCTCGACCATCGGCTCGAAGTCCTCGGGAAAACGCTCTTTGAGAGTCGGATCGATCTTCCGGTCTCGATCCAGGTAACGGGCGTAGGCATGACGCCAACGACCATCGACTGAGTTCAGACAGGCAATCAACGGGCGCAGGGCACTGGCTTTTTCCTGCTCGGCGAGGTCGGGTTGATTGATCCAGCGTTTAATCGGGGTCAGGAGGGCGCCCTGGTACTCGTTCAATGCACCCAGAAATGTCACGGTCAGCACCGCCGTGATAGCCATTGTGCTTTTGTTCATGGGCGAGCCTTCCGAGCGTCCGATTGTCCATACCATTGCTTTTGAGTCGGGGGTATCCGGCATTCCACGCGGCTGTCGAGGGGACCGCTGCAACCGCGTTTGGCAAACGGCTGCAACCCTTGATCGCGGCCCATCAACTGGCTGCTGGCGATGGTGTAGACGAGTCCGGTCAGACCGATCACGCCCACCATCAGTGCAATCGACATGGCCGAGCCCAGCACCGGCATTCTAGGTTTGGATGGCCTTATACTCAGCGCTGCGGGCCAGGTAATCCGGCTCAAGGCGCCCAACAGCAGGAGCACCCCAGCGTAGGCGATCAATGCTTCTACGCCAAACCAAGCCCATGTCAGCCCACCGATCAGCCAGCAGGGCAGCAACTCACGCAACAACAGCGGCGGCGGACGCCTGAAGCTGAGCCGATGTGCCACGGGGCGGCTCAGACGCACGTCCAGTGGCCAGAATCGATCCGCTATCGTACACCAGATGCCCAGCACAAAAGCGCTCAGTGCGACTAAAAGTACCGCACTGGGGGCGGCCCGCACGCAGAGCCAGAACAATATTGCGACAGCACTGTCCCCGATGCCGGATTTTTCACTGGGGTAAAACGCGGTCCAGGCGAGCGATGCGCCAAACACGCCCGCAAACACCGGCCAGGTCTGTTTGGACTGGACCAGGGCCTTCCAGAAATAAGGGTCGGTGTCCGGCAACTCGCGGCACAGCTGTGGATGCAGGCGCTTGATCTTTTCGCTGAGGAGGCGGCAGGCATTCCAGTCCGCTTCAAAAAAACGCCGGGCAAAGGCTTTTCGCTCGGCCGCCGTCATCGGGCTCAGAAACAGTCGTGCAGCGCGGCTCTGGGGCTTGTGGTCGCCCAGGGTGGCGACATGTCTCAGTTCGTCGAGAAATGCCTGGTAGGGGTGCTTCTCCTGCAGCATCGACCAATAAGGTTGCGGGCAACGTCCCTGATCTTCGCCGGGGTTCCATTGCTGATGCGAACACAGCGTTTCGAACAGCTTTGTAGACCAGAAATTCGACTCCGCCAGGACCCGGGCAAGGGTTTCGTTGAACCAGTCGTGACGTTCGAAGGGCAGCAACCAGTCGGCTCGCTTGAGGGCAAGGAAGGTTTCGATAAACGTATCGACCTGCCCACCGTCCAACTGCTCGCGCAGGCGTTTTTCGGTCTCGCGGCAATACGCCTGATGCAGCAGCGCAAGGGCTTGCGGGGACAAATCCTGACGCTGCCAGGTGCTCAACCAGTTGAATTGCTCCAGCCCCCATTCGGCGAACAACATCCCGTCGTCGCGCTGCTCCAGGCACATCATCAATAACTGATCTTCGAACTCTCTGACGCAGTGGGACACCCGCGCCTGGGCCAGACGCTGTTCGAGTTTCTCGATCGTAACGTCCTCCAGCAACTGCGCCGCCCGTTGCTGCCCGGCACTCGGCCCGAACGGCTGGCGATCATGCTCGAAGTCGAGCGTGTGGCCGAACGAGGGCAGGGGTGATTGAGCTCCGACCGCTTGCCCACGCTCACTTAACGCTGGCATCACCGGTTCGCGGCGACTCCATTCCATTGCCTGCTCGTACGCTTCGCGCAGACGCTGAAAACCGCTCGGATCTTCATCCGGGCGGTGGACTTTGAGCAGCGTTGCGTATTGGCGTTTGATGCTGCGTGAATCGGCATCGGCCGCCAGCCCCAGAATGGCCCAGCAATTCACCGCCACAGGCCTTGTTCGAGTTCATCGAGCTGCTGCATCAGTTGCAGACGCAATTCGCGTATGGCTCGCTCATCCTGGCCGTCGAGCATCTGTTGGAAACGGTTAGCCATGTGATCGAGCCGCTGACGCAGGTCGCCAAGGCTTTCCTGGTACAGCCGCTCGAGACGCGCAATCAGCAGGCTGTTGACCTGTTGTTCCCGCGGGTGAACCTTGAGGTTAGCCAACGCGGTCAGGCGTTGCTGGATCTCGTCGGGGGCGAGTACGCCGGGATTGTTTTCGATCACGAGGCTGCGGCGCTCGCCGGTCCGCTGTATGTGCGCCTCGGCTTCGAGCAGGCCGTTATTGTCGTAGGTGAAACGCACATCGATGCTGATGTCGCCCGCCGGTGCCAACGGCACTTCAACCTCCATTTCACCGAGGTAGATGTTTTCTTTCACCCAACGACTTTCGCCTTGATAGATCTTCAGCAGTACCTTGCGCTGATTGTCGCTCAAGGTGCACACCGATTTGACCCGGCTCACCGGCACCACGCAGTTACGCTCGATGATCGGCAGGTAATGGCCTGACTCGGCGCCTTCGCCGACGCTGATCGCCGTTTCGATGCCGAGGGTGTACGGGCAAACGTCCGTCAACACGACCTCTTCGAGTGCTGCATCCCTGGCCTTGAGCGCCGCTTGCACTGCCGCGCCCAGTGCAATCGATTCGTCCGGGTTCAGGGCAATCGAAGGAAACCGGCCGAACAACCCCGCGACCATTCTCCGGATCATTGGCATGCGGGTCGTGCCGCCCACCAGCAGGACTTCATCCAGCTCCGATGGCCGAATACGCGCGTCGCGCAGCGCGGTTTCGATCGGTGTGCGCAGACGCACGAGCAACGGTGCATAAAGTTCGGCCAACTGCGCTTGGGTGAACGTCTGCTCCCATTGACCGCTGCCATGACGCAGGACGAAGGTCGCAGTGTCGGCCTGGCCAAGGGCATGTCGCACGCGCTCGGCTTCACGGCGCAGGCGATGGGCGATAGTGGGCTCGGTCAGTGACGGCATGTCGCTGCGGTTGGCGTGTGCGACGACAAAGGCCTGAACCAGCACGGTGTCGAAGTCTTCACCGCCTAGAAAGTTGTCACCGGCGCTGGCGCGCACTTCCATGACACCGTCAAACAGTTCGAGGATCGACACATCGAAGGTGCCTCCACCGAGGTCGAACACCAGAAACGAACTGGCGCTGTCGCGTTGATGCAGTCCGTAGGCGAGGGCCGCAGCAGTCGGTTCGTTGACCAGCCGTTCGACCTTGAGACCGGCCAGTTCGCCAGCGATTTTCGTGGCTTTGCGCTGGGCGTCGTTGAAATAGGCCGGCACGCTGATCACCGCTTCAGTGACTGTTTCACCATAGCGGCGCTCAACATCTTCCTTGAGGCTGCGCAACACCAGTGCCGACAGTTCTTCCGGGCGAAACTGTTGGCGACCGAGGTGAAGTTCATGGGCACTGCCCATGTGGCGCTTGAACAATGCCGCCGTCAGGTGGGGATGCGTCTGCAAACGCTCTTTGGCGGCCTGACCGACCAGCACTAGACCCTCGTCGTCGAGGCCCACCACACTTGGTGTCAGCAGACTTCCCAGGGCGTTGGGGACCAGTTCAGGCGCGCCGTTGCGCCAAACGGCAACCAGGCTATTGGTGGTGCCCAAATCAATGCCGACGATCATAACGTTTGCAACTCCATGTCTATTCGGGAATTCCCGGCAACAGCCTATCGGCCACAGGGCCAGGTAGTTGAGCCGGATGTTGCGCAAGACTGGCTTTTTACTCCGTGCTGCCTAAGATGGCCCACAGATTAATCAGTGCACCCGAGTGACATTTATGTCGGAAAAAGACACCATCTCCATTCAACTGGTGCGTGAAGCGCTGTTGCAGAGTTGCGCCCCCGGAGCGACCACCGAAGAGGTGTTGAACAAGGTCGGCATCGATCCGGCGCTGCTGGAAACCACCACTGCCCGCGTGCCGGCTACCGCTTACGCAAGACTGTGGCGCTTGCTGGCGCGACGTGGGGACGACGAGTTTTTTGGCATGGACCCGCGCAAGCTCAAATCCGGCAGCCTGGCGTTTCTTTGTCGCTGCTCCATGGTGCAGCCGAGCCTGGCTGCCGGCCTGACCTCGGGATTGAGCTTTCTGTCGTTGATGCTCGAACACCTGCCGGCGCAGTTGGTTCGTCAACAAAGCCTGGCGGAAATCGTCCTGCTCGAAGACGACCAGGACCCGCGCCGCGCCTTCACTTATTTCACGTACTGGATGATCGTTCACGGCGTCGCCTGCTGGCTGGCGGGGCGGCGGATTCCGATCCTGGCCATCGAGTTGCGCTGCCCTGCACCGGACTTCTGCGATGACTATCAGGTGATGTTCTCCGAGAACCTGCGTTTCGACCGGCCGCGCACACGGATGATTTTCTCCGCCGAGTGCCTGGACTTGCCGATCAAGCGCAGCCTGGAAGAACTCAAGCGTTTCCTGGCCCATGCGCCGGCCAATATTCTGGTCAAGTACCGTGACCCGCAGAGCCTGGCCAGCCGGATCAAGCATGATTTACGGCAACTGCCCGCCGAACACTGGCCGGAAACCGAACCCCTGGCGCAACAGCTGTGCATGTCGGCTTCCACCCTGCGTCGGCGCCTGGCCGAAGAGGGCCAGACTTACCAGGGGCTCAAGGACGGTGTGCGTAAGGAATTGGCGATTGTCTGGCTCGCCGAACCTGCGATCAGCTTCGCCGAGATCGCCACGCGGCTGGGGTTTGCCGATACCAGCTCTTTCTACAAGGCGTTTCGCAAGTGGTCGGGGTCAAACCCCGGGCATTACCGCAGCCTGATCCTCAACGAAGCCAGCTAAGGAGCGATCACGGCCACCTTGGCCAAACCAGTCACGCAACTTGATAGCTTTGACCATTGTCCCGAGCCCCGCGCAGAGCGAGTATTTCCTTGGTAATTAAGGTGCCCCCAGCCTAATAAAAATACAAAGGGATTCTGGCAATGCGCGATTATTTGTCTGCTACATCACAGTTCAATTATCAGCACACCGTCGACGCCGCGCTCGCGGGCGATTTGACTGCCCTCAATGCCTGTGTCGAGTGCTGCGACCGGCATGCCTTGCCGGGGCGTATCGCGCTGTTCTGGGAAGGTCGCGACGGCGCCAGTGCGACCTACACCTTCAGCGACTTGCAGGACAAAGCGGCGCGATTCGCCAATTTCCTGCTGGCCCAAGGCGTGAAAAAAGGCGACAAGGTCGCCGGTCTCCTGCCACGTAACATCGAATTGCTGATCACCGTATTCGCCACCTGGCGCATCGGTGCGGTCTATCAGCCGCTGTTCACGGCATTCGGCCCGAAAGCCATCGAACACCGCCTCAGCTCCTCTGGCGCCAAAGTGGTGGTCACCGACGCGGGCAATCGTTCCAAACTCTCTGAAGTCGCCGACTGCCCGACCCTCGTCACCGTCGCCGGTCCCAAAGGCCAAGGCATCGTCCGCGGCGATTACAGCTTCTGGGCCGAACTGGCCAATTATTCTGCTGAGTGCGAACCGGTCCTGCTGACCGGTGAAGACCCGTTCCTGCTGATGTTCACCTCGGGCACCACCGGTCCGTCGAAAGCGCTGTCCGTGCCGCTCAAGGCCATCGCCGCCTTCCAGAGCTACACCCGTGACGCGGTGGACTTGCGCCCTGAAGACGCTTTCTGGAACGTTGCCGATCCGGGCTGGGCCTATGGCATCTATTTCGGTGTCACAGGTCCGATGGCCATGGGGCATCCGATCACCTTTTACGATGGCCCGTTCTCCCTCGAAAGCACCTGCCGGGTGATCAACAAGTACGGGATCACCAACCTCACCGGCTCGCCGACGGCCTATCGCCTGTTGATCGCCGGTGGCGACGAGTTCGCCCGCTCGATCAAGGGCAAGCTGCGCATCGTCAGTAGTGCCGGCGAGCCGCTGAACCCGGAAGTAATTCGCTGGTTCGCCGACAACCTCGACGTGGTCATCCACGACCACTATGGCCAGACCGAACTCGGCATGGTCCTGTGTAATCACCATGGCCTGGAGCATCCGATCCATATGGGCGCCGCAGGTTTTGCCTCGCCGGGCCACCGCATTGTGGTGCTGGATGAGGAGCACAAAGAACTCGGCGTCGGTCAACCGGGCATACTGGCCATCGATCGTACCCAGTCGCCGATGTGCTGGTTCGCCGGTTACGAAGGCGCATCGACCAAGGCCTTCGTCGGCGACTATTACCTGAGCGGCGACACCGTCGAGTGGAACCCGGACGGCAGCATCAGCTTCGTCGGTCGCAGCGACGACGTGATCACCACCTCCGGCTACCGGGTCGGCCCGTTCGACGTGGAAAGCGCGCTGATCGAACACCCGGCCGTGGTCGAAGCAGCCGTGGTCGGCAAGCCCGATCCGGAGCGCACCGAACGGGTCAAAGCCTTTGTTGTGCTCAGCGCGCAATACCGCGCTGCACCGGAACTGGCCGAAGAATTGCGCCAACACGTGCGCAAGCGACTGGCCGCGCACGCGTACCCTCGTGAAATTGAATTTGTCAGCGAGTTGCCGAAAACCCCAAGCGGCAAATTGCAGCGCTTTATCTTGCGCAACCAGGAAATCGCCAAGGCTCAAGAGGCCGCCGCGAAGAACGTTTCAGCTTGAATCCAAGGAAACAATGATGCAGATCGAAAACAAGGTTTTCCTCGTCACCGGCGGTGCCTCCGGACTCGGTGCCGCCACGGCTGAAATGCTGGTCGCGGCGGGCGCCAAAGTCATGCTGGTGGACATGAACGCCGAAGCCGTTGCCGCCCAGGCTGAACGTCTTGGCGCGCAAAGCGTGGTGGCGGACATCAGCAACGAAGCCGCGGCGCAAGCCGCCGTGCTGGCGACGGTCAACGCCTTCGGTGGCCTGAATGGTCTGGTCAACTGCGCCGGTGTCGTGCGTGGCGAGAAAATTCTCGGCAAGAACGGTCCGCACGCGCTGGCCAGTTTCAGCCAGGTAATCAACGTCAACCTGATCGGCAGTTTCAACATGCTGCGCCTGGCTGCCGCGGCGATCGCCGAAACCGAAGCAGGTGCGGATGGCGAGCGCGGCGTGATCATCAACACCGCCTCGGCCGCAGCCTATGACGGCCAGATTGGCCAGGCCGCTTACGCCGCCTCCAAAGGCGCGATCGTCAGCCTGACCTTGCCCGCTGCCCGGGAACTGGCGCGCTTCGGCATCCGCGTGATGACCATCGCCCCGGGTATTTTCGAAACCCCGATGATGGCCGGCATGACCCAGGAAGTCCGTGCGTCCCTGGCGGCAGGCGTGCCGTTTCCGCCCCGTCTGGGCAAACCGAGCGAGTATGCCGGGCTGGTCAGGCATATCATTGAAAACAGCATGCTCAATGGCGAGGTGATCCGTCTCGACGGCGCCTTGCGCATGGCCGCCAGATAAGGAGGATTTGTCATGACTATTTCCAACGATCCCATTGTTATCGTCAGCGCCGTCCGCACCCCGATGGGCGGTTTTCAGGGCGAACTGAAAAGCCTGACTGCACCGCAACTCGGTGCGGCGGCGATTCGTGCCGCCGTCGAACGCGCGGGTGTGGCACCCGACTCGGTTGAAGAAGTGCTATTTGGTTGCGTACTGTCCGCCGGCCTCGGCCAAGCCCCTGCGCGCCAAGCCGCACTGGGCGCCGGGCTGGATAAATCGACGCGCTGCACCACCCTGAACAAAATGTGCGGTTCGGGCATGGAAGCGGCCATTCTGGCCCACGACATGCTGGTGGCCGGCAGCGCCGACGTAGTTGTTGCCGGCGGTATGGAAAGCATGTCCAACGCGCCGTATCTGTTGGACCGCGCTCGTAGCGGTTATCGCATGGGCCACGGTCGTGTGCTTGATCACATGTTCCTCGACGGTCTGGAAGACGCTTACGACAAAGGTCGCCTGATGGGCACCTACGCCGAGGATTGCGCTCAAACCAACGGTTTCACCCGTGAAGCCCAGGACGCGTTTGCCATTGCCTCGACTACCCGCGCGCAGCAGGCGATCAAGGATGGCCGCTTCAAAGACGAGATCGTGCCGCTCACCGTCACCGTCGGTAAAGAACAGGTCCTGATCAGCGACGACGAGCAACCACCGAAAGCCAAACTGGACAAGATCGCTTCGCTGAAACCGGCGTTCCGCGAAGGCGGCACGGTGACGGCGGCGAACTCCAGTTCGATCTCCGATGGCGCCGCCGCACTGGTGTTGATGCGCCGTTCCGAAGCTCAAAAGCGCGGCCTGAAACCGCTGGCAGTGATTCACGGCCATGCGGCGTTTGCCGACACCCCGGGCCTATTCCCGGTGGCACCGGTGGGCGCGATCGAGAAGCTGATGAAAAAAACCGGCTGGTCGCTGGACGAAGTCGATCTGGTCGAAGTCAATGAAGCCTTCGCCGTGGTCAGTCTGGTGACCATGACCAAACTGGAAGTCCCTCACGAGAAGGTCAACGTTCGCGGCGGCGCTTGCGCCCTGGGGCACCCGATCGGCGCGTCCGGCGCGCGGATCCTCGTGACGCTGCTCTGGGCCCTACGCCAGAAAGGCCTGAAACGCGGCGTTGCAGCGATTTGCATCGGCGGCGGTGAAGCCACGGCGATGGCCGTTGAATGCCTGTACTAAGGAATCACTATGCTGCCCAATGACGAACAACTTCAGATCAGCGAAGCGGCCCGGCAGTTTGCCCAGGAACGGCTGAAACCGTTCGCCGCCGAGTGGGACCGCGAGCATCGCTTCCCCAAGGAAGCCATCGGCGAGATGGCCGAACTGGGCTTCTTCGGCATGTTGGTGCCCGAAGAGTGGGGCGGTTGCGACACCGGTTACCTGGCCTACGCCATGGCCCTGGAAGAAATCGCGGCCGGCGATGGCGCCTGTTCGACCATCATGAGCGTGCACAACTCGGTGGGTTGCGTGCCGATTCTCAAGTACGGCAACGACGACCAGAAAGAGCGCTTCCTCAAACCTTTGGCCAGCGGCTCGATGCTCGGGGCTTTTGCCCTCACCGAACCGCAAGCCGGTTCTGACGCCAGTGGCCTGAAAACCCGTGCGCGTCTGGAAGGCGATCATTACGTGTTGAACGGCTGCAAGCAGTTCATCACCTCCGGGCAGAACGCCGGGGTGGTGATCGTGTTCGCGGTGACCGACCCAGGTGCCGGTAAACGTGGCATCACGGCGCTGATCGTGCCCACCGATTCGCCGGGCTACAAAGTCGCACGGGTCGAAGACAAGCTTGGCCAGCACGCCTCCGACACCTGCCAGATCCTGTTCGAAGACGTGAAGGTGCCGGTGGCCAACCGCTTGGGCGAGGAGGGCGAAGGTTATCGAATCGCCCTGGCCAACCTCGAAGGCGGCCGTGTCGGCATCGCTTCGCAATCGGTGGGCATGGCCCGCGCAGCATTCGAAGCGGCCCGCGACTATGCCCGCGAGCGTGAGAGCTTCGGCAAGCCGATCATCGAGCATCAAGCGGTTGCGTTCCGCCTGGCGGACATGGCCACCCAAATCGCTGTGGCCCGGCAGATGGTGCATTACGCGGCGGCGCTGCGTGACAGCGGCAAGCCGGCCTTGGTCGAAGCGTCCATGGCCAAGCTGTTCGCCTCGGAAATGGCTGAGAAGGTGTGCTCCGCAGCCTTGCAAACCCTCGGTGGTTACGGTTACTTGAACGATTTCCCGCTGGAGCGGATCTACCGCGACGTGCGGGTCTGCCAGATCTACGAAGGCACCAGCGATATTCAGCGCATGGTCATTTCGCGCAATCTTTGAGAAGGAAGCTACGTGTGAACTACGAAACGATTTTGTTGGAAACCCACGGTCGCGTTGGCCTGATTACCCTGAACCGTCCGCAAGCGCTGAATGCGTTGAACGCGCAGATCGTCAGCGAGCTGAACCACGCCCTCGATGGCCTGGAAGCCGATTCGAACATCGGCTGCATCGTGCTCACCGGCTCGAAAAAAGCGTTCGCCGCCGGTGCCGACATCAAGGAAATGGCTGAGCTGACCTACCCGCAGATCTACCTCGATGACCTGTTCAGTGACAGCGATCGCGTGGCCAACCGCCGCAAGCCGATCGTCGCAGCGGTCAACGGTTTTGCCCTGGGGGGTGGCTGTGAACTGGCGCTGATGTGCGACTTCATCCTGGCCGGCGACAACGCCAAATTCGGTCAGCCGGAAATCAACCTCGGCGTACTGCCGGGCATGGGCGGCACCCAGCGCCTGACCCGCGCGGTGGGCAAGGCCAAGGCCATGGAAATGTGCCTCAGCGGTCGCTTGATCGATGCGGTGGAAGCGGAGCGTTGCGGGATTGTGGCGCGGATTGTTCCGGCTGATGAGTTGCTGGAAGAAGCGTTGAAAGTCGCGGCGCTGATTGCCAAGAAGTCGCTGCCGATTGCAATGATGATCAAGGAAAGCGTCAACCGTGCGTTTGAAGTGAGCCTGTCGGAAGGTGTGCGCTTTGAGCGTCGAGTGTTCCATGCGGCGTTTGCGACGCAGGATCAGAAGGAAGGGATGGCGGCGTTTATTGCCAAGCGTGAAGCAGAGTTCCAAGGTAAGTAACCCGAACCGATCGTTCCCGCGCAGCGTGGGGACGATCAGCTCAGCGGCGATTCTCCTAGACCAGGTAGTGTTTCAGCTCGCGAGCAATCACCATCCGCTGTATCTCGCTCGACCCTTCATAGATCTGCGTAATCCGTGCATCCCGGTAGTAACGCTCCACCGGGTAATCCTCCAGATACCCATATCCGCCATGAATCTGCATCGCCGACGAACACACTTTCTCGGCGATCTCGGATGCAAACAGTTTGGCCTGTGAAGCCTCCGACAGGCACGGCTTGCCGGCACTGCGCAACCGCGCGGCATGCAAGATCAGCAGTCGTGCCGCGTTCAACCGGGTGTGCATGTCGGCCAGCATGTTGGCAATGCTCTGGTGCTCGATGATTGGCTTGTCGAACTGCACCCGATCCCGCGAATAGGCCAGCGCTGCTTCAAACGCCGCGCGGGCAATGCCTAACGCCTGCGCCGCGATGCCGATGCGGCCACCTTCGAGGTTCGACAGGGCAATCGCCAGTCCTTTACCGCGCTCACCCAGCAGGTTGGCTTCGGGAATCGTGCAGTTGCTCAAGGTCACCGCGCAGGTGTCGGAGGCGCGGATGCCCATTTTGTGTTCGGTGCGATCAACGATGAAACCCGCTGTATCGGTCGGCACCAGGAACGCCGAGATGCCGCGTTTGCCCAGCTCCGGATCGGTCACCGCAAACACAATGGCCAGTTTCGCCCGTTTGCCGTTGCTGACGAATTGCTTGGCGCCGTTGATCACCCACTGGCCGTCGCGCAGTTCGGCGCGGGTGCGCAAGTTGTGGGCTTCGGAACCGGCCTGAGGTTCGGTCAGGCAGAAGCAGCCGATGGCCTGGCCGCTGGCCAGATCCGGTAGCCACGCCTGTTTTTGTTCTTCGGTGCCGTAATTGAGGACCGGACCACAGCCCACCGAGTTGTGAATGCTCATCAGTGCGCCAGTGGCGCCGTCACCGGCCGAAATCTCTTCCACGGCCAAGGCGTAGGCGACGTAGTCGACATAGGTGCCGCCCCATTCCTCGGGCACCACCATGCCCAGCAGCCCCAGTTCACCCATCTTCGCCACCAGACCGTCGTCGATCCAGCCGGCCTTTTCCCAGGCCTGTGCATGGGGTGCGATTTCGCCGCGGGCAAAGTCCCGGGCCATATCGCGGATCATGACTTGCTCTTCGCTCAATTCGATATCGTGCATGGCTCAGCTCCCGCGTTGGTCAAAACCGGTGAAGAAACTCGCGACGTGCTCGGCGTCCAGCGCCTGCAAGGTCGGTGGGTTCCAGCGCGGTTTCTTGTCTTTGTCGATCAGCAAGGCGCGTACGCCTTCGATCAGGTCGCCGCGCTCGAACCACTGACGGTCCAGGTGCAGCTCAAGGGCGAAGCAGTCTTCCAGACCCAAGTGCCGACCACGACGGAGCATCTCCAGGGTCACGCCCATGGCCAGCGGTGAACGGCTTTCCAGCAGGTCGGCGGTGGTTGTGGCCCACTCGTGGCTGTCGGCGACCGTTACTTCACGCAGTTGCTCAACAATACTCGGCACATCGGGCAGGGCGAAGAAGTGATCGATGGCCGGGCGCAACGCCGCCAAAGGTGCCGCCGGCAGTTGTTGCACGGCGAGTTTGGCCAGCAGACCTTGAAGGTCTTTCAACGGTGTTTCGTGCCATTGGAGCTGATCGAGTTGCTCGTCGAGGGTGCCCAGCCTGTCGCTGTCCAGGTACCAGTCAGCCAGGCCGCAATAGAGCGCATCGGCCGCACGGATCTGTACGCCGCTGACGCCGAGGTAAATCCCCAGTTCACCGGGAACGCGCGGCAGGAAATGGCTGCCACCGACATCCGGGAAATAACCGATCGCCACTTCCGGCATCGCCAGACGGCTTTTCTCGGTGACCACCCGCAAGTCGGCGCCTTGTACCAAACCCATGCCGCCACCCAGGACAAAACCATCCATCAAAGCGAGTACAGGTTTGCGGTAATGGTGAATCGCGAGGTCGAGGGCGTATTCCTCGACGAAGAAATCTTCGTGCAGCGTGTCGCCGTTTTTGAAGCTGTCATACAGCGAGCGAATATCGCCGCCGGCACAGAAAGCCTTCTCGCCAGCACCGCGCAATACTACTGCGTGTACGTGCGGGTCGAGTGCCCAGGTGTCGAGCTGACGCTGCAGATTGCGCACCATGTCCAGGGTAATGGCGTTGAGTCCTGCGGGGCGATTGAGGGTCAGGTGGCCGATGTGGTTGCGAACCTCGGCCAGCACTTCGTTTTGCATCGCATCCATGGACGAAGTCCCCTTCGATGAAACCTGAGCAGTCATCACTAACTCCCTGCTTTTATTGTTCTTTATAGAGAAGCTCGCGCGCGAGCGATGCTGGATCGTAACAGTGCAAATTTGTGATGTACAACCGGGATATGTGCAGGTCTCGTCTGCATTTTTACATCAAGGCTGCGATCTTTTGATCTTCAAGGCTTATTGGAAAATACAGTACCAATGCTGCGCCGCTTGGCATGCAGCTCACTGGCATGGATCAGCTGTTCGAGGTCTTCGGGGGTGACGTCGAAGAAGGCTTCCATGTCCGCCAGGGCCAGTTTCAAGTCCTGGGCTGTGATCGCCTGGCTATCGGTGGGCGGGTGGTCGGCCGGCACCCGGGATACCGGTTCGCTGGCGCGTTTTGGGTAACGAATGCGCGTCAGGTTGTTGTAGGCCAGGGCGCTGAGCAGCATGGCCGATGCGCCAAGCATCACCGGGCCGAGCGCTTTCCAGTTCAGGGCAATGGTCGCCGGGTCTGCCAACACTAGAAGCAACGCCAGCGCCCCGGCCGGAGGATGCAGACAACGCAGCCAGCACATCAGGATCAGCGCCATGCCGGCCGCCAGACAGGCACTGCCAAGTGTTCGCCCGAGTACGTGAGCGACCAGAAGCGAAACCACCCCCGCGCTGAGGTAGCCGCCAAGAATCGACCAGGGCTGGGCGAGGGCGCCGGAGGACACTGCGAACAGCAACACGGCCGATGCGCCCAGCGGCCCGATCAGGTGCTGCGCCACTTGCATGCCGAATACCTGACTGCAAAGCCAGACGCTGAACATCGTGCCCAAGGACATGCCGATTGCGGCGCGGCTCCATTCGGAGGGGCGAGTGTTGATGGCGGCGGGAAACCAGCGAGCAAACATGAGGCAGACGATCCGTTAAAAAACCAAGGCAAAAAAAAGGCTTAGCTGGGATACCCAGAAAGCCCTTGAAGTTGTTCCAACTATTGGGGGAGGAACGCGCACAGTGTGCCGTTCATTCCTGATGCTGACAAATTCATATTAATGCAGTTTGAATGCATTAATTTTGCTGTAAAGCCGCCGTTCAATCTGATCCTTCGTCACAACATTATTATCGGCGGTATCGCCGAGGTAGAGCATCGCAAATGCCACGACTGGCAGCGGATAGCGGGTGACATTGCACTCAGGCGACGACCGAAGCCGTGGGCCACTGTTGATGCGGAATCGGCAAGTTGCGCGACTCACCACGGCCCATCGGGAAGTACATGAAGCCGGCGCGGGCCAGGCGTTCGGCGTCGTAGAGGTTGCGTCCGTCGAAGATCACGGGTGCGTTGAGCCGCTGCTGGATCAGACTGAAATCCGGGGCCTTGAACTGCTGCCATTCGGTGCAGATGATCAGCGCGTCAGCACCGGACAATACTGATTCCGGTGTGCCCATCAGCATCAACCGGGATTCATCGGGATACAGCTGCTGGGTTTCCTGCATGGCTTCGGGGTCGAACGCGCGGACGTTGGCCCCGGCGGCCCACAGCGATTCCAGCAGCACCCGGCTCGGTGCATCGCGCATGTCGTCGGTGTTCGGTTTGAACGCCAGCCCCCACACGGCAAAGGTCCTGCCGCGCACATCGCCCTTGTAGAACGCATTGATGCGTTCGAACAGCTTGTGCTTCTGACGCTGATTGATCGCTTCCACCGCTTGCAGTAAATCGCTGGAGCAATGCGCCTCTTCGGCGCTGTGGATCAGCGCGCGCATGTCCTTGGGAAAACACGAGCCGCCATAACCGCAGCCGGGGTAGATGAAGTGGTAACCAATGCGCGAATCGGCGCCTATGCCCAGGCGCACCGATTCGATATCGGCGCCCAGGTGTTCGGCCAGTTCGGCGATCTGGTTGATGAAGCTGATCTTGGTCGCCAGCATGCAGTTGGCGGCGTACTTGGTCAGCTCGGCGCTGCGCAGGTCCATGAACATGATCCGGTCATGATTACGGTTGAAGGGCGCGTAGAGGTCGCGCATTACCTCGCGCACCTCATCGCGTTCGCAGCCGATGACGATCCGGTCCGGGCGCCGGCAATCGGCCACGGCCGAGCCTTCTTTCAAAAATTCCGGGTTGGAGACGATATCGAATTGCAGCAGCCGACCGACTTTGATCAGGCACTTGTCGATGTGCGCGCGCAAGGTGTCACCGGTGCCCACCGGCACCGTGGATTTTTCTACCAGAATCACCGGGTGTTCACGATGACGCGCCACGGCTTCTCCCACCGACAGCACATAACGCAGGTCCGCCGAACCATCGTCCCGGGATGGCGTACCGACGGCGATAAACAACACCTGGCCATGCTGCACCGCAAACTTCTCGTCAGTGGTGAACTGTAGACGATTGGCTTCCAGACTTTCGCGCACCAGGCTGGCCAGCCCCGGTTCGAAAATGCTCACGTGGCCTTGTTGCAGCAGTTCGACTTTCCTCTCGTCAATGTCCATGCAGACCACGTCGTGGCCGACTTCAGCCAGGACAGCCGCTTGCACCAGGCCAACGTAACCGCTACCAAATACACTGATTTTCATGGGGCACTCCTGAATTCGGACGCGAGAGCAGGTTGAGCGTTGATGGTGATGACGCCAAGGATGACCAAGGCCACCCCGAGACTTTTTGAAAGGCTGAAGGTTTCGTTGAACAACGGCAGGCTGGCGGCCAAGAGCAGCAACAGGCTCATGACGCCTCCTGAGCAAAGATCAGAATCACAATGTTGCCTTGTTCATCGCGTTTGCCATCCCTGGGCAGCTGTTCGAGTTCGCGCAACTCGTCGGCGCCCTTGATGCGCATGACCACGCCGACCGAGCCGCTCTGACGGGTTGTGCGCATCCACGCTTGAACCTGGTCCGGATCGACTTGTTGCTGTGCGCCGTCAGAATAGGCAGGCCATATTTCAATTCGTCTATCGTGTTGTACAACGCCACGTCCGGACGTTTCAGACGCCAGGCCAGGGCGCCGGCGCCGGCGCCGCCGAGGTCGTTGCTCGGCACGTGGTCGCGCAACAGCGCCTCGCCCAGCTGGCGAAGGCTTCACCGTCACTGACGAACATGGCGTCCTCGGCGCAGTACTTGCTCTACGGCGGCAATGTCTTCATCGCCGATACTGGGGCGGGAAAATGGGATCAACGCCTGACTCATGCAGAGCCTCGGGGCGTAAGCCGTCCTTCAGCGAAGATGCCGAAACACACGCTATTTCAATGATTTAGCTAACTGGCAAGCTCACACTGGATTTGACTTTTACAGCCTTGGCCGGCAGGTTGGGAGTCCGTCGAGGCTCACTGGATTGATTGAAGGTTGTTCCCGATTTTGTGAAAGGAACATGAAAATCCGATCGGCGAATCGTTTGTCTGAATGTCATACAGCCACTGTTCAGACTTCTACCGCTCATCGAGTTTTTAGTGGGAAGTGCCACAGAAGTGTTCCGCTTTATATGAAGGATGTTTCAATTCTTAGTTGTTTAATGAACTGTTTCCACTGAAGGCCGTTTCGTTTGATTGACTTACCCGTTACCGACTCAATCCCCTCAACGCCCAATCCGCTGACCCTGTACCTGGCCCGTCTGGCGCCCTCCAGCCAACTGACCATGCGTTATGTGTTGCAGGACGCCGCTGACCGGTTGGGCTTTGAAGACATGAACGTCGAGGAAATTCCCTGGCACAACCTGCAACCGGAAGATGTCATCGCGCTGGTGGCCACTTTGCGCACCGACGGCTACGCGCCGAACACCTCTTCGCTGTACGTCAACGCGGTGCGCGGGGTAATGAACGAAGCGTGGCGCATGAGCCTGATCACTCAGGAACACTTGCTGAAAATGCGCACGGTCAAGGGGATTGCCGGCACGCGATTGTCCCAGGGGCGCAACCTCAGGCGTACGCTGATCCAGGAACTGATGGCAGTCTGCGCTGCCGATCCACGGCCACAAGGGTTGAGGGATGCGGCGATCATCGGGATTTTATATGGTTCGGGAATGCGCAAGTCGGAATCGGTGAACCTGGACCTGAACCAGGTCGATTTCGCCGAGCGCAGCCTTCGTGTGACCGCCAAGGGCAACCGGCAATTGATCAAGTACGCCCCGGCCTGGGCGTTCGCCAAACTCAATGACTGGCTCGAACTGCGGCGCTCGCTACTGAAGGACGGCGAAACGGACGATCCGTTCCTGTTCAACCGCATCCGCCGCGGCAGTCACATCACCCGTGAGCGCATCACCAAACATGCGATCTATTACATCGCCCGACAGCGGGGCGCGCAGGTTGGAGTGAAAATCATGCCGCATGATTTTCGACGTTCGTTCATTACCCGAGTGATTGAGGAGTATGACTTGTCGATCGCCCAGAAACTCGCCCATCACAGCAACATCCAGACCACGGCCAACTACGATGTGCGCAATGACAACGAACGGCGCCGGGCCGTGGACCGGTTCGATCTTTGATGGACGGGGTTCAAGATTCGTTCAGTACGTGGGCATGGCCGATCGTCGAGACGTGAACCGCGCTACCGGCGGGTGGCGCATAAAGGCCCGAACTGCGCACCATTAATGATCGACCAGGCTGTTGCCCGCAAAGCAACGTTTCCAATTCCACCGTCAACGTGCAGGTATTGCCGCTGAAATCCCGTTCAGTCACGACGGCACGACAACCGGCAGCCTCGGTTGGGCTGGGCTGGATGCTGACGAGTTGAAGTTGTTCGGGACGCAGCATGATCTGCGCCGAAGGGTTGTTCCGGTGGTTGTTCACCGGTATCCGACCGAGATCGCAATGGGCCCAGCCGGCTTCGATTCTGGCGGGCATGACCACGGCATCCCCCAGAAACAGCGCGGTTTGCTCATCCTCGGGGTAGCGGTAAAGATCCAACGGATGACCTGACTGCACAAGTCGACCGTCGCGCATCACCGCCAACTGATCGGCAAACGACAATGCTTCACTCTGGTCATGGGTGACCAGAATGGTGGTCACGCCGGCGCCTGTCAGTAGCCGTGCGACCATTTTGCGCATGGCGCCTCGAAGTCCGGTGTCGAGGGCCGAAAACGGCTCGTCCAGCAACATCAACCGCGGCTGTTGCGCCAATGCCCGCGCCAGCGCCACGCGTTGTTGCTGGCCGCCGGAGAGTTCATGGGGCCAGCGGCCGGCCATGTTCGCATTCAGCGCCACGCTGTCCATCAACTCGGCGATCCGCGCCTGTTTTGCACCGCCCTTGATCGACAGCCCGAACCCGATGTTGGCGGCCACGGTCATGTGTGGGAACAGGGCACCGTCCTGGGGAACATAACCAATCAAACGCTGATGCGCCGGGACTTCGTGGGTGTCGTCGACGAGCGTTTGGCCATTGAGTGACAGACGGCCGGTGTCCGGGAATTCGAAGCCGGCGATCATCCGCAACAGCGTGGTTTTTCCTGAGCCTGACGGGCCGACGATGACCGTTCGGCTGCCCGTGGGCACCGACAGGTTGATGCTCTCCAGCGCTTGATGGGCACCGTAGGATTTGGAAATGGAATGGAGTTCAAGCGCGTTCATCGGCCAGCCGTTCGTTTGGATTGGTGATAAAGAAGTCCGGTCAAGGGAAGCGACAGCAAAATCATCAGCAGGGCATAGGGCGCAGCCGCGGCGTAGTCGATTTCGCTGGTCATGGCCCAGAAACCGGTGGCCAGGGTGCGTGTGCCGTTGGGGGCGAGCAGCAGGGTAGCGGTCAACTCATTGGTGATCGCCAAAAACACCAGCGCGGCGCCAGCGGCGGCGCCGGGCGCGGCCAGGCGCAGAGTGATCAGCCACAATGCCCGGGCGGGCGAGCGGCCGAGGCTGCGGGCCATGTTTTCCAGTTCGACCGGCGCCTGTGCGATACCGGCACGCAAACTCACCAGGGCGCGGGGCAAAAACATCAGCAGATACGCCAGCAACACTGTGACAGTCGTCTGGTAAATCGGCCGGGCGAACTGGATGGTGACGGTCACCAATGCCAAGGCAACGACGATCCCGGGCAACGAACTGGTGATGTAGTTGCAGCTTTCCAGCACGCGTTGTAGCCGGCCCGGAGAGCGAATCGACAGCCAGGCAATCGGGATGGCGGCGCAGGTGGTGACGGCGGCACCCGCAACGCCGAGCAGCAGCGTCTGTTCGAGCGCCGGCAGAAGCTCGTCCATCTGCCAGACCTGCGTACCACCGGCTATCAGCCAGTTACCTAACGTCACGAGTGGTACGCCCAATGCCAGTGCACAGGTTGCGATCTGTACGGTCAGGGCGAGGAGGGTGGTTGCGGGTTTCAGGCGTACTACCCGTTGCTCGCGAGCGCTTCCCGAGCCGACCCGAGCGTAGCGCGCCGTGCCGCGAGCGGCCGATTCTGCGGTCAGCATCACCAGGCAACACAGGGCGAGCACGCTGGCCAGCATGTGGGCGGCGGGGCCGTTGAAGGTGGATTTGAACTGATCGAAGATGGCCGTGGTGAAGGTGTCGAAGCGGATCATCGCGTACAGGCCATATTCGGCCAGCAGGTGCAGGCCCACCAGCAACGCGCCGCCGCAGATGGCCAGGCGCAATTGCGGCAGCACAACGCGGAGAAATATCGCCCAAGGCTTGAGCCCCAGCGATTCGGCAACGTCTTCGATGGCCGGATCGAGCCGGCGCAGGGTCGCAGCAATTGGCAAATACAGGAACGGGAAGTAGGCGATGACCGAGACCAGAACTCCGGCAAACAGCCCGTGAATCGGCGGCACCAGACTGACCCACGCATAGCTGTGAACGAACGCTGGCACCGCCAACGGCGCGGTCGCCAACAACGACCACCAGCGTCGGCCCGGCAGGTTGGTGCGCTCTGTCAACCAGGCCAGAGACAGGCCTAATGTGACGCACAGCGGAATCGTGATCACCACCAGTAAAACGGTATTGATCAACAGTTCAGCGACCCGCGGCCGGAACACCAGCGGCACAAGGGTCGCCCAGCCTGTCTGAAACGATACGCCGATGACGAAGGCAATCGGTAGCAGCGACAGCAGCGAAACCAGCACCGACAAACCGATCACCCACGCGCCACCACGGCCCGCGAAGAGGCCGCGGGATCGTCGTCGCAAGTTCGCGGGTATCGCCTCGGCGACACCCGCTGGTAAGGTTTCAGGCATCAATTAGAGCAGTCCCGCCTGCGTCATCAACTCCACGGCTTTTTTACTGTCGAGTTTTGACGCATCGACTGTCGGCGCGTCGAGTTGCTGCAAAGGCACCAGTTTTGGATTGGATTCAGCGTTCTTGCCCACGGCGTATTCGAACGATTTGCCGGTTTTGAGGATGGCCTGGCCCTCTTTGCCGGTAATCCATTTGAGGAATGCCTGGGCGTGGTCCTTGTGTTGGCTGGACGCCAGAATGCCGCCACCGGAGACACTGACATACGCGCCCGGATCCTTGTGCTTGAAGTAGTGCAGGGCGGTGTTCTTGCTGTTTTCGCCGGTCTTGGCCTGGTCGGCGAAGCTGTAATAGTGGTAGATCAAGCCGCTGTCGATCTGCCCGGCGTTGACCGCTTTGAGCACGGAGCTGTTGCCCCGGTACGCGGTAAAGTTAGTTTTCATCCCTTTCAGCCACTCCAGGGTGGCGGCTTCGCCTTTGAGTTCCAGCACGGCGGCGACGATGGCCTGGAAGTCGGCACCGGCGGGTGACGCAGCCCAGCGACCTTTCCAACTCGGGCCGGCGAGGTCCATCAGCGACTTGGGCACCTGGGCGTCGGGCAGTTTGCTCGGGTTATAGACAAACACCGTGGAACGCGCGGCGATCCCCACCCATTTGCCATGGGCCGGGCGGTAAGCATTGCCGACTTGCTCCAGGGTGGCCGGCGCAACCGGTGCAAATAGCCCCGCGTTGTCGACCAGCACCATGGCCGGGGAGTTTTCGGTGAGGAACACGTCCGCCGGGGAGGCCGCGCCTTCCTGCACGATCTGATTGCCCATTTCGGTGTCGTCGCCATTGCGCACGGTGACCTTGATGCCGGTTTCCTTGGTAAAGCCCTCGATCCAGGATTTGGTCAAGCTTTCGTGCTGGGCGTTGTAGACCACGATGCCATCGGCCTGCGCTGCATACACGTGACCGGCGCTCAGCAATGCGGTGGCCAGCAGTGCTGTTTTCAAGAAATAGGGAAAAGGGGGATTCATGCGTTGGCAGCTCCTGTTTTTTATAATCGTGCGCGTAGATCAACCGGGACGGTCGCCAAGTATTGTAGGTCAATACGAATCATTTGCAGGATTAAGGCGGCGGCAAATGTACTGCGCAGAATGAGAAAAAAACGTCAAATCACTGCGGTGCCGGGCAACCTTTTTGGTTTCCGCTCGCGGCCTGGTTAATCAACGCGCCAAGGCGCTTGATGTTGTTCTGATGGGCGATCACCAGGTCGTCGATGGACGGCCCTGAAGGTGTTTGCAAGGTGCTTCGGCAAGTGACCAGCGCGTTATCACGTTCGCCGAGGTTGCGCAGGCGCCATTTGACGTCGATCAACCCATATTGGCCGGGGATCGAATCAAAACGTTGCACGTCCAGCCGCACCGAAACCTTGCGTTGGGGATTGCTGTTAACCAGTTGATCGACCAGGGCACTGCGCAATTCATCCGACAGGCTCGCGCCCCACCACTCGGTTTCGAGGATCGCCATGCCGCTGTTACCCTGACGAATGACGATCTGCGGGCGGTCGACCTGGGGTGGGACGCTGAGGCTCTCGATCTGAAACTCCGCAGCGCTGGTCCTTGAACTGCCGCTTGGTTGGGCCGGCGTCAGGGTGTGGAACTGGATCGGATCACTGCGGCAAGCAGTGAGTAATAACAATGCAGTGACCCAGCTGATCTTCAGCGGATAAACCATAAGTGATGCTCCTGTGGTCATTTGCGCGGAGGCCCCTGCAGGTCCATCGGCGCAGCATTGTCGGGACGACCGCGAATCAGCGATTCCGGATGCCGTCCCAGGTAATCCGCGAGTTCACGCAAGGAGCGCGACATGCGTCCGAGCTCGTCCAGGGTTTGGCCTAATTGTTCGCGTTGCGGCGAGTCTTCGGCCAAGGTCGAACTGGCTGATTGCAGCGTCTTGCTGACATCCGCCAGGGTGGTCTGCACGCTGGGGAGGGTTTTGGCGTTGAATTGTGCGAGGCCTTTGCGCAGTTCGACGAGATTGCTGTCCAAATTGCCGGCGATGCGCTCAATTGGCAGTTGGTTGATCTTGTTGACCATGCCCTCCAGTTTTTCCTGCAATTGTTCGAGGCTGCCAGGAACGGTTGGGATAGAGATTGGACGGTCGGTTGGATCGAACACGACTTTCTCCGCTTTGGGGTAGAAGTCGAGCGCAATGTAAAGCTGACCGGTCAGCAGGTTGCCGCTCCGGGCCTGGGCCCGCAGACCGTTGTCGATGAAACTGCCGATCAACCGCACGCCCGCGGCTTCGTCATTGGGATCATGCTTCAAGGTCTTGAGCATTTTGAGGTGGGCCTGGCCGAGCCGTTGCGGGTAGATCACGATGCCGACATTGACCGGAAAACTGCGTTTTTTTGCGTCGAAATCCAGATTGACCGACACCACTCTGCCGAACTCGATGCCAAGAAATTCCACTGGCGCACCCACCTTGAGCCCGCGCAAAGCCTGTTCGAAACGCAAACTCAAGAATTGCCCCTTACCGCTGGGCGGGGCGAGAGCGGTTAGCGTGTCTTCGAACAGCTGGAAGGCTTTGTCCTCGGCGGCCGATGGGTCGTTAGGGCTGTATTCCGGAGCGCGGAACGCGATTCCGCCCACCAGGATGGAGGACAGCGATTCAGTTTTCACCGAAAAGCCATTGGCGCCGACATTCACGTCGATCCCGCTGGCGTTCCAGAACCGGGTGTTTTCAGTGACGAAGGCATCGTTGGGCGCGTGGATGAACACTTCGATGCTCACCCCTTTACCGTCGGCGTCCAGGGCATAGGCCACCACTTGCCCCACCGGAATCTTGCGGTAGTAAACCGGCGAGCCAATGTCCAGCGAACCGAGGTCCTGGGTGCGCAGGGTGAAGCGCTTGCCCGGCTCGCCATAGGTAATCGGCGGCGGGTTTTCCAGGCCGGTAAAGTTTTTTGCGCGAGCGTTGGCCTGGCCGATGTCGGCGCCAATGTAGTCACCGGACAGCAGGGTATCGATACCCGACACCCCGCCAGCGCCAATACGCGGACGCACAACCCAGAATTGCGAGTCTTCGCGGGCGAAACTTTCCGCACGCTTGGACAGTTTGATGGTGGCGTTGACGCTCTTCTGATCGTTGCTCAACTCCACGTCCGAGACACGGCCGATCACCACGTTGCGGTATTTGACCTCGGTCTTGTTGGCGGTCAGGCCGCTGCCGGTTTTGAACGTGACAGTAATGGTCGGACCTTCCTGCATTATGGTGTGCACGACCAGGGATATCCCCACCAGCACCGCGACGATCGGCACGATCCATACCAGCGAAACGCTGAAACGTCGGGTTTTGACAGGGGCCTGACCGGGGGATTGCGCCCCGTCAGTGGCTTGCGACTTCATCCATGACCTCCTCGGTTTGCGGATTCTTGCGCTCGGCATCCCAGATCATGCGTGGGTCGAAACTCATCGCCGACAGCATGGTGAACACCACCACCAGGCCAAAAAACAGAATGCCCACGCGCGGTTCGATATCGCCCAGCGCCTGGAACTTCACCAGCGCGGCTACCAGCGCGACGACAATCACGTCGAGCATCGACCAATAGCCGATCAGCTCGACGAAACGGTAAAGCTTCGATCTTTCCTTGCGCGCCCATTGGCTGTTGCGTTGCACAGTGACCAGCAGCAACGTCAAGGCGACGAATTTGATGCCCGGCACCGCGATACTGGCGATGAAAATGATCAGGGCGATGTCCCAGGCGCCGTGCTGCCAGAACTCCAGCACGCCGCTCATGATGGTGCTGTCGGCGCCACTGCCGAGCATGGTGGTGTTCATCACCGGCAGCAGGTTGGCCGGGATGTAAAACACCAGTGATGTCAGCAAGTAGGCCCAGGTCCGGGTCATGGCATTGAGTTTGCGCCGATGCAGGGACGCGCCGCAGCGCTCACATTCGTGAGGCTCATGGGTCATGTCACAGGCCAGGCCGCAGCGGTGACACAAGCACAGGTTGAGTTCACTGGCAGTCGGTGGCGTGTTCATAGGATGTCCCACAGATCACGGATATCGCGCCCGGCAAGGCGGATCATCATCAGGCTGAGGATAGCCAGGGCAAACAGGCCAATACCCGGCAGCACATCGAGTAATCCTGCGAGTTTGAACACTGCCACCATGGCCCCCAGCAAGCACACTTCCAGCATGCTCCAGGGCCGAAGGGTTTCCAGCCAGCGCATGCAGAACCTGAAGCCGGGCGAGCGCCGGGAGCCGAGGGCGAAGCTCAGGACCCAGATCAGCAGGAGTAGCTGGAAAACCGGCGCGATGATGATGGCAATCGCCGCCACCATGGCAATGAACGTGATCGGCCCATGGTTCAAGGCCAACACGGAATCCCAGAGCGTCGCGCTGTTTTTCAGGCCCTTTAGGCTGATGCTCATGACCGGATAGAAGTTGGCGAAGATCCACAGCACCGCAGCGGTGAAGGTCAAGGCCAGCCGCTGCTCCTCCGACAGGCCGTTATGGCGCTGAAGCACGCCGCCGCAGCGTGTACACAGGGTTTTCTGATGTTTGGCGAGCGTGACTTTTTCATACACGCAGTCGCAGTGCTCGCAGATGATCAGTGGGTCAGTCGTCGCCATAGGCTGCACTCGCCAGGTCGCAGGGAATTCAGAGCACTCCCTCAATATAGAAGCGCCTAGCGATTGAGCAAATCTAAAGGCTGAACGATCAGTTGGGGCGTCAGCCGAGCAGTTCGCGCAGGCGATACCAGAGCATGCCGAGGGCCAGCAGTGGAGAACGCAGCATCGGCCCACCGGGAAAGGTCATGTGCGGCACCGCGCTGAACACGTCAAACCCCTGACTGTGTCCGACATGGATCGCTTCGCCCAACAACTTTGCGCACCAGTGGGTCACGTTCAGGCCATGACCGGAGTAACCCTGGGCGTAAAACACGTTCGGATGCTGACTCAAGCGCCCGACCTGGGGGAAGCGATTGGCGGAAATGCCAATCTTGCCGCCCCATTGATAGTCGATCCGCACGTTGGCCAATTGCGGGAAGACCTTGAGCATGTGCGGGCGCATGTAAGCTTCGATGTCCGCCGGATCGCGCCCGGAATAATGACAGGCGCCGCCGAATAGCAAACGTCGGTCCGCCGAGAGCCGGTAGTAGTCCAGGCCGACTTTCTGGTCGCAGAGTGCCAGGTTATGCGGGATCAACTGCGCCGCAACGTCAGGCGCCAGCGGCTCGGTGGCGATGATGTAGCTACCCGCCGGGAGGACCTTGCCGCTCAGTTTCGGTTCGAGTTCTTCCAGGTGAGCGTTGCACGCCAGCACCAGACTGCCAGCGCGCACCGTGCCGCCCGCACAGCGAACCTGCACGGTGCTGCCATGGACCAACTCCCGCACCGGGCTCTGCTCGAAGATCTGCACGCCTAAGGATTGCGCCAATAGCGCTTCGCCAAGGACCAGATTAAGCGGGTGCAAGTGACCTGAGCCCATATCAACGAGACCACCGGCATACACGTCCGAGTTCACCACCTGCTGACGGATCTGCTTCGGTCCGATGAGTCGGGTTTCGTGGGCGTAACCCGATTCGGCAAGGCCTTGCTGCTCGGCCGTGAACGCTGCGAACTGCGCTTTAGTATTGGCCAGTTCGCAGAACCCCCAGCGCAGGTCGCAATCAATCCCGTGTTCACGAATGCGGTTGCCCACGAGCGCTACCGACTCGACGCCCGCACGCTCAAGGTAACGCACGCCTTCTTCACCGACATGACGGGAAAAACCGCTGACGTCATGGCCGATACCGCGGATCAACTGACCACCGTTGCGCCCGCTGGCACCCCAGCCGATCCGTCGGCCCTCCAGCAAAATGACCGAGAGACCGCGCTGCGCCAGTTCGATCGCAGTGTTAACGCCGGTAAAACCGCCGCCGATCACACAGACATCGGCTTCAAGATCCGCGGCCAGTGTGGGGTAGGGCGCCATTCCATTGGCTGACGCCGCGTAATAGGAACGAGCATGTTCGTTGCGGTACTGGTTCATTGGTTGGACTTCACTTTGCTCCAGGAACGGGTCATCAAACGCATGATTGCCTGGGGCGGGGTGGTCGAAATGTAGAGCTTGTCGAGGACTGCCTGAGGCGGATAAATCTCGGGATTGTTGACCAGTTCAGGGTCCATGTCTTGCTTGGATGCCGGGTTCGGGTTGGCGTAACCGACGGACTCACTGATCTTGGCAATCACTTGCGGATCAAGCAGGTAATTGATGAAAGCATGCGCCTCTTTCTGGTTGCTGGAGTCTGCGGGAACCGCCAACAGGTCGAACCACAAGTTACTGCCTTCCTTGGGAATCGCGTAGGCGATGTGCACGCCGTTCTTGGCTTCCTTGGCCCGGTTCGCGGCCTGGAACACGTCACCCGAGTAACCGAAAGCCAAGCAGATGTTGCCGTTGGCCAGGTCCGAAACGTACTTGGAGGAGTGGAAGTAGGTGATGTAAGGGCGGATGGTCAACAGCTTCGCTTCGGCCTTTTTGTAATCCTCAGGATTTTCGCTGCGGGGGTCCATGCCCATGTAATTAAGGATCGCCGGGTACACTTCATCCGCCGAATCCATCATCGACACGCCGCACTGGCTGAGCTTCTTCAGGTTCTGCGGTTCGAAAAACACGGCCCAGGAATCGATGCGGTCAATGCCGAGCACTTGCTTGACCTTGTCAACGTTGTAGCCAATGCCGTTAGTGCCCCACAGGTATGGGACTGAGTGTTCGTTGCCCGGATCGTTTTTCTCCAGCAGCGCCAGCAGTTTCGGGTCGAGGTTTTTGAAATTGGGCAGCTGCGAACGATCGAGCTTCAGGAACGCACCGGCTTTTACCTGACGAGCGAGGAAGTGGTTGGACGGCACCACCACGTCATACCCGGTGCGGCCAGCGAGCAATTTGCCCTCCAGGGTTTCGTTGGAGTCGAACACGTCGTAGATTACCTTGATCCCGCTTTTCGCCTGGAAATCGGCGAGGGTGGTCTCGCCGATGTAATCGGTCCAGTTGTAGACGCTGACTGTTGGCTTAGCCTGTGCAACGGCGCTGAACAACAACGCCAGCGCGACCGGAGCCACGGATTTCAATAGACACATATCGCCACCTCTTATTGTTTTGTTTGTGATCGTTCCCACTTCGCGTGGGAACGATAGGCGTTAGACGCTGAGCAGCAGAAACTCACGTTCCCAGGAGCTGATCACCCGTTTGAAGTTCTCGTGTTCGGCGCGCTTGACTGCGACATACCCGCGGACGAATTTGCTGCCCAGATAGCGCCCGACGGTTTCGCATTCTTCCATCTGCGTCAGCGCGTCTTCGATGGTGATCGGCAAGCGCAGGTTGCGACGTTCGTACGCACGACCTTGCACCGCAGCGCTCGGTTCGACGCGCTCGACCATGCCCAGGTACCCGCACAACAGGCTTGCTGCGATCGCCAGATATGGGTTGGCATCGGCTCCCGGCAAACGGTTTTCCACGCGCATTGCATCCGGCGTGGAGGTCGGCACACGCAGCCCCACAGTACGGTTTTCTTCGCCCCATTCGACGTTCACCGGTGCCGAAGTGTCCGGCAGGAAGCGGCGGAACGAATTGACGTTCGGCGCGAACATCGGCAGTACCTTGGGAATGTACTTTTGCAGGCCGCCGATGTGGTGCAGGAACAGTTCGCTCATCTGCCCGTCGGCATCGGCAAAGATCGGCTGGCCGGTGGCGATGTCCACGACGCTCTGGTGAATATGCATGGCGCTGCCGGGTTCATCGCCAATCGGTTTGGCCATGAAGGTCGCGGTGACGTTGTGCTTGAGCGCCGCTTCGCGCAGGGTTCGCTTGAACACGGTGATCTGGTCGGCCAGATCCAGTGCGTCGCCATGACGGAAGTTGATTTCCATCTGCGCCGGGCCGTCTTCGTGGATCAAGGTATCGAGGTCCAGACCCTGAAGTTCACACCAGTCGTACACGTCTTCAAACAGCGGATCGAATTCGTTGGCGGCGTCGATGGAAAATGACTGACGACCACTTTCCGCACGGCCCGAACGCCCCAGCGGTGCCTTGAGCGGCAAGTCCGGGTCTTCGCAGCGCTGAGTCAGGTAGAACTCCATTTCCGGCGCGACAATCGGCCGCCAGCCTTTGTCGGTGTACAACTGCAGGACTTTTTTCAGCACGTTACGCGGTGACAGTTCAATCGGGTTGCCGAATTTGTCGAAGGTGTCGTGAATCACGATAGCGGTGGGCTCAATGGCCCATGGAATCACATACACCGCGTCAGAGACGGGCTTGCACACCATGTCGATGTCGGCCGGATCGAGCAGGTCGTAGTAGATGTCGTCGTCGACAAAGTCCCCGGTTACCGTTTGCAAGAGCACACTTTCCGGCAGGCGCATGCCTCGCTCATGCAGGAACTTGTTGGTGGGTGCAATTTTGCCGCGTGCGATGCCGGTCAAGTCGCTGACCACACACTCGACTTCGGTAATCTTGTGATCTTTCAGCCACGTGAGCAGCTGATCGAAAGGGACATTCATAAAGACCTCGTTATTGGTTTTATTAACGCCGGGGAGGCTGGTTTCATCCACCACACACTTCCCCTGTGACGCGTTGACGACTATCTTGGGCGAGCCATGACGTTCCATCTATCCACTTTCAACAGCACCAAAACGCACCAAACGAGTGCGTAAGGTCACCCATGACAACGTGCAACCCCCTACAAGTCCAAGCGTTCAACACCGCCGATGTGGCCGAGCAAATCCGCGCCACACCAGGCTGGGTGCAGCATTATCAGCAAATGTCACCGGGGCATTTCGCCGGGCGCGTGCGCTACCTGGACCTGCAAGGCGTGGAGATTTACGAGGAACAGATGAACACGCGAGTCGAACAGAATTTCAGCGCGCCCGAAGGTGCGTTGGCGTTCTGTTTCGATCGAAGCGACAACGCGCTGTACGTGTTGAATGGCGAAAGCCGCAACATTTGGATCACCCCGGAGAACTACCAGGAAATTGCCGTGGTGTTCGGTCCGGCGTTCGTGCAGCGTCACGGTTTGAACGTGGCCAGGCTCGAAGGCCTGTTCATGGCGCCACTGAATTCGGAGCAGAACGCATTGTTCAGTCGCTGGCTCAGCGGGACGTTGACCCGACTGGCGCAAACACTCGATCCGCCGAGCAAGGAGGCGTTGACCCAGCAGTTGCTGGAAGACTGCCTGTACATCCTCGACAACGCGTGTGTTTGCCTTGATCGCGGAGGTTTACAGCGCCGCGCCGAAGAGCGCGCAGTGATGAAACGCATCGGTGAGTGGGCGGCTGATGCACCGGAAGACACCCTGAATCTGCTGGAGCTTTCGCAAATTGCCGGGGTTTCACTGCGTCAGTTGCAGCATGCGTTCAAGGCTTATACCGGGATGACCCCAACCCATTGGCTGCGCTTGCGCCGACTGAACAGCGCACGCCGCGAACTGCTCAATCGCACAGCGATGGACACCACCGTTGCCGAAGTGGCGATGCATTGGTCGTTCTGGCATTTAGGGCGATTTTCCAGCAGCTATCGGGCGTTGTTCAACGAACTTCCCAGTCAGACGCTTGCCCGCACACCCTGTGGCGTACCAGGTCGCGGGTAGTCTGGGATACGTCAGCTTGCGTTTAAACAGCAGGGCCCCACTCAGACCGAAAAACAGGGGTCAGGCGTGGGCGACTTTCTCGACATCGTCGAAGTAACCTTGCAACGGCTGAAGCGTCGCTATCGCCAATGAACTTCCGCGCAGACGACCTTCCGGAGCCCGATGGATGGGAACAGGCAGACTTCCCGCACCTGTAGGGTGCGACATACCCGCTCGGCCGTATCTGCCAATGGATGCTGCAGGCGCACTTCAACCTCAAGCAGAGCAAGCCCTGTTTGAACTAACGCTTTCACATCTAAAACAGGCGGTCGGCGAAACACTAGAAGGCACTAGCACAAACGGGTACTGCTTCAGCAGCTCAGCTATCAAGGTGTCTGGAATTAGTTGACCACTACACCTCGTAAATCATTTCGCCGAACAATTCACCACCAGCCCCGACTACCGCCCCGCCAGCATATGAGCCTGCCGCTACGACTACAACGCCGCATGCGAGGGTATTTTGATACAACAACCGCACGCATCGGGGGCGTGTGGTACCTCTATCAAAAAAAGCCCGGCAGTGTCGCAATACCGGGCTTTGTTATTAGGACGGTACTCAGAATCGGTAGTTAGTGCTCAACTCCAGAGTCCGTGGTGCACCGGGTGTGATCAGATCCACGGAGCCATGCGCCGAGGCGTAATAGTCCTTGTCGAAGACGTTACGCAAACGCAGGGCCATGTCCCATTTCGGCAGGTTGTAGAGCAAGGCTGCGTCCACGGTGGTGTAGGCAGGCATGACCACTTGGTTATCCAGGGCGGTATAACGGTCATCGACATAGTTCGCCCCCATGCCTACACGCCACTCCTGTGTCAAAGAACGTACCAACCACAAATTGGCACTGTGGCGCGGGGTCAAGGTCGGAGTCTGGCCTTCGTTGGCGACACCGTTGGTACGGCTGTTGGACTTGGTGATCTCGGCATCCAGATAGGCGTAACCGGCATAGACCTGCCATTTGTCGCTCAACTGCCCACTGGCGGTCAGTTCGAGACCATCAGTACGCTGCTCTCCCGCAAGCACCAGTTTGGTCGGGTTCGCCGGATCGGTGGTTTTCATATTGGTGCGTTCCAGCCGGAACAGCGCGGCCGTCAGCGCCAGACGATTGTCGAGCAGGTCCCACTTGCCGCCGATCTCGAAGTTGGTGGTCTCTTCCGGCTCCAAGTCCTGGTTGGTCGTACTCAGGGCGAACATTTCAGCTGACGGTTGGTAGGAACGGCTTACCGAGACGTAATAGGACTGAATCTGGTCAGGCTGATAAACCAGGCCGACTCGCGGGCTCCAGGTGGTATCCGATCGGGACAGGGTGTTATGCGTCAGATCATCAGAGTATTCCTGGTCGAACAAGTCATACCGTACGCCTAGAAGGGCTTTCCACTGTGGCGCCAGTTCAATCAGATCCTGCAGGTAGAATCCGGCGGTATCCTGGGTGTTGGTGCCCTTGGCGGTTTGCCGGTTAGCCTGGAACGGCACATCGACCAGAGCATCGCGATACACCGGCACCCGCGCTACGTTGCTCTGGCTGAACACGGACTGGTCCTTGACCTGGCGCCCTAGTTCCACGCCATAGAGTAAGTTGTGGTTCATCCCGGCGAGCGTGGCCTGTTGCTTGAGTTCGGTCTGGTTGAACCAGCCATCTTCCTTGCGCTGCACATTGCCACGGTTGAGCTTCACCAACAGTTCGCCGTTGGGGGCGGTGACGAAGCGTGTCGGGCTGGAGTCGGCGAGTGTGTTATTGCGATCCAGGTCGTAATGGTAGTAGCGGCTGGTGTTGCTCAGGGTGAAATTGTCGTTGATCCGGTAGTCGACACCGGCCGTGAACGAAAATACCTCGCTGCGGGTGTAGTCGTCATCCGGATCGGCGGAGCCGAAGCGTTTGTCGCGGTCCACATCGACTGGACGATTGCCTCGCGCCGGGATGCCGAAGTCGATCAGGCGCTTGTCATACAAATAGGTAGCGCCCAGGTTCAACTCCAGATCGTCCGAGAGCTTGAAGTAGGCCGAAGGCGCGATGGCCTTACGCTCGATATAGCCGTCATCGCGGAAGGTGTCGCTGTTTTCCAGCGCACCGGTCACCCGGAAGGCCTTGTCGCTTTGCTGCTGATCGGCCCAACCGGCGTCGAACTGCGTGCGCTTTTTACCCTCACTGTCGAAGCTGACACCCACTTCCTGCTTGGGGGTGAAGTTGGGCTTCTTGCTGATGCTGTTGATCAGGCCACCAGATGAACCGCGACCATAGAGCACCGCTGCGGGCCCCTTGATCACTTCCACACGCTCGACATTGGACAGATCGCGAAAGTATAGGGCGTCGTCACGGATACCGTCGATGTACATGTCGCCGATTGCACTGAAGCCGCGGATGGTGACCTGATCACGCTGGCCATCGCCATTGGACAGACCGATCCCCGGGACATTCTTCAGTACGTCTGCCATCGACTGCGCGCCCTGGTCCTTGATCACGCTCTGGGGGATCACGTTCACCGTTTGCGGGATATCACGTAGCGGGGCATCGATCTTCAGCGCACTCCTGCTCTCGGTCGTCATATAGCTCTGCTCGTTGTACTCACTGTTTACAGCAGTTGCCGGCAGGGTCAGAACAGGCTCGGTTTGTGCCCGTAGATCAGGTACAAAAAAAACGCCCAGCAACGACAGAGAGGCCGGGTAAATGCGCGATAGAGCCACCATGGACACCTTTTGTGTGAATTATCGCGCGAATAATAACGATTATCTTTTGTAAGTAAATACATATCATTTCGATACAGGTGACTGGCACCTATCAGAACAATCGTCCCAATCTCGTCTATCGGCTGTACTCTTGAGCATTTTCCTGCCGTTGATCGAGCAGATGAACCATCAGGCAGGCATACAGCGTTACGAGGATGAACAAGCCCATGCGGATGGCGAACGCGGTGTAAACGTCCTTGCCTGCTGCGCTGTCCTGTACCGATTGACCCAACAGGATGATCAGCGTGATCAGCGTATTGAGCCAAAACCCCGGGGTAAACCGCGTCGGGCTCAGGGCATACAGCTTGCGCGCCAGCACCAGGCCGAACAGCAGCATCCACAGAAAGAACATCCACAGATGCACAAACAGACTGAGGGCACTCCAGAAGAGGATCGCCAGCAGGCCTGCGAGCAAGGTTGAGCCGAGGAGTTCGCGACCGGCATTGCGGGCATTCGTTGTGGAGCTTTGCTGACCCAGGCCGACGGCCTTCAGGATGATCGGCAGATACCCTGCCGGGTCGATCAGCGCCAGCAGGAATGCCGGTAACACGATCAGGGTTGCACGCAGCGCAATCCGACTGACTTCTTCTGCCGGCAGGGGTGGGGCAACTGGCGGGGAAGGGGCATTGGGTGGGTCCGGGAATAATCCATGACTGAACGCCACGACGACAACGGCGAGCAGCAAACCCTTGACCAGTGCGCCGATGACCATCGCCGCCAGATCGAATTCGGCGATACCGGCCGAGGAGATCATGGTCAGGCCAATCACCAGGAAGGTCATGATCAAGGTGTTGCCACCGCGCAGGCCAAAGCGGAAGACCAGGAACAGACCGACGCTGATCAATAGCACGCCGCTGATGGGGTAATAACGCAGGATCGGGATCAATAGCAGGCCGATGCCGGTGGTCAACATGGCGGCCAGCGTGAGAACGAGTCCGGCCTTGAGCGGCAGCGGGCGATTGACCGAGGCCAGCAACAGCAGACAAAGCACCGGCGCCATAAAAGGAATCGGCAAGCCCAGGCCGAAACTGGCGGTGAGGCTCAACGCCGTGCCGGTGGCCAGGCGCAGTGCGCGTTGATCCCGTGGCGTGCGCCGAGTAGGCATACCCTTAATAGGCATAGCTCAGCCAGCTCATGAACCTTAAAAACACGCGGCCGAGCGGGTTCAGCGGATTGCCTTCGGTGGGGAAGGCCATGACTTCGGCCTGCCCACCCGCACGGATCCCCCGACTGTCACGCAAGGTCTTCAGTGCGTCTGGCGAAAACTCGATAATGACCGGGAAACGCTGAGCCGAACGCAACCAGTCGCGACTGTTCTGCACGCTGGGCAAGGTGCCAGGTGCGGGTGTCTGCCCCACGCTGACGCCATAACCAACGCTGCGCACGCGCCCCTCGAAAACCTCGCCCGGCAGAGCATCCAGAACAATCGAAACCGGCGTGTCGAGCTTCACCAGACCGAGGTTGTTCTCGGTCATGTCCGCACTGATCCACACATCATGAATGGCGATCAGGGTCATGACCGGGCTACCGGCAGCAGCGAATTGCCCTGCGTCGGTACGCAGATCCGTAATCAGTCCGGCCGAGCGAGCGCGGATTTGCGTATTGGACAGATCCAGCTCAGCTTTGGACAACGCCGCGGCGGCACTGCGCAGCAAGGCGTTGTCTTCCTCGCTACCACCTTCCTGCTCGCGCGCACGCTGTACTTCGGCGCGCGCGGCGGCGACCTGGCTCACCGCCTGTTCGCGGTTGGCGCGAGACACTTCGAGCAGGCGCACGGAAATAGTGCCGGGGTCTTCGCGATACAAACCCTCAAGACGCTGATTGTCCTGGCGCGCCTTGAGCTCATTGGCCTGGGTCGCCCGCAAGTTGGCTTGCGCCGAGGCAATGCCGGCGGTGCTCGCGCCGATCTGTCGGCGGGTCGATTCAAGGTCGGCGCGCGCACGGTCGACGGCAATTTGGTAGGGCTGAGGGTCTACTTCGAAAAGCATTTCGCCAGCCTTGATGTCCTGGTTGTTGCGCACGCTCACTCGGATCACGCGGCCCGCCACTTCCGAGGCGACCGGAATCACAAAGGCCCCCACCCGGGCCTGTTGTGTGTAGGGTGTGAAACGATCCGCCAGCAGGTACCAAGTCAGACTCAGAAGGATCAGTAGGAGGACCCACTTGATGCCTTTTTTCGTTGGGTCGGCAGCCGGCGCTGATGCCTGGGCGACTGGGGGCTCGGACGAGGAAGGGGCTGTTTCACTCATGGGTCTTTTACCTCGTAAGACATTGGAATGGCAGGCTGTGCAGTGGAGGGCTCTTCCAGCAGATCGCCCCAGTCGGTACGTTTTTCCATCTGTTGGCGGGTGGTCGGATCAACTATTGGCTGGGCGCTGTACCAGCCACCCCCCAAGGCTTTGTACAAGGCAATGACATTACTCACGGCATTGCTGCGGGCGACCAGATAATTGTCCTGTTGTTCGAGCAAGGCACGCTGCGCATCCAGCACCCGCTGGAAGTCCGAGTAACCTTCGCGATACTGCGCGCTGGCCAGCACCAGCGAGCGTTTGGCTGCCACTTCGGCCTCACGCAGGATGCCTTCGCGCTCCAGGGACTTGATCAGGCCATAGGCCGCATCGTCGGCCTCGCGTGCGGCCTGGCGAACTTTGTCTCGGTAGGCTTCGATCAGTTGCTGCAACCGCGCATCCTGCACGCGCACGTTGTTGCTGATCTGGCCGTGATCAAACAAATTCCAGCGCAGACTGGGGCCGCCGATCAGATCCAGATTCCGGGGCGTGCCACTGAGCGTGTCGGTGGACCAGACGATGCTGCCCAGCAAGGTCAGCGACGGATAGAAATCGCTCTCGGCCACACCGATCAGCGCTGACTGGGCGGCGACATTCAGCTCGGCGGCGCGCACGTCGGGCCGACGCAGGAGCAGGTTGGCCGGTACATCTTGCAACACGGCACGGTCAACCAGCGGGATCAATCCCACGTTCTCGACCCGTTGCGGCAGCGCGCCGGGCGGCTGACCAATCAACACCGCCAACGCATTGCGGGTCCGTTGCAACTGGTCTTCGAAACTGGGGATGGTGCTCAACGTACCCAGGTACTGGGTCCTGGCCTGTTGCAGGTCAAGTTCAGCCGTTTGGCCACTGTTGAAGAGTTTTTCGGTGATCTCGAAGTTGCGCTTTTGCTGTTTGGCGTTTTGCCGGGCGACACGCAAACGTGCTTCGGTGGTGCGCAGCGAAAAATAGGTATCGGCCACTTGCGCGCGAAGCAGTACGAGTACGTCTTCATAGTTGGCCTGCGCGGCGAAGTAGCTGGCATCGGATGACTCGATGGCGCGACTGAAGCGGCCCCAGAAGTCCAGTTCCCAACCCACATCGAACCCCGCGCTGTGTTGCCAAAAATGACTGTCTTGCGGGTGGGTGCCGCCGGATTGCCTGCGGTTAAAGTAAAGACTGTCGACACTGGCTTGCTGCAGTTGCGGATAAAGACCACTTTGCGCAATGCCGAGTTGAGCCCGGGCTTCCATAACGCGCAGGCCGGCGATTTTGAGGCTGGAGTTGCGTGCATCCGACTCGGCAATCAAATGATTGAGGACCGGATCGACAAAGACGTGCCACCACTGGCGAATGTCCGGGTTAAGGCTGCGTTGGCTGGACTGCTCGAGGGCAGGGGTGCTCCAGTGTTTGACCCATTCCTCACCGGGTGGCTGGAATTCCGGCCCAAGCCGTACGCAACCACTGAGGCCGAATACACCAAGCAGCACGAACCGGCCAGGCCACTTCAACAGGGTTGTACCTGGGTGCATTACGCATTTCCCGACCAATAAAGATCACTGGAGCATAGCCGTCCAAATGGGCAGGCGGCTGCTACGCTTTTTAAGCGCCATCAAATCTACTGTGATCCGTTAGAAAGGTACGACGATTATGAATAACCCCCCGGGTGCTGTTGAACCTCATTCAGCCGGTTGGCGCTTTAAGTTGGGAATAGTCATTATCTGTTTGATGCTGGGGTCCTGGCTGTTGGTGCCACTCGCAGCGGCAACCGATGTGCCGGGTTCAAAGATCGCGGCACTGACCGGCGTACTGTTCATCAGCAACAAAATCCTGCTGATTCTCGCCATTGCCATCATGGGCAAGTCCGGATTCCAACAGTTAAAGCGCAGCCTGTTCAGTTATGTGTTCTCACTGGCACCCAGCAGGGAAGTCGAAGTGGGTCCATGGCGTCATAGAATTGGCATCGTTATGTTCTTTGTGCCGCTGATATCCTCCTTTCTTGAGCCCTATATCGACAGCATTTGGCCGGGGCTCAGACCCAACCTCTGGCAAGTTCAAGCGCTGGGTGACCTCATGCTGATCGGTAGCTTTTTCGTATTGGGGGGGAATTTCTGGGAGAAAGTGCGCGCCTTGTTTATTCGCACCGCTCGTGTTGCAAACACAAGTGCGGCGTGAATAGCCCGGCGTGCAGTTGCGGCCCTTGATCGATGCTCTGCGTGAGGTAGTGATCGGGCAGCAGGTCGTGCACGCGGATGAAACACCCGTGCAAATGCTCGCTCTTACGCCACCGGCCAGTCCTGCGAAACAGTCGCTGTCGCCTACGATTTCAGCCGCAGCCGCGCCGGTGAACATGCTCGTACGAACATCATCAATCAAATCGGCGTTCTTGTTTCTGTGTTCCCCGGGATTCCGTGAAGAGCCCAAAAAAAACCCCGCGACCGAATGAGGCGCAGGGCAAAGGAGTTGGTTGGTTGCGGCCAACCAAAGGAGCTCGTTAAAACATTATTTGCTGGCGACTGTCTCGGGTTGCCAGCCACCGCCCAGCGCTTTGTAAATCGCGACAATGCCGCGATACAGATCGACTTCGGCCTGGGCCTGAGTGTCTTCAGCCGCCAGGCGCTCGCGCTGGGCGTCGAGCAGCACGAGGAAGTCCGCCGCGCCTTCGCGGTAGCGAATTTCGGCGAGGTCGGCCGCTGCACGGCTGGATTCGCTCTGACGAATCAGCGAGATCAAGCGCTGCTGACGTTTGCCGTAATCGCTAAAGGCGTTTTCTGACTCTTCCAACGCCAACAGCACTTGCTGCTCGTAGGCCGCCAGGGCGCCTTCGGCATCCGCATCGGCACCACGTAGGCGGGCGCGCACGCTGCCAAGATCGAAAGCCGCCCAGGTAATGCTTGGGCCCAGTGCCCAGGCGTTGGCCGCCGAGGAACCGATTTGCGAACCGCGCCCGGCGGTGAAACCAAGGAAACCACTTAGGCTGACCCGTGGGAACAAATCAGCCTTGGCCACACCGATACGGGCGGTGGCGGAGGCCAGTTTGCGCTCGGCGCTGAGAATGTCCGGGCGACGTTGCAGCAGTTCACCCGGATCGCCGATCGGGAGGGCCTTGGCGATCGCAGGCAAGTCTTTTGGGCTCAGGTCGACGGTCAGCGTGTTCGGACGTTCACCCAACAGGGTCGCGATGCGGTTTTTCTGCCGTACCTGTTCGGCCTGCAATTGCGGCACGCTGGCTTCGACGGACGCCAGGCGTGCGTCAGCGCGAACTACATCGAGCTGATCGCCAACACCGGCATCACGCAGGCTGACAGTAATCTTGCTCGATTCCTGCTGGTTATTCAGGTTGGCCAGGGCGATCTTCTCCCGCAGTTGCGCACCGCGCAGTTGACCGTAGGCGTCCACCAGTTCGGCAATCATCGAGACTTGCAGTTGGTACAGATCGGCTTCGAGCGCTTGCTGTTCGGCGTCGGCAGATTCCAGGTTGCGCTGGATACGGCCAAACAGGTCGATCTCCCACGCCATGTCCAGGCCCAGGTCATAGCGTTCGCTATTGACCCGCTTGGTGGTCTGCCCCGGGATCTGCCCCTTGGCCAGGTCACTGCTGGCTCGGCTGGTGATGGTTGGCATGGCGTCATTGCTGACATCATCGCGAATTGCCCGCGCCGTTTTCCAGCGAGCGAAGGCTACGCGCAAATCACGGTTGCCTTGCAGCGATTGAGTCACCAACTGGTTGAGGGTCGGATCTTCGAACTGCTGCCACCAGATGCCTTCGAAACGCGAACGATCGAAGTTCTTCTGACCGGCGCTGCCATCGGTGGCGGTCGCGATGTTGGCCGGCTCAGTGGCGGGTGTCTTGTAGTCCGGGCCGACGGCACAGGCACTCAGGGCCAGTACCAACAAGCTCGGCAGGAAGGCTTTCAGGCTCATTGTTGCGCCTCCAGTTTCAGGGCCTTGGCCGCTTTGCGCTTTTCACCGCGCTTCACAAAGTTACGAATCAGTACGTAGAACACTGGCGTCAGCAACAGACCGAAGAAGGTCACTCCGAGCATCCCCGAGAACACCGCCACACCCATGGCATGGCGCATTTCGGCACCGGCACCGCTGGAGAAGACCAGAGGCACAACACCCATGATGAATGCGAAGGACGTCATCAGGATCGGCCGCAGACGCAGGCGGCACGCTTCGAGCACCGCGTCGAGCGGGCTCATGCCCTCATCCTGCTGTTTGTCCTTGGCAAACTCGACGATCAGAATCGCGTTCTTACAGGCAAGCCCCACCAGTACGATCAAGCCGATCTGGGTGAAGATGTTGTTGTCGCCTCCCGAAGCAATCACACCGGTAATGGCTGACAGCAAGGTCATCGGTACGATCAGGATCACCGCCAGTGGCAGGCTCCAGCTTTCGTACTGGGCCGCGAGCACCAGGAACGCCAGCAATACGCAGAGCGGGAACACAAACAGCGCGGTGTTGCCGGACAGAATCTGCTGGTAGGTCAGGTCAGTCCATTCGTAGGTCATTCCATTCGGAAGTTCTTCCTTGAGCAGTTTCTCGATGGCTTTTTCGGCCTGGCCGGAGCTATAGCCGGGGGCTGCCGCACCGTTGATTTCAGCGGTGATGAAGCCGTTATAGTGCATCACGCGGTCCGGACCCGAGGTGTCACTGACTTTGATGAAGGTCGCCAGCGGGATCATCTCGCCCCTGTTGTTACGCACTTTCAGCTGACCGATCTGGTCTGGTTCGAGACGGAACTGCTGTTCAGCCTGAACATTGACCTGATAAGTGCGCCCAAAGCGGTTGAAGTCGTTGGCATACAGCGAGCCCAGGTAGATCTGCAGGGTGTCGAAGATGTCGCTGACGGCCACGCCGTGGGTCTTGGCTTTTTCCCGGTCGATGGCGGCATCGACTTGCGGCACGTTCACGGTGTAACTGGTGAACAGGGCGGCCAGTTCCGGCACGTTGTGGCTTTTGTTGATGATGTTCATGGTTTCTTTGTACAGCTCGTCGTAGCCCAGGTTGCCCCGGTCTTCGATTTGCAGGCGGAAACCACCGATGGTGCCCAGGCCTTGTACCGGTGGCGGCGGGAAGATCGCCATGTAGGCTTCCTGAATCCCGGCGAACTGGCCGTTCAACGCACCGGCAATCGCGCCGGCGGACATGCTTGGGTCTTTACGCTCGTCGAACGGTTTCAGGGTGACGAACACGATGCCGGCGTTAGAACTGTTGGTGAAACCGTTGATCGACAGGCCCGGGAAGGCCACCGCACTTTCCACGCCCGGTTGTTTCAGGGCCAGGTCGGACATGCGTTTGATCACCTCTTCGGTACGGTCCAGGCTCGCCGCATCTGGCAGTTGAGCGAACGCCACCAGGTATTGCTTGTCCTGGCCGGGGACGAAACCGGTCGGGGTGTTGGCGAAGCCGAAGAAGGTCAGCACCATCAGGCCTGCGTAAAGCAGCAGGGCGATACCGCTGCTGCGGATAACCCGGGCCACGGTGCCGACATAACCGTGGCTGGCCTTGTCGAAGAAGCGGTTGAACGGACGGAACAGCCAGCCACCAAAGAGCGTGTCGAGCACCTTGGAGAAACGGTCCTTCGGCGCGTCATTGCTTTTGAGCAACACCGCCGCCAGGGCAGGCGACAGGGTCAGCGAGTTGAACGCCGAGATCACGGTCGAAATCGCAATGGTCAGGGCGAACTGCTTGTAGAACTGCCCGGTGAGTCCGGAGATAAAAGCTGCCGGGATAAACACCGCACACAGCACCAGCGCCGTTGCGATGATCGGACCAGTCACTTCACGCATTGCACGCTTGGTCGCTTCGACCGGCGTAAGCCCCAGTCCGATGTTTCGCTCGACGTTTTCCACCACCACGATGGCGTCATCCACCACGATGCCGATGGCCAACACCAGGCCGAACAGTGACAGGGCGTTCAGCGAGAAGCCGAACAGGTGCATTACGGCAAACGTACCGATCAGCGAAACCGGGACCGCCACCAATGGAATGATCGAGGCGCGCCAGGTTTGCAGGAACAGGATCACCACCAGAACAACGAGGATCAGCGCTTCGAAGAGGGTGTGAGCCACCGCCTCGATAGAGCCGCGCACGAAAATCGTCGGGTCATAGACGATGCTGAAGTCCATGCCTTCGGGGAAGTTCTTTTTCAGCTCCGCCATCTTGTCGCGCACGTCGTTGGAGATTTCGATAGCGTTGGAACCAGGGCGCTGGAAGATCGGGATCGCCACTGCCGGTTGGTTGTTCAGCAGTGAACGCAAAGCGTATTGGCTGGAACCCAACTCAATGCGAGCGATGTCTTTCAGACGCGTGATTTCACCGTTGTCGCCGGCGCGAACGATGATGTTCTCGAACTCTTCTTCAGAAACCAGGCGGCCTTGCGTGTTGACCGATAGCTGGAACGCGGTGGCAGTTGGTGCAGGCGGCGCACCCAGTGCCCCGGCAGCCACCTGACGGTTTTGTTCACGGATTGCGGTCACGACGTCGGTGGCGGTCAGGTTGCGTGAAGCGGTCTTGTTTGGATCGAGCCAAACCCGCAGCGAGTAATCGCCCATGCCGAATAGCTGCACATCACCGACACCGCCCAGACGTGCCAGCTCATCCTTGATGTTCAGCAAGGCGTAGTTGGACAGGTAGAGCATGTCGTAGCGTTTGTCCGGCGAGGTCAAGTGCACAACCATGGTCAGGTCGGGCGAAGCCTTGTCCACGGTGATACCGATGCGCGTCACTTCTTCTGGAAGTTTCGGCTCGGTGCGGGTCACTCGGTTCTGCACCTGTACCTGTGCGTTGTCCAGGTCAGTGCCCAGCGCAAAGGTGATGGTCAGAGTGATTTTGCCGTCAGCGGTGGACTGCGAGGACATGTACAGCATGTTCTCGACACCGGTGATGGCCTGCTCCAATGGAGCGGCCACGGTTTCACCGATGACTTTAGGGTTGGCACCCGGGAAGTTCGCACGAACCACAACGGTCGGCGGAACCACTTCCGGGTACTCGCTGATCGGCAACTGGAACAGCGAGATGGCGCCGGCGATCAGGATCAGCAGCGAAAGTACCGCTGCAAAGATCGGCCGTGAAATGAAGAATTGGGAAAAATTCATCGTAGAGATCCCTTAACCGCGTGGAGTCGCAGCAGTCAGTTTCACAATCGAACCCGGCGCGACCTTGGCAGGTGCGACTTGGGGCAGGTTGCTGGCTTCCAGCGCTTGTCGTTGTTGTGCCAGAGCGGCGAGGGTTTGCTCGCTGGCCATCGGGATCATTTCAGGGGTGACCGGCGATCCGGGGCGAACCCGTTGCAGCCCCTTGACGATAACGGTGTCGTCCTTGTTCAGGCCGCTGCGCACGATGCGCAAACCTTCGATCTTCGGACCCAGTTCGACCGAGCGATACACCGTGTTGTTGTCGGCATCCATTACCAGCACGAATTTTTTACCCAGATCGGTACCGACCGCCTCGTCGTTGATCAGCACCGCGGAATAGGTGCCGCTGCCGACCAGTTTCAAACGTGCATACAAACCTGGGGTGTAGGCGCCGTCGCTGTTGTCGAACACGGCACGACCGCGGATGGTGCCGGTTTTCGGGTTGACCTGGTTGTCGATGAAGTTCATCACGCCCAGGTGTGGGTTGCCGTCTTCGTTGGAAAGGCCGAGGTACACCGGCGTGGTAGCACCACGTTTACCCTGGCGAGCGAGCTGGTTGTATTTGAGGAACACGCGCTCGTCGGCGTCGAAGTAGGCGTAGACCTTGTCGGTGGACACCACGCTGGTCAGCGCAGTGGTATCGGCGGTCACCAGGTTGCCGGCGGTGATTTCCGCGCGGCTGGCGCGACCACTGATCGGCGCGGTGACACGGGTAAAGCTCAGATTCAGTTTGGCCAGGTCCAGTTGCGCCTGGAGGGCACCGACGGCGGCGCGGGCTTCTTGAGCAGCGCTGGTGCGCGAATCAGCCAACTCGGCGGAAATCGCGTTGCTGGTGCGCAAACGCTCACCGCGCCGGGATTCGTTTTCGCTGCGAGTAGCGTTGGCGCGGGACTGGCCAACCAGCGCTTGGAGGCGGCGAACCTCGGCCTGGAAAGGACGCGGGTCGATCTGGAACAACAGGTCGCCTTTCTTGACCAAAGCGCCTTCAGTGAAGGCCACTTCATCGATCTGACCAGAGACCCGTGGACGAATTTCTACGGTTTCCGGCGCTTCGAGGCGCCCAGTGAATTCGTCCCACTCGTTAACCGGTTGTTCCAGCACCTTGGCCACACTGACCTTGGCTGCGGGCATAGTGGCGGCCGTGTCCGGAGTTTTGCCGCAGGCGCTCATCACCAGCACGGCCAACAGGGCCACAGGGAAGCGCAAGTGTTTGAGTGATTGTTCCATGGATGCATCCGCCAATGTATTGAGAATGGGCGGATGATGCTCGGCGAGAATGTATCGCACGAATTGAATGAGCCAAAAGTAACTATCATTCGGAATGATATAAGGCCCAGGCAAGCTCACTAGCCTGCACCTTTTATTAGGCTGTTATCAATCGAGTTGATGACAATTCAGTGTTGCAGGACGTGCAAAGGACCTCTGCACAAGAGGTCCCTACACACCGCTTTTGATCAAGCCAAACTCTCAGGATCCCCAAAAAACATTTGAATCCGCGATCTTAACCAGCGCTCGCCCGGATCATTATCCTGCGACCCGCGCCAGACCATGTGCAATTCAAAACTGCGCACCGGCAACGGCGGGTCTTCAGCCCGCACACCGCCGGCCGCCGTCAACGCTTCAGCCGTGTAATCCGGCACGGTCGCGACGATATCGGTCCCGCTGATGAGCGTGCTGAGTCCGTTAAACTGCGGCACAGCGAGCACCACATGTCGTTTGCGTCCGAGCTTTTCCAGCTCTTCATCTATAAAGCCGCTCAGGTCACCGGCGAACGACACCAGCGCATGAGGACGTGCGCAGAAGTCATCCAGGCTCAACGGCCCCGGCACCGTGTCGGCCCGCAACAGTTTTGGCATGCTGCGACGCAGTAATTTGCGCTTGGCGTTGGCCGGCAGGTCGGCGGTGTAGCTGACGCCGATGGAAATTTCGCCCGAGGCCAGCAGGCTCGGCATCAGGATGTAGTTGGCCCGACGCACCACCAACACAATCCCCGGTGATTCGGCGCGCAGGCGCTTGAGCAGCATCGGCAGCAACGCGAACTCGACATCGTCCGACAGGCCGATGCGAAACACCGCGGTGCTGGTGGCCGGGTCGAATTCCGCCGCACGGCTGACCGCGGTGGAAATCGAATCCAGCGCGGGAGAGAGCAGGGCGAAGATTTCCACCGCCCGGGCGGACGGTTCCATGCTGCGACCGGTACGCACGAACAACGGATCATCGAACAGCCCGCGCAGGCGCGAGAGCGCCGCACTGATGGCCGGCTGGCCGAGGAACAATTTCTCCGCAGCGCGGGTCACACTGCGTTCGTGCATCAATGTTTCGAAAACGATCAACAGGTTCAGGTCGACACGACGCAGGTCATTACGATTCATCTGGAGTCCTGGCAGAGTCATCAAGCTTGACGAGAGCGGCCATATGAGAACAATGGCCGGCATGAATATTACGGGGAAAGGCTGCTACTCTGCACCGAGTAATTCATTTTTCCTGAAAAGGCTGCTTCGGTTTTCACGGCATTTGACGATGTCGCCGGCGCTACGGAATCAATGACAGGCATGTCGACTATTAATAGCCACTGATAGTCTTGGGTAGAAAGCCCAGATAGAGTTCAGGGCATTAGAGGTTTCTTTGACGAGGTTTGCGATGTCCCGCACGATCCGTTTTCACAAGTTTGGTCCAGCCGAGGTGCTCAAATGCGAAGAGCATGCGGCCGCTCTCCCTGCGCCGGGCGAAGTGCAGGTGCGCGTCGAGGCGATTGGCATCAGCTGGTACGACATTCTCTGGCGTCAGAACCTGGCCCCGTCCCACGCTCGCCTGCCTTCAGGCCTTGGCCATGAAATGTCTGGCGTCGTGACGGCGGTCGGCGAGGGCGTCGATGATCTGGCCGTCGGCGACAAGGTCGCCAGCTTCCCGGCTGAAAGCCCCAACGATTATCCGGTCTACGGCGAACAGATCGTTCTGCCGCGCTCGGCACTTACCCGTTACCCGGACGTGCTCAGCCCGATCGAAGCCAGCGTGCATTACACGCCGCTGCTGATCGCTTACTTCGCTTATGTCGATCTGGCACGGGTCAAACCCGGGCAATTCGCCCTGGTGACCGACGCCAGCCACTGTGCCGGTCCGTCCTTTGTACAACTGGGCAAGGCTCTGGGTATCCGAGTCATTGCCGCGACCAAGACGGCCGAAGAGCGTGAGAATCTGCTGTCCCTGGGTGCCGAGAAAGTCATCGTCACCGAAGAGCAGGATCTGCTGATGCAGATCAACAAGATCACTGACAACCGTGGCGTGGACGTTGTGTTCGACGGTCTCGGCGGTCCACAAATGTCGTTGCTTGGCGATGTGCTTGCTCCTCGCGGGAGCCTGGTGCTGTACGGTCTGCAAGGTGGCAACCAGACACCATTCCCGGCCTGCGCAGCGTTCCAGAAGAACATTCAGTTCTTTGTGCACTGCATCGGCAACTTCACCGGCAAGCCGGAACTGGGCATCGTCCAGGACCAGGTCGCACTGCAGCGCGCGTTGCGCGACATCAACCAGTTGACTGCCGATCGCGTTCTGTTGCCGCTCAAGACTCGGGTCTTCCCGTTTGCCGAGTTTGTCGAAGCGCACCGCTACATGGACGAATGTCCATGCCGCGAACGGGTCGCCCTCCAGGTCGAACCTGCATAAGTCCTTCATGTGAGCCCCTCTGCAAGAGTCCGTGCCCCCACGGACTCTTCAGGTTTCAGCACCTGCCAAAATGAGACGTCCCATTGCCCCTCGATGGGCCAGTTCAGCAACTGAACTGGTTTTTGCTCTCAATCTGTATCTTCTAATCATCATATAAGCCTTGATAATTGAATGATTACTTTCATCTCAAGGAATGAGTCATGGCTGGGTATCGGCTTGATACTTTTCTATACACACTGTTAATACCTATCCGACCAATAGTTCGTTGTTGCGCAGTTGCCAAAAAAACATGGGTGACTTCTTTCTCTATTTCTTGTGCTAATTGTCTGTGGGACGCTGTCGGACATTTCCTAGGATGTCACTTGCAGCCCTTAGAGGCCGATTCTGCTGGGGCTCGCGACCACCCTCCGCTGGCTGGAGCAGGGGAGACTTTCAGTTATTTCAAATAATTACTAAAAGCTTAAGTGCTAGCATTTAGCAATAATCTCCAGTACTTCAATCGTGGCAAGCAACCCATTGCGCAATGCGTGTCGTTGTTGGCGTGATATCGAACTTACAAGCATCAGGTAAATAAAGATGACCAACATCCATGACCAAGCGATGAATTATGTCTATCAGCAAGTGCTTCAGCGATTGCTGAGTTTCTTCTCGCGCGCCGAGCGCACGGCATTGCAGTTGATGATTCAGCGACTGGTGGTGGCCGCCGGGGGCATGGGGCGTATTGGCGATTACAAGGTACTGGCGATTCAGTCCGGGTCCCGCGACAGTTGTTACACCCTGGCGCTGCTGCGCGCTGCACAGCTGAGTATCGCCGGTCGGGCTCCAGCGACATTCCAGTTGCGAGTGGCTTCGTTGCGCTTGAATGGAGCAAGCTCGACGGCCCTGGAAAACATCCATCGCAGCTACAGCGCCTTGTTCCTCTACGACGATCCTCGGGTCGAAGTGTTGATGGTTGATAACCGGGAAGTCCTGCCGTTCAACCATCTGACGCCGATCTCCGAAGGTGGCCGTGAGTCGAATCGGCTCAATTTTTTGATGGTGGGCCATTGTCGCACTTGGAACGGGCCGCTTGATTTGTGGGACGACGGGTATCTGGCCACCGGCGAGTTCTATGGGCAAATAGCGCGTTGGGACAGCGGGGTCGATGCATTGATCAGCAGCGACTCACTTTGTCAGCAGAAGCAGTTTCTTGCCGGGTTGAAGCGTGCTGCCGCCAAGGTCGGGCTCAAGACTTCGAATCATCACGAAACCGGCTACGAGGAACTTTTCGCGGTGCTCGATGAACTGGGCAGCGACTGCTACCGCGCTTTTTATGCTGAGCATGGCCAGGTTGCGTGGCGTCCGGCCGAACGATTTGAAGCCTGTCGTCGCGCTACGTACATCGACATTTACGACATGCTGGTCAGCAACCTGGAAGAACGTTGGCCGCTGCTCACAGAGTTTCTCGGTTTTCAACCTGACGAACTGGCGGCTCAGCTCAGCGACAACGAGTACGTCAGCCTTTCCATCTCTGCACACCTACGGGGGCTGCAGTCGTGCTTCGTGCTCGGCCGCGACTACGAGACGGGTGTCGCCGAGTACCTGCAACGGGCATTGGTGATGATGCGGCGCAAACCACTGGCGGAACGGTTGTGCGAGCAAGCGGTAGAGGCGTTCGGCAATCCGGCAACGCTGGCCGAGCAGCGCGGGTTGGCAGCGGCCGAGGCTCAAAAAAATCTTGGTCTGAGCGAGGCTCAACTGGTGTGCTTGCTCTTTTCACCTTTCGTCGAGAATGGCGCGGCGCTTGAGCGTTTTCTGCGCCAGTGCCACCCCGGCATGCTCGTGGCGATGCCGGATTTGCACCGGGCAATGCAGGGCAACCCGGTGCCTGAGCAGATTGTGCAGTGGATGACCGATGTCAGCGGATTGGCGGTCAGCTTGATCGGCAAGCTTTACCGCATGGGGCCGGTGAATGCGAATGAGGGTAGGGCAGGTACCCCGACACTCGGCGGCGCGGGTTTGCAAGCCAAAGCCGCCGACGATGACGTTGACGCGGCGGTGGCGGATGAATGGTCTGCGGGGCGCTGAAAGTGCGTGGCTTGACAGATTTCTTGACGATGCATGATGACGCTCATACGGCATTCGGCCCTTGCCCATGAAAGGGCCACGAGAAACTGACTTTGCATATCAGGCGGTGTACCGGTATCTGACGAACCTGATCAACGAACCGGTCAGTGACACGCGAGTCCGTCTGCCTTCGTTGCGACAGTTGGCGGAGCGTCTGAGCGTGTCGATCTCGACCATTCAGTACGCTTATTCGCTGTTGGAGAAGGAAGGGCGCGTTTATTCGGTGGCCAAGTCCGGGTATTACGCGTTACCAGTGTCCTACATCAGCACGCTCAGCAGTGGCAACGACCTGCTCGAAACCGTTTATGTCAACGCCAGACGTCCCGGAATGCTGGTCTTGAGCGCCGATGAACCGGCGTTGTTGCAACCCCTCGACAGTCCGTTGTTACTGCTGGAACGAGAACTGCTGCGTCAGTATCCGCGTCAGCCGCAACCGACATCGCAACCTTGCGGCGAACTGGAGCTGCGCATTGCGCTGGCAGCGCGCTACACCACCTCGCCGCTGCGCCGCTGGCATGCCGACGATGTCTATATTGGCGCCGACCTGCGTGGGGTGCTGGAAATACTGATCGCTGTATTGAATCTCAAGGACGCCACGGTGTTGGTCGAGTCGCCGTGCGACTGGGCGATTCTGCGGTTGTTCCAGGCTGCGCAGGTGCGAGTGATCGAGCTGGCGGTGCAATCCGGCGGTGGCCTGGACGTCGAATGGCTCAAGGAACTGCTGGAGACCGAGCCGGTGCGGCTGGTGATGGTTTCATCCGGGCTGAACATGCCGCGAGGCAGCCTGGCACCCGACGACAACCGACAAGTCGTCGCGCAGTTGCTAGAGCGACATGGCAGTTGGGTGTTGGAAAACGACTGCTACGGCGAACTCGGATTCGAACCGTACGGCCAGCGGTTTCGTGACTTGCTGGACCCTGATCGGCTGATCGTGTTTTCCACCTTCGAGAAAATCATCGGACCGGAGGCGCCATACGGCTATCTGCTGTCGCGGCATTTCAGGGCCGAGCTGCAACGGCACTTTCTACTGCGTTCGTTCCGCTTGTCACCGATTCGCCAGAAAGCCATCGCTCGTTTGTACAGCAACGGACGTGTCGATCAACATCTTCAGGTACTACGGCGGATGCTCAAGGACCGCAAGGTGCAGATGACGCAACTGTTGCAGGATCGTCTGGGCGATGCCTTGCACTTTGTCGAACCCCAGGGCGGTGCAACCATCTGGGTACGTTCGCTGCGCCGGGTCGATGTACGTCGAGTGTTCCAGCGCCTGCTCAAGCACCAGGTGGTGATCGCACCGGGAGAGCTGTTCAGTCTCCAGGGCTTGCATGCGCAACACTTGCGCCTGAGTCACACCTTCGGCGGTGATCACGACCTTGCCGCGGCAATGGGTTTGTTAGGGGACGCCTTGCGTCTGGAGTCGATCGATTGAACGGCGCCGCACACCTTGCGTGGCACTCATGGATCGATCCCATCGCGTTGCGGTCAAACTGCCAGTAAACTGCGTTCCTATTCCTGAACCCTTCTACTTCAGAGGTTTTGCATGACACTCAGTCCTTTTGCGGGCAAACCGGCACCGGTAGAACTGTTGGTCGACATCCCGCGACTGGTAACGGCCTATTACACCGGCCAGCCCGATGCCGCCATCTCGACCCAGCGTGTGGCTTTTGGCACATCCGGGCACCGAGGCAGCTCGTTCGACTTGAGTTTCAATGAATGGCACGTTCTGGCGATCAGCCAGGCGATCTGCCTGTACCGCGAAGCCCAGGGCATCGATGGCCCGCTGTTCGTCGGCATCGACACTCATGCGCTGTCGACCCCGGCCGGCGCCAGCGCCCTTGAAGTGCTGGCCGCCAACGGTGTGACAGTGATGATCGCCGAAGGTGACGAGTACACCCCGACACCGGCCATTTCCCACGCCATTCTCTGCTACAACCGCACACGCACGTCCGGCCTGGCGGACGGCATTGTCATCACGCCGTCCCACAATCCGCCGCAAAGCGGCGGCTACAAATACAACCCTACCAATGGTGGCCCGGCCGATACCCACATCACCAAGTGGATCGAAGCCAAGGCCAACGAACTGCTGAGCAACAAGCTCGCCGGCGTCAAACGCATCAGCTACGAGCAAGCGCTGAAGGTCGGCACGACCCATCGTCACGATTATCTCAATACCTACGTCGCCGACCTGATCAACGTGATCGACTTCGACGCCATCCGTGATGCCAAGCTGCGTCTGGGCGTCGATCCGCTGGGTGGAGCCGGGGTGCGCTACTGGCCGGCAATTGCCGAGCATTACCGTCTGGATCTGGAAGTGGTCAACAAACAGGTCGACCCAACCTTCCGCTTCATGACGGTCGACTGGGATGGTCAGATCCGCATGGACCCATCGTCCACTCACGCCATGCAGGGCCTTATTGGTCTGAAAGAGCGTTTCGACGTAGCCTTCGCGTGCGACCCGGACCACGATCGCCATGGCATCGTGACCCCGTCCGGTGGTTTGCTCGCGCCGAACAACTACCTCGCCGTAACGATCGATTACCTGTTCCAGAACCGCCCGCAATGGCGCGCCGATGCGGCCGTGGGTAAAACCGTGGTCAGCAGCGGCTTGATCGATCGGGTGGCAAAACGTTTGGGTCGTCGCCTGTACGAAGTGCCGGTCGGCTTCAAGTGGTTTGCTGACGGCCTGTTCGACGGCTCTCTAGGCTTTGGTGGCGAAGAAAGCGCCGGTGCTTCGTTCCTGCGCAAGGATGGCAGCGTCTGGTGCACCGACAAGGATGGCTTGACCCCGGCATTGCTGGCCGCAGAAATGACCGCCCGCACCGGCCGCGACCCAAGTCAGGCCTATCGCGCCTTGACCGATGAACTGGGCGAACCTTTCTCGGTGCGCGTCGATGCCAAGGCCAACCCTGAGCAGAAGGCACTGCTGAGCAAATTGTCGCCGGACCAGGTCACCTCGACCCAACTGGCGGGCGAAGCAATCCAGAGCATCCTCAGTCACGCACCGGGTAACGACCAGGCGATCGGTGGCCTGAAAGTCATGACCGAGAATGGCTGGTTCGCGGCGCGTCCATCGGGCACTGAAGACATCTACAAGATCTACGCTGAAAGCTTCGTCAGTGACGTACACCTCAAGCAATTGGTGGCAGAAGCGCAAACACTGGTGGACGGCGCGATCTCGGCGAAGTAATCCAGAATGTAAAAAGGGGCGGCCATGACGGTCGCCCCTTTTTTGACACGTATTTAGAAGATCAAGCCAGGTCCACCAGGACGATTTCACTGTCTTCGATGGCGGTCACCCGCAAGACCTGCTCATTGGCAACCGCAATACCGTCTCGAGCTTGTGCACGCAAGCCATTGACTTCAATGACGCCGGTGGCCGGCACCAGATAGGCGCGACGGCCATTGTCCAGGCGATACTCGGCGGATTCACCGGCCTTCAGGTTCGCCGCCACCAGTCGTGCATCGGCTCGAATCCGCAGGCTTTGATCGTCGCCAGCCTTACCGCTCGCCAGTGTTACGAAACCTTCGCGCTGGCCTTTCGGAAAAGGCTTGGCGCCCCAGGACGGTGCCAAACCGGATTCGTTCGGGATGATCCAGATCTGGAAGATTCGGGTCTCGGTCGCTTCCAGGTTGTACTCACTGTGGGCGATCCCGGTGCCGGCGCTCATGACCTGAACGTCGCCCGCTTCGGTGCGACCCTTGTTACCCAGGTTATCTTCGTGAGTGATTGCGCCTTCACGGACATAAGTGATGATCTCCATGTCCCGGTGCGGGTGTTTCGGGAACCCGGTGCCAGAGGCAATTACGTCGTCGTTCCACACCCGCAAGTTGCCCCAGTTCATGCGTTTTGGGTCATGGTATTGGGCGAACGAAAAGTGGTGATGAGCATCCAACCAGCCATGGTTGGCGCCGCCCAGGGATCTGAAAGGTCTGAGTTCAAGCATGATCGTCTCCTGAAAAGGTTCGTCATGGGGCAGGGCGCCTGAGCCACGAAACGCGAACCGGTGGTTGATGGCGAGCATCATCCATCAGGAATTCATCGATAAAAAGCGTAAAAATCGCCTCAATACAATCGAATAATTTAATGTCAAACAGCCTCAAAAGATTCTCACCCAACCTTCACTTCATCGCATAAGCCAATGACCTGTAAGCATTTCACTAGAACTGAACGGCAAATGCAGACACCATAGCTCTCAACAGCCTCACACCCTGGAGTCAGTCCGCGTGCCGCAACACACCCCCGATCTACCTCCTGAACTTCGTCCCCTGGCCGAGATGCCGCTACTCAAGCGTCTGGCCGCGCGGTTCTTTGGTCACGGCCTGACGCGTCTGCGCGCACAACACCGGGCATCCTGGCTGCACGGCCAGGCCGACGGCTTTCGCAGCGGGCACAGCGCCGGGGTGGATTACGGCTATAAGGAAGGCAAACTTGAAGGGTTGGAGGAAGGCCGGCAGGTACTGTTGATCCGAGACTCGCGCTCGACCGAACACCGGCCGCCCAACGTTGACGAGAATCTGTTCGACGATTGGCGTCTGCCATTGAGCGCTGAGTTGAAGAAGCGCATGAAGACCGATGTCGCTCGACTGCTGCCACCGCACGCCCAGCCCAGCACCGCGCAGTGGAAAATGATTTTCAGCGACACACCCTCGACCTCGGTGATTGCCGGCGCGGGTGCGGGCAAGTCGACCACGTTGGTGTTGCGTATTTTGCTGCTCACCCATTATCTGGGGTTCGAGCTGAGTTCGATGACAGTGGTCACCTTTACCCGTGAGTCGCGCAAAGACTTCATCAAAAAGCTGATCGAGCTATTTGCACTCTGGGGCCGGTCGCTCAGTTTCAGAGAGGCGCGTGATCTGGTGCGCACCTTCCATTCACGAATCCTGCCGATGGTTCGCAGCCTACCGGGCTTCGAGCGGCTGCAAGCCTTCGAAAACCTCAGTCACCGTGCGCAAAGCGGCGATGAGGAGGTCGACAGCAATCCTTTCGACCTGCGCATCAACGACGCCCAGCGCCAGCAACTCAACACTTGCTATCACAGCCTGCACACCCGCAATGAGCGCTTTCGCGAATTGATCAAGCCATTGTCCCGTCACGCGCTGCAACTCAAGGAGCTGGAGCGCGATCATCCGGACGTGCAGAAGCGCATGGCCGTGACCGAACTGGCCGCCAAGCGTGATGAAGAGCTCTGCGACGCTATCGAAGATTTGTGGTTTCGCGCGGGTGCCTGGCCAATCAAAGGTATTGAGCCGAAGCGTCAGACGTTCGATATCAACGGCTCAACATTTCATTGTCATGGCTATATTCCGAGCCTGGACGCTTGGGTGGTGCTGGGGTTCGATCCCCGGGAAAACCCGCAGGTCAGCCGCCCCAATGCCAAATTGAGCGTGCGCGCGGAATGGGCGGTAAAGCGCACTCTGTTTCAAGCTTTCTGTCGTAAATCATTGATATGGCTGGATAGTTACGAGTCATCAACGCGGGTACTGGCCTCTCTGGGAGGCGATGCCAGTGCTGGGCCTGGCTTCGATTACAAGGTCAAGGGCGAGCTCAGCGCGGCTCCGCTACTGGACTGTTTTGTCGCTGCCGCCGGTTTTATCGAGAATCTTGGCCTGGATGTACCCCAGGCCGTGGGCCAAATGAGTTTTGCCAAGGACGACCCCGACCGGTTTTTCTTCGAGGCCTTGAGCCTGTACTGGCGAGCGCTGGAAGATCATCTGCTCGATCAAAAACCCCCCGTGATGACCTACAACCGGATGTTCGCCTTGTTCAGCGAACATTCGCCGCAGAACCTCAAGCTGCTGAGCGATGAACTGCTCAGGCCGATGTCGCACTTGATGATCGACGAATTCCAGGACGTATCGCCGCAGATCGTTTCCTGGATTCGCGCAAGCCTGACGGAGATCCGCAGTCGCGGCCCGGCCATGCACGTGGGGCGCGGCGCACAGCGTTCGTCGTTGCTCTGTGTCGGCGATGACTGGCAATCCATTTATGGCTGGCGGGGCAGTTCGCCGACGTACTTCATGGAATTCAACAAGGAATTCCCTTCGCCGAGCACGACCAAGGTGATGCTGAGCGACAACTATCGCAGCCATCAGCACATCATCGATGCCGCCGAACACATCGTTCGTGCGGCACCGGCGATCGCAGGCAAGAAGGCCAAGGCCAGTGGCGAGCCGAAGGCTTTGCTGCCAGTTAACGTTCTCGATCGTGACGATCAGGGCATGGCTAAACGCCTGATGGAACACTACGGAAAAGGCGATTCAATCTTGATGCTTTATCGAAAAAGTAGCGATAAGTTATTGATAGAAGATCATATTAAGTCTGTAGTTAATGTTGATTCTAGCTTGCCGTACGAAGCTCGCCGGCTTAAACAGCTGACTTATCACAGCGCCAAGGGACTTCAGGCAGACGCCGTGTTCCTGCTGGGTGATTGTCAGCACCTGACCCGTTCTCCGTACAAGAACCAGGTCTACCGCATGGCGGGTCTTGGCAAGACAGGCGACAGCGAAGCGTATGACAGCGCACAGAAAGACGAGATCCTGCGACTGGCTTACGTCGGCATCACTCGGGCGGTGAGTCATTGCTATTGGTATGTCGATGGGCAAGACACCCAGGCAACCAACCAGCCTAAAGCTTCCGATCGGATCGGCAAAGGCAAAGTGTTCTTTGCCGATCACCGACAGGGCAAGACATCGGCGTGAACCTTTAAAGATCGTCGCGCACAAAAAAGCCCACTTGTCGTGGGCTTTTTGTTGAGTGTTCAGCCTTCAGGCATAGCTCCTGAGGGCGGTGGGTGGAATGAAAGCCTCAAGCTCGTCTTCCACCGCTTCGATTATTCGTTCTACATCCGCAGCATTCATGACCGTCGCGCAAGGAATGCCGGCGATGGCGATCAGGGTCTCGCCACTGGCACGGTCAAATAGACGGGCAATCATGCTGCCCGGCGCATCCATGCTCGCCTCGAAACCCATGGGATGAAAATGCCAGCGCATCAGCTGGCAGGCGTTTGGAAAGGTGACTTTACTGAACCCTTTATTCATATGTAGCCCGCCTTGTTCATCGAGCGCTTCCTTTAGCTCATGTTAGGAGGGAAGAGCCTTCAATGGCTCAACCAGTGACTGCCTTTAAAAGTAGCATCCAGATGTGAAAACAATGTGGATTTTTCAGGCCGTTTAGCGATTGGTTCAGTTTTTTTGATGCCGGTCACGGGAGCGGTCAGTATTCGGCAGTTTGCCACTACTGGTTGGTCATTGAAGCTGAGACGAAATTTCGGCAAGCTCGGCTTTTTCTCGCCGAGTCCTTTATGCACGCCGATGATGATGGTCCGCTGCAAACCCAGGCCACAGGGGACACGGTGATGCGTTATCACTTGCGCTGGAAGCACCGGGATCTGGACGGGGTGATGGCGCTCTATCACCCAGAGATTCAGTACAGCGATTTTTTTCAGAACCGTGTGATGGAACTGTGCGAATTACGTGAGTACGTGCGCAGCAGCATGCCCCGCGATCCCGACGAAGCCTTGGAACATTCGGACCGCATTCGTCTGGACGGCAACACGGCGTTCATTCAGTACCGCATCACCCTTCGCGGCGGTGAAGGCCTTGTGTCATTCCGGACCGGCGAGGCGATTACCGTTCGTGACGGACTGATCTGGCGGGTCAACGAATATGCCTCGCTGGTGCGTGAACAGCCCGTCAGCAAAGTTGCCAGCAGTCAACGCCCGGCGGTCAGTCGACTCGGACTGTCTGTGCGTCAGCTGAGTTTCATGGCTGAAGACTTGCTGCAGTATTTTCAGCGCCAACAACCTTACCTCGATCCCGAACTCGACCTGCAACGGGTGGCGAAGGAGTGCGGATATAGCCGCAATCAGATTTCCTACCTGCTGAATCAGGTACTGGGCCAGAGCTTCTATCGATACGTCAACCAGGCGCGTCTGCAGCATGTGCTCACGGCACTGAATAACGCCACGCCGCCACTGCGTATCGACGAACTGGCGTTTGCCGCCGGGTTCAATTCGCTGTCGGCGTTTTATAGCTGCTTCCGTCAGCACACTGGCCAGTCGCCCAAGGCCTACGTAAAACAAATTTCTTTGCGTGCACGCGCGCAAGACAGCCTTTAAGGCTACGCACTAGGATCGACACTATCGAAGATTGAGTGGCGGAGTCTTACATGCCGGCGTGGCGCACTATCAGTTTGTGGATGGATCAGCTCGACGAGCCATTATTGGCGCGTCCGGCGCTGGAACAGGATCTGGACGTCGACGTCGCTATCATTGGCGCGGGATACACCGGGCTCTGGACGGCGTACTACCTCAAGCGCCTGGCGCCTGACCTGAATATAGCCATCGTTGAAGCGCAAACCGCCGGTTTTGGCGCCTCGGGGCGTAACGGCGGCTGGATGATGGGCAATGTGCTGGGCGAAGACCGCTTGCTCGCCGATTTGCCGCCCGAACAGCGCCGGGCTTCTTTTGATTTGCTGCACGGCATTCCGGATGAAGTCGGTAGGGTCCTCGAACGCGAAAACATCGACTGCGATTACCGCAAAGGCGGGGCGCTGTATTGCGCTGCCCGCTATCCGGAACAGGAAGCCAGCCTTCGGCACTATCTCGACACCCTCTATCGCCAGGGATTGACCGAAAGCGACTACCGCTGGCTCAGCCCCGCGCAGTTGGCGCAACAGATCAGAGTCGCCAAACCTTATGGCGGTATCTATGCACCGCACGTCGCGACCATTCACCCGGCAAAGTTGGTGCGAGGTCTGGCGCGGACGGTGGAGAAAATGGGCGTCAGGATCTACGAAAAAAGCCCGGTCACCCAGTGGCAGCCGGGTGGCCTGCGCACGGCGAAAGCGTCGGTCCGCAGCCGTTGGATCGTGCCGGCGGTGGAAGGTTACTCGGTCACCTTGCCTCCTTTGGGGCGTTATCAGCTGCCGGTGCAAAGCTTGATAGTGGCCACCGAGCCGCTATCCGCTGCCACGTGGGATGAAATCGGCCTGAGTCGCGGCCAGGCCTTCAGCGAAAGCAGTCGCCAAGTCACTTACGGTCAGCGCACGGCTGACAACCGGCTGGTGTTCGGCGCGCGGGGCGGTTATCAGTTTGCTGCCAAGTTGCGCCATGACTTCGACTTGACCACCAGCGAAGTGGAGCTGCGGCGTTATCTGTTTGGCGAACTCTTCCCGCAGCTCAAGCACGTACGGGTTACCCATGCCTGGGGCGGCAATCTGGGGATGTCCCGGCGTTTCAAGCCGCACATGCTGTGCGATCAGGCCAGCGGCACCGCCTTGTCGGGTGGCTATGGCGGGGAGGGCGTCGGTGCCAGCAACCTGGGTGGCCGGACTCTGGCCGACCTGATTCTGCAGCGCGACACCGAACTGGTGCGCCAACCGTGGGTCATCCAGGGCGGGCTCGACGCGCTCAGGGCCTGGGAGCCGGAGCCCTGCCGCTGGCTGGGTTACAACGCGATCATCCGCAGCTTCGCCCATGAAGACCAGACCCTGGCCAACCCGGCCACCGCACCATGGCGTCGCAAACTCGCCAGCGGCATTGCCGGCTTCATGGAAGGTTTCATGCGGTAAACGGTGCGCTCTTTATCCAAAGACCGACATTTGTAAGTCCTTTTTTTCAGCCGATGTGGTGCGACATATCTCGATGTTTGTTCGTCATGGCAAACAAGGACGGGTGAAACACAGCCCTTTCACGAGCGAAAGTTAACGGTCTCAAATGAGCGTGATTGTGCCGAGCGGGCAATCGTCTCCACAATTTCGGCTACCCGATACCCATCCTCAAAAGTTGCGCGCGGAGCAATTAGCTTGCCTGCTGCTATCGCTTCGAGCATATGTCGAGCTTGATGGGCAAAACACTCGTTCCAGCCGAGTGGATGCTGGCCTTGGATGCCGATAGGCAACCAGAAATCACTGTAGGGATGATCCGCTTGAGTGACCATCTGCGTGCGCGAACCGCGTTTTGGTTCATAAATAACGAGTTCGTTCAGGCGCTCCATATGAAATGCGATTGAACGCTTACTCCCGTCAATTTCAATGAAGCCACCAAGATTATGCGCGCTGGCTACTCGCGAGGCTTCGAACGAGGCGCTGGCGCCATTGTCCAACTGGGCAACACATACGAAGGAGTCGTCATTCACGTCAATCACTTTGCCGGCCGGGTCTTTGGTCCATGTGTTGGTCATGGCGGCTACCGAGCTCACTTCACCCACCAGGAAACGCGCTTGATCTATGTGGTGTGATCCAAGGTCGCCCAGTGCACCAAGGCCTGCTTGCGAACGACTGAAGCGCCAAGACAAAGGATCGCCAGTCACCATATTGAGTAAAAAGCGGGAGCGGAAATGACGAATTTCACCAAGCTCGCCCGACTTGATCATTTCTCGTGCGAGATTGAGCGCAGGGATTGATCTATGCATGAAGGCGCACATTGCGGTGGCCTCGGTTGCTTCGACTCCTTTCCACAATTGATAAGCCTGATCGGCGGAGCCAGCCAGCGGCTTTTCACAAAATACCGCCTTGCCGGCTTTGGCCGCCGCAATCGACGGTTCTGCGTGAAGATGATTGGGCCCGCAGTTGATCAACAGATCGATATCTGCGGCGCCTGCCACTTCACGCCAGTCAGTCGTGATGCGTTCAAATCCATAGCGTTTCTGGGCTTCTGCGGCGAGTTCGATATTCTGATCTGCCAGGGCGACCAAACTGATATCTATTTTGGGCGACCAGCTTGCCATCGCGGCATTACGGAAAGCCAATGCGTGCATCTGGCCGATAAAACCCGCGCCTATTAAGCCAATTCTGATCATCGTGTTTTTTCCATATTTTGTTTTTGTATGGTGCGCATAGCGCGTCTTTGTGCTGCAAACGCAACATGATGAGGTTACGAGCAAATGTCAAATAAATTGTTGACAATGTTGTCGATGATTCTGTGCTGAGCCCAATGCACCTCGCTTGAAGGGCAACTAATAAAAAGAGGCAGACATGAATACAGGATTCTCGCGCCGCCGTTTTGGACAGATCGTGCTAGGAGCCAGCGCTGTACTGGCATGTGGTGGCGTGCTTGGCGCTATCGTGGGTCCGGGCAAGAAGATCGCCATCCTGCCAAAGACACTCATTAATGATGTTTTTCAAATCAAGATTGCTGAAGCTGCGGAACGTACGGCAGCAGCGCTCGGTATCTCTACCGAACGTTTTAGTTCAAGCAGCGATGTGGCGGTATTAGATCAGATCAACATTATCGAAGCGCTGATCGCCCGTGGCGAGTTTGGCGGTATTGTGTTGGCGCCGACGGTCGCACGAGGTTTAGGTAATGTGGTGCGTAAGGCAAAGCAAGCAGGCATTTTTGTTGTATTGGTTGACTCTAGTACAGACGGAGATGGCCATGTCACGTTGATCCAGGGTAACAATATCAAGGCGGCGGGAGCCGCTGCCGATTTCAGCGCCAAACTGATCAATGAGAAAGGCAAAGTTGCGATGCTGGAAGGTGAGCCTGGCGGCACAACAGCGGCGCAGCGCAAGCAAGGCTTTCATGACGCGCTCAAGAAATATCCTGAGATTAATCTGGCGAGTTCCATTACTGGACATTGGACATTGCCGGGTGGGGTACAAGCTACCGAGGCGATTATTATTGCCCATCCGGATATCGATCTTATTTTTGCCGCATCCGACATGATGGCTCTAGGCGCTCGCCAAGTTCTTGAGCGGTCGGCAAAAAAAGCAAAATCGAAAGGTGATCTCGTCCAAGCCAAAAAATTGTTAGAGGTCAAGATAGTTGGTTTTGATGGCGTTGCCGAAGCGGTGACACAGATCAGGGATCACAAGATGTCAGGCACTATTTCTTTGTACCCCGATGTAATGGGCAGCGAAGCGGTCGAGATAGTGGCACAGTTGATGTCGGGCGAAAAGCAGTCTTCGGATTTTCCCGAACTTATCGATTCCGGTATGTTGCTGGTGACGCCAGAAAATGTTGAAGATTACGCTATGCGGACAGGTCTGCCGAAGGGCTAAGTTGCTTTAATTGCAAACAATGCATGGCGAGCAACGTTTAGCTGCTGAGCAACTAAGATCCGATTAATAAAAACACTATCCAAGATAGGAGGAATGCATGCCACTTCTTTCAATTCGCAACGTGCGTAAGCAATTTGGTGCGCTATTCGCGCTCGACGATGTTTCTATCGAATTCAATGCCGGCGAAGTTGTTGCTTTGCTGGGTGATAACGGTGCAGGTAAGTCGACGCTGATCAAAGTCATTTCTGGTACCTATATTCCTGAGGAGGGCGAGATCCTATTAACGGGTGAAAAAATCGAATTTCCTACACCCAAGGCCGCCCTTGAGGCCGGCATCCAGACGGTGTTCCAGGATCTTGCGCTTTGCGACAACCTCAGCGTTGTGGCCAATCTGTACCTAGGGCAGGAGCTGCGTAAATCGATTTTCCCGGGCCTGTCTGTTTTCGATACTGCACGCATGCGACGCCGAGCCACTGAGCTGCTGGTGGAACTTGCCGTCGATTTGCCTAGCGTCGATGCCATGGTCAAGGACTTGTCCGGAGGTCAACGGCAATCTGTCGCCATCGCCAAAGCGGTCAACGCCGATTGCCGTGTGATCATCATGGATGAACCGACGGCTGCGCTCGGTGTAGCCCAGACCCGCAAAGTGCTGGCGCTGGTGAAAGAGTTGCGGGCGCGTGGCATGGCAATCATTTATGTCACTCACAATATGCACGACGTGATGGAAGTGTGCGACCGCTGCGTGATTATGAAAAACGGTCGAAAGGTCGGCGAGGTTGCGACGTCGGCAATCAGCAAAGAGGAGTTGGCCAACATTATCATCACCGGTGAAATGAAGACTGCTGCCACTGCCCCAATCCAACTTCCTGTTTAGGTGCCTTATGTCCGCGAATATTCACTCTAAAATGCCACCGGAAAACCCCACCGAAAAAATGTTCTCATTTTCTTTCTGGCGTTTATTCGATGTGATTGGCCCCTTGCTGCTACTGATTTTTATTTTTCTGGCCATTACGTTAATCCATCCTGCGTTCTTTAGCGCTGCCAACATGATGACCATCAGCTTGCAGGCATCGGTTAATGCTTTGCTTGCGATCGGCATGACGTTGGTAATCATTTCCGGCGGTATTGATCTCTCTGTCGGCACCATGATGTCGCTGTCGATGGTGGTGATGGCGGTCGCCACTACTTCACTGGGTATACCGATGTCTGGAGCGATGGTTATTGCCATTGGTCTAGGTATCGTTGGCGGCGCCATTAATGGTTTCTTGATTTCCTATGGTCGGATCCCGGCCTTCATCGTCACGCTTGGCATGTTAGGAATCGCTCAAGGAACAGCGTTGAAACTTTCTGATGGTTATGCGCTGTATGGCTTTCCGGAGTGGTTTGATTACATCGGGAATGGTGAACTGCTAGGCATTCCATTCCCGGTCTGGATTGTGGCGGTAGTTGCTATCTTGGCCCACTATATATTTACCCAGCGTCCCTTGGGTCGCTACACCTATGCGATTGGGGCCAGCGAAGAGAGCGTCAGGCGAGCGGGTGTCAATGTTAAGCGGCTGAGAATAAAGATCTACATGTTTGCCGGTTTCACTGTTGGTTGTGCAGCGATTGTGCTGTCGTCACGCATCAGCTCAGCCCATCCTGGAATTGGTCTTGGTTATGAACTAGATGCAATTGCTGCTGCAGTCATCGGTGGTGCTAGTTTGATGGGGGGGCGCGGTAGTGTGATGGGGGCTGTTAGCGGCGCTCTAGTCATGGCGACTATTCGCTTTGCCTTGAATGTCTTTGGCATGGATCCATTTTTACAACAAATCGTAGTGGGAGTGGTGCTGATCGGCGCTGTGTATCTAGATACGATCCGTGTTTCATATGAAGCAACGCTCACAAAAGCGCGTGCACGACAAAAATGACAATCACTTTCGCACAAGGGCAAAAAGCATGTACTCAACTATTTTAACGAAACTCGGCCGCCGTTTGCGGCTGGGCATGGTGGGCGGAGGCTTTGACTCGGTCATCGGTGAAACGCATAGGATTGCTTATCAAACCGATGGTTACTATGAACTGGTCGCGGGTGCTTTTTCGATAGATCAAGAAATATCGCGCGCGACCGGCGCGGGGTTGCTGGTGTCGCCTGATCGCATTTACGACGATTATCGAGATATGGCAAGGCGTGAGGCGGCACGTAAAGATGGCATCGACGTGGTGGTGATTGCAACGCCGCCGCAAATACATAAAGACGTTGCGATGGCGTTTCTTAATGCGGGCATCGATGTCATCTGCGAAAAACCACTGACCAAGACCGTAGCGGAAGCGCAGGAGCTCGCGGCATGCGTAGCATCGTCGGGGCGTTTGTTTGTACTGACGCATTGCTATTCCGGTTTTCCCATGGTTCGCCATGCACGTGATCTGGTCAGGTCAGGTGCGCTGGGACGTCTACGCATGATAGAGGTGGAATTTGCTGGCGGTGCGCCGGGAGTCTCGGTGGAGCCGGAAGATCCGGCGCAGCGGCATTGGCGCTTTCGTGCGGCATCGATGGGTAAAGAAGCGGTGCTTGGTGAAGTCGGTTCGCATGCTTATCATCTGATGAGCTATATCACCGGCATGCTGCCGCAGCGTTTGTCTGCACGCATGCAGACGTTGGCGGCGCGGCGAGAAGTGTATGACAACGCTTATCTCGATTTCGACTATAAGGATGGTGTTGTTGGTCGTCTGTGGGCGAGCTATGTCGCTACTGGCAGCCAGCATGGTTTGTCATTTCGTATTTATGGTGACAAGGCGGCGCTTGAATGGCGCGAAGAGAATGCCGAATACCTTCATTTTCGACCCCTCCAAGCGCCAGAAATGATTCTTCGATCGGGGCAGGACGGCACCTCTGATTTTGTCGCGCGCTCTTCGCGTTTCCGACCTGGGCATCCGGAAGGTTATCCGCTGGCTTTTGCCAATATCTATGCAGAAGCTGCACTGGCGTTGGTAGCCGCCCGTACCGATACCAGCAGTTCGGATTATATGGGCAATTTGCCAAGCATTGCCGACGGTGTCGCCGGTATGCGCATGATTGCCGCGGCGACTGCATCAAACCTAAACGATGGTGACTGGCACCCCTTGTAGTTATGGGGCGGTTGTAAAGCTGAGTGCAGTACCTTACTGCCCGTTAGGGTGCTGCCACGTTCCATAAAGATCTCGCGCTTTTGGCGAGTGAGTAGCACGTAACTCAGAGCAACTTTAAGAAGCCGATCGAAGTATCCACTTGGCGGGTGGGCTTGCAACATTAAACTCATATATTAATTCGGTAATCGTGTTGCCCTTAGCGCCTGCAACCGTCCTGTGCCGCCGGCGAAGTTAATAAAGCGAGTCGTGCGGCTGTGCCGAATATTTAATTCAGGTGAAAAATATGCGAGCAAACGGATTACAAGACGTATGGCAGCAGGGCAGATGCGCGTTGAATGCGTGGTTGTCGATAGGCTCCAGTTACAGCGCCGAGGTGGTGGCGCATTTGCCTTACGATGCAGTTACGGTTGACCTTCAACATGGGATGTTTGATATAGAGACCGCGCTCAGTATGCTGCAAGCGATCTCCACCACGGCTGCAGTGCCCATGGTGCGGGTGCCAGCCAACACGGCCTGGCTAATTCAGAAAGTGCTCGACATGGGGGCGTATGGTGTCATCTGTCCTATGATCGACACGCGCGAACAGTGCGAAGCCTTCGTAAGAACGATGCGTTATCCCCCTCATGGCGAACGCAGTTATGGCCCAGCGCGCGGTATTTTATACGGCGGTGCCGATTACGTTAACGGTGCTGATGAAGCAGTGCTGTCGTGGGCAATGATAGAAACTGAGTTGGCATTGGAAAATCTTGAACAGATCGCCAGCGTGCCGGGTTTGCATGGTCTTTACATTGGACCTAGCGATTTATCCATGACGTTGGAAGGTGTGATTAGTAATCCACTCTCACCACGAGTAATTAGGGAAATAGAGCGCGTTATCCAGGTCGCACGCGCTCATGCTCTGCGCGTCGGCATTTTTTGTCCGGATGTGGCCTTCGCCCGTGTAATGGTGGCGTCTGGTTGCGATTTGGTAACGGTGATGAATGATGCCGGTTTGCTGCGCAAGGCCACCGGCGCACTCATTGCAGAAATGCAAACAACCGCCGACCTATAGACAGTGCGATGTTCCTGACCTATTACATGTAATGGGTCAGGAATAACTATCAGGCCTCAAGAACCAATTTTTTCACCACGGATATTGATTTCGATGCGGATACCATTCGGATCGATAACATATATCTGTGCCAGATTTAATGTCGGTGATTCCACTGTTTCGAATTCAGTGCCGAGATTGCGCAGGTGTTGACAAAAGGCCAGGTAATCGTGCCCCTCAAAAGCGACATGGTCTATGGCGCCTGTTTTACCAGATTGATCAACTTCAACGAAATTGACATGAATGGCCGGCACATCACCTACGTAAATCCAGGTTCCCGGTTGGCTGACGTCGGGGCGGCGGTGTGGGGCATTTTCCAGCCCTAAAACCTCAGTGTAAAACTTGACGGTCTGTTCCGGTTTTACGGTTTCTATATTGTAATGCTCCAGCTTGCTGAGTTTCATATAGGGTACCTTTTTTATGGGTTTTCACTGTGCGCATTGTTGGGTAAATTGTCAACAATATATTTACCACTATCATTGAGGCTTTTTTTGGTATTATCGCGGCAGTAAATCGTACTTAGGGCTTACGTAAACAGTGCACGAAAAAGGCATGCCAACGCTGTTTATGTCAGCCCCAGCAATCAAAAAACATCAGGAAATTCTGAGGATCCGGAATGCGTGCAGATGTGGTTCAACAGTTGGAAGAAGAAATTGTTTTTGGCATTCTTCATTCAAAAGAGAAGCTGATTGAAGAGGATTTGGCCGCACGTTTTAATGCAAAACGTCACGTCATCCGAGATGTGCTGGACGACCTGCACGCAGCCGGATTAATCACCCGCATCCCCAATCGCGGTGCATTTGTGCGCGAACTGACGCCGACTGAGGTGACCGAAATCTATGAGGTGCGGGAGGTACTGGAAGTCGCCGCTGCCATGCGTACGCCGCTGCCAGCGCCAGAAGCGATTTTGACGACAATGCGAGAAATTCAAAATCGCCATTCGGCCGCCATTGCTGCGGGAGATCTGCGCGCAGTGTTCTATCTGAACATCGAATTTCATCAAGCCCAATATTCGGCCTGTAATAATAGCAAGCTGGTCGAGATCATTATTGATTGTGCCAAACAGGCTCACCTGATCAGGGCAGTCAAATATGCGGATCCAGGACATCTGAAAAAAGTGGAGAGGGATCACCTGGCGATTTTGGCGGCGATGAGCGGCACTGATCGGCAAGCGTTGATCGAAGTGGTGAAAGCACATTTGCCGGACTCTCCCAATGCTTATATTCGTGCTTACGAACAGCGCTATGGGACGCTCCACGACAGTGTTTAGTGAGGTCTGAGAAAACGCAGAGCTAGGGGAGGGGGCCGTTTCGGGGTTCGGTTAAACACTGCGCAGCAACCCTCGTGTACTTGCCTCGACCGCAGATATCTCGCCATCGAGCTCGCTTACGGGCTCATCAAGTGCGTGCAGGTCATTCGTCAAACCGTTATCTGCATCTTCTAGGCCGCCGTCGATTCGATTGGCAACGCTGTAGATTCCAGGCTTCCTTTCGATGGATCAGGCTGCGCAGCGGTCGCCAGAATCTAAAACATCAAAAATGTCCAGCCGATATCAATACGCTGGCACTCATATTAATAACTCACACACAGTGAGACCCTGTCGACAAAAAGCAACTTACCTTTATTTAATTATTAAATAATCAATCGTCAGACGATTTGCGCAAATCGCCCTCTAATAAACAATATTTCGACAGCGCAGGCATTGTTTTCGGGCACTTTCAGGAACAGCTCAATTTGACGTCAAAAAAAAGCTAGACGTTTGATTTCGAATTGTGTCAGTTTTCTTTCGCCTTCATTGGGCGAGTGATAGGACGATCTCGCCAGAGATTGTTGCTGTCTGACAAAAAAACTGTTCCATAGCTAAACAAGGAAGTGTGTTTATGTCGAAAGTAAAAGACAACGCTATTGATAGCGCCGAACAGGCGTTCCAGCCACTGCACGCATTGGCTGCATCCAGTTCTGCGTTCAACCAGATCAATAGCTTCAGCCATCAGTATGATCGGGGCGCTAACCTCATGGTCAATGGCAAACCCTCCTTCTCCGTCGACCAGGCAGCGACACAATTGCTGCGCGATGGCGCGGCCTACCTGGACAGGGACGGCAGCGGCACAATCGAACTCACCTACACGTTCCTGACCTCGGCATCGTCGAGCACCATGAACAAACACGGGATCACCGGGTTCAGCCAGTTCAGCGCTCAGCAGAAAGCCCAGGCCGTGCTGGCCATGCAATCCTGGGCCGACGTGGCCAATGTCACGTTCACCGACAAGGTCACGGGTGGCGACGGTCACATGACCTTCGGCAACTACAGCGGCGGTCAGGATGGTGCGGCGGCCTTCGCCTATCTGCCTGGCACGGGTGCGGGTTACGACGGTACTTCCTGGTACCTGACCAACAGCCGCTACACGCCGAACAAGACGCCGGACCTGAACAATTACGGCCGGCAAACCCTGACCCACGAGATCGGGCACAGCCTGGGCCTGGCCCACCCTGGCGACTACAACGCCGGCGAGGGCGCGCCGACTTACAACGACGCGTCCTACGGGCAAGACACCCGCGGTTACAGCGTCATGAGCTACTGGAGTGAAAGCAATACCAGCCAGAACTTCAGCAAGGGCGGCGTCGAAGCCTATTCGTCCGGTCCGCTGATGGACGATATCGCGGCCATCCAAAAGCTCTACGGCGCCAACACCACCACCCGTACCGGTGACACCACTTATGGCTTCAACTCCAACACCGGGCGCGACTTCCTGAGCGCGTCTTCATCGTCGGACAAGGTTGTGTTTTCCGTATGGGATGCGGGCGGCAAGGATACGCTGGACTTTTCCGGTTTTACTCAAAATCAGAAGATCAACCTCAATGAGGCCTCGTTCTCCGACGTTGGCGGCCTGGTGGGTAACGTGTCCATCGCCAAGGGCGTCACCGTCGAGAACGCTATCGGCGGTTCGGGTAACGACCTGCTGATCGGCAACCGCGCGTCCAACGAACTGAAGGGCGGTGCCGGTAATGACATCCTCTACGGCGCAGGCGGTGCGGACAAATTGTGGGGCGGTTCAGGTTCGGACACTTTCGTGTTCGCGGCCAGCAGCGACTCCAAACCCGGGGCAGTCGACCAAATCCTCGATTTCGTCAGCGGCCTGGACAAGATCGACCTGACCGGCATCACCCACGGTGCGGGCCTGCATTTCGTGAACGCGTTCACCGGTGCGGCAGGCGATGCGGTGTTGACCTCTTCGAGTGGCAATAGCCTGTTGGCGGTGGACTTCTCCGGGCATGGCGTGGCTGATTTCCTGGTCAGCACCGTGGGCCAGGTGGCGTACACCGACATCGCTGCGTGATGTGAGGTGAGAAGGAGGGCGGCGCAGACGCGCTGCGCTCTGCCCCTTGAAAGGAGTAAAGCGCCTCATGATCCATAACGGCTTCACCTACAGAACAACCGCGTGGCTATTGGCGACGTTCATGATGTTTTTTGGAGATTTAGCCATGGCGAGCAGCCTGAAGTTAGCAGACCCCTCGGCACTGACCGGCAAATGGCAGGCGACCCTGACCGTCAAAGATGACTCGCCAGAGTCCCAGGCGTTGCAGGACAAACCGTCCAACGTCTGCGTCATCGACTTTCAACCGAAACAGACGCTGGGTGAGGGCGCCGATTGTCTCAGCGCCTGGCTGGACGGCGAATCTGCGATTGGCTGGTTCCCTGAGCCGGATGGCCTGGCGATCACCGGCAAAGGAGGTTCGAAGATTCTATTTCTTAACCGCCAACGCGACGGATCGTATAAAGCCACATTGAAATCCGATTGGGTCATAACACTTGTGCGCCTGGTGCATTAACACGACTCGAATATAACGTTCGTCATTGCCGACAGAAGAGCAACCCAACTAATCGAAGACACCTTGTCGCCCACGAAACGTTGTTATTAGTTTGTGAACGCTTGCGCAATGCCGATAACCGCCGCTGCGCGGACAGTTAATGGACACGTCGCCAGATAGGGCGAGTAAAAACACCTCAGGAAGAACCCATGAAGATGGCAAAGAGTCCGGCCACCGCACCATTATTCAAAGCGCTGGGCGACTACAAGAGCATCCTGATCAGCGTCGGTTGTTTTACCGCGTTAATTAACGTGCTGATGCTGGTCCCGTCGATTTACATGCTTCAGGTCTACGACCGCGTGCTGTCTTCGCAAAATGAAACCACCTTGGCGATGCTGTCGTTGATGGTGGTCGGGTTCTTTGCTTTCATCGGTTTGCTTGAAATCGTGCGTAGCTTCATCGTTATCCGTATCGGCAGCCAACTGGAGCGCCGTTTCAACCTGCGGGTTTATCAGGCCGCATTCGAGCGCAACCTGTTTCGGGGCGAGGGCAACGCCGGGCAAGCCTTGGGAGACCTGACGCAAATTCGCCAGTTCGTCACGGGCCCTGCACTGTTTGCCTTCTTTGATGCGCCGTGGTTTCCGGTCTACCTGTTCGTGATTTACCTGTTCAATGTCTGGCTCGGCGTGTTTGCGACGGTGGGCACGGTGCTGTTGATAGGCCTTGCTTGCCTCAACGAGGCAATGACAAAAAAGCCCTTGGGCGAAGCCGCAGGGTTTTCCCAGGCATCCAGCCAACTGGCCACCAGTCACCTGCACAACGCCGAAACTGTTCAGGCTATGGGTATGCTCGGGGCGTTGCGTAAACGCTGGTTCGAGGTCCATTCACGTTTCCTTGGCTTGCAGAACCAGGCCAGCGACACCGGTGCCGTCATCAGCTCTCTGAGCAAAACCCTACGCCTGTGCCTGCAATCGCTGGTGCTGGGTCTGGGGGCATTGCTGGTGATCAAGGGTGATATGACGGCCGGGATGATGATCGCCGGTTCCATTCTGATGGGCCGCGTCCTGAGCCCTATCGACCAATTGATCGCCGTGTGGAAGCAGTGGAGCGGTGCCAAGCTCGCTTACCGTCGTCTTGATTCGTTGCTGCAAGCCTTTCCACCAAGTGACGAAGCCATGGCGCTGCCGGCGCCGAAGGGGCAGATCAGCTTCGAACAGGTCAGCGCCGCACCGCCGGGACAACGGGCGGCCACGCTGCATTTGGTCAATTTCAGCCTCTGTGCGGGGGAAGTGCTGGGGGTGCTCGGGGCATCCGGTTCCGGCAAGTCGACCCTGGCCCGGGTGCTGGTCGGTGTCTGGCCCACGCTTGGCGGTACGGTGCGGCTCGACGGCGCGGACATTCATCGCTGGAATCGCGACGATCTTGGCCCCTATATCGGTTATCTGCCACAGGACATCGAGCTGTTCAGCGGCAGCATCGCCGAAAACATCGCCCGGTTCAGCGAGACGGACCCGCAAAAAGTGGTTAAAGCCGCGCAGCAGGCCGGCGTTCACGAACTGATTCTGCGCATGCCGCAAGGCTATGACACCGTGCTCAGCGAAGACGGCGGCGGCTTGTCCGGGGGTCAAAAGCAGCGCGTGGCCCTGGCCCGCGCGTTGTACGGCAACCCGCGACTGGTGGTGCTGGATGAGCCCAATTCCAACCTCGACACCGTGGGCGAAGCAGCATTGGCCAGCGCCATTGCGCAAATGAAAGCCCAAGGTACCAGCGTGATTCTGGTGACCCATCGCTCCTCGGCACTGGCCCAGGCCGACAAGCTACTGGTGCTCAACGAAGGACGCCTGCAAGCATTCGGTGCAAGCCAGGACGTGCTTAAGGCACTCGCTGCCAATCAGGAGCAGCAGCGGGAGAAAACCGCGCAAGCACCGGGCGGGCTCAGCATGAGCCGACAGTATCAGCCCTCGACAAGGAATTCGGGCGTATGAGTAACATCAGCGAAGCCACCATGGAACACGACTACATCGTAGAACGCCCCGAGCGCGACGCGCGTTTCTTCGTCCGCATGGGCTGGATTCTGGCGATCGTCGGCGCTGGCAGTTTCTTCACCTGGGCCAGTCTCGCGCCTCTTGACCAAGGCATTCCCGTGCAAGGCACGGTCGTGGTGTCGGGCAAGCGCAAAGCCGTGCAATCGATGAGCAGCGGCGTGGTCAGCCAGATATTGGTGCGCGAGGGTCAAGGGGTGAAGCAGGGCCAGCCATTGTTCCAGCTCGACCAGACGCAAGTCGCCGCTGACGTGCAATCGCTGCAAGCGCAATACCGCATGGCCTGGGCCAGTCTGGCGCGGTGGCAGAGTGAACGGGACAACCTCAAACAGGTGAGTTTCCCCGCTGAACTGAGCAACAATCCTGACCCGCGTCTGGCCTTGGTGCTGGAAGGTCAACGGCAGTTGTTCAGCAGCCGGCGTGAAGCGTTTTCCCGCGAACAGGCTGCTTTGCGCGCCAGCATCGAAGGCGCCAGCGCGCAACTGGGTGGCATGCGCCGCGCCCGCACGGACTTGACTGCCCAGGCCAGTTCTCTGAAACAACAGCTGAGCAACCTTCAGCCCCTGGCGGATAACGGCTACATCCCGCGCAATCGGTTGATGGAGTACCAGCGTCAGCTGTCGCAGGTTCAACAACAATTGGCAGAAAACACCGGCGACAGCGGCCGTGTGGAGCAGGGCATCCTCGAATCGCGGCTGAAACTGCAACAGCACATCGAGGAATATCAGAAAGAGGTCCGTACCCAACTGGCCGAGGCGCAATTGAAAAGCGTGACGCTGGAAGAGCAACTGACCTCCGCCGGATTCGATCTGCAACACAGCGAGATCCTCGCCACCGCCGATGGTATTGCGGTTGACCTCGGGGTTCACACCGTGGGCGCGGTGGTGCGTCAGGGCGAAACGCTGCTGGAGATCGTGCCTCAGGGGGCGCGACTGGAGGTGGAAGGGCACCTGCCGGTCAATCTGGTCGACAAGGTCGGCACGCACTTGCCAGTGGACATCTTGTTCACCGCATTCAATCAGAGCCGCACGCCGCGCGTGCCCGGCGAAGTCAGCCTGATCTCCGCCGACCAGATGATCGACGAGAAAACCGGTGCGCCGTATTACGTACTGCGCAGTAGCGTCAGCGATCAGGCCATGGAAAAACTCAACGGTCTGGTGATCAAACCTGGCATGCCGGCGCAAATGTTTGTGCGCACCGGTGAACGTTCACTCCTCAACTATTTGTTCAAACCGTTGCTCGACCGGGCAGGTTCCGCGTTGACTGAGGAATAAGGATGTTCTGCTGTATGAATAAGCTTTCGATGCTCGCAGCGACCCTGGCGTTGCTGACCTGCAACAGTGTGCTGGCAATGGGACCGTTCGACATCTACGAACAAGCATTGCGCAATGATCCGGTGTTTCTCGGCGCCATCAAGGAACGCGATGCTGGCCTTGAAAACCGCGTCATTGGCCGCGCCGGGCTGTTGCCCAGGATCGCTTACAACTACAACAAGGGGCGCAACTCCTCCAAGGCCACTGCCCTCGATGAGCGCGGGCAGAACCGGACCGATGACCGTAACTACAGCAGTTACGGTTCGACCCTGACCCTGCAACAACCGCTGCTCGACTACGAGGCTTACGCGTCGTACCGCAAAGGCGTGGCGCAATCGCTGTTTGCCGACGAAGCCTTTCGCGGCAAGAGTCAGGAACTACTCGTTCGGGTGCTGGAGAGTTACACCCAGGCACTGTTCGCTCAAGATCAGATCGACATCGCGCAAGCCAAGAAAAAGGCTTTCGAGCAACAGTTCCAGCAGAACGAACACATGTTCCGTCAGGGCGAGGGCACCCGTACTGACATCCTCGAGGCCGAGTCCCGCTATGAACTGGCCACGGCCGAGGAAATCGAAGCCCGTGATGAGCAGGACGCGTCGTTACGAGCGTTGGGCGCGCTGATTGGCGTGCCGGCGATCAACATTGGGGATTTGGCGCCGCTGGATCAGAGTTTCCAGACGTTCGCCCTGCAGCCGGCCAACTTCGATACCTGGCACGAGAGGGCCGTGGCCAACAACCCGAATCTGGCCTCGCAGCGCCATGCCGTGGAAGTCGCACGTTATGAAGTCGAACGCAACCGCGCCGGACACCTGCCCAAAGTCAGTGCCTACGCCTCGGTGCGGCAGAACGAGTCGGAAAGCGGCAACACCTACAACCAGCGTTACGACACCAACACCATCGGCATCGAAGTCAATGTGCCGCTGTATGCGGGCGGCGGGGTTTCCGCATCGACCCGTCAGGCCAGCCGCACCATGGAGCAGGCTGAGTACGAACTGGACGGCAAGACCCGGGAAACGTTGATTGAACTGCGTCGGCAGTTTAGCGCCTGCCTGTCGGGCGTGAACAAGTTGCGGGCTTATCAGAAAGCCCTGAAGTCTGCCGAAGCGCTGGTGGTTTCGACCAAGCAAAGCATTTTGGGCGGTGAGCGCGTCAACCTCGATGCATTGAATGCAGAACAACAACTATTTACCACCCGCCGGGATTTGGCACAGGCACGCTACGACTACTTGATGGCCTGGACCAAGTTGCATTACTACGCCGGGACGTTGAATGAGCAGGATCTGGCCAAGGTTGACGAGGCGTTCGGCCAGGGTCCGAGGCCCCACTGATTTGAGGGGCTTACAAATAGGGTTTTTCAAGGCACAGGGATTTTGGCAACACAACTAAGGACGGTAGCGGGATGAATAACAAGCACAACAACCTTGCCTTGCTCTGCGCATTGGCCACCCTCGGTACCGCGCAAGCGGCGCCTTACGTGGAAAACGGTAGAGCAGGCGATCCCAATAGTTGGCGCAGCACTGAATTCAATGCCGATTGGGGGCTGGGAGCGGTCAACGCACAAGAGGCCTACGCTGCCGGTTACACCGGTAAAGGCGTGAAGCTGGGGATTTTCGACCAACCGGTCTATGCCGCGCATCCGGAGTTTTCCGGTCCTGACAAAGTGATCACTCTGGTCACCAGCGGCATCCGCGAATACACCGACCCGTACATCCCGGTCAACGCCGGCGATGCGTTTCGCTACGACGGTTCGCCCTCGATCGGTTCCGACGGCAAGCTGGGTGCCCACGGTACCCACGTTGGTGGGATCGCTGCCGGCAGTCGCGATGGAGGCCCGATGCATGGCGTGGCGTTTGGCTCGCAGCTCATCAGTGCGGACAACGGAGATCCGGGCCCGGAAGACGGCATCATTCGCGGCAACGACGGCGCGGTCTACAAGGCCGGTTGGGATGCCTTGATCGCCAGCGGCGCGCGGATCATCAACAACAGTTGGGGCATCGGCATCACCGACCGCTTTGACCTCGGAGGACGTAACCCCGCATACCCGCATTTCACCGTGCAGGACGCGCAATTACAGTTCAACGAGATCCGTCCGTTGCTCGGGACCCAACCGGGCGGAGCCTACGATGGCGCCATCGCGGCGGCCCGCAGCGGTATCGTGACGATCTTCGCGGCCGGCAACGATTACAACCTCAACAACCCGGACGCCATCGCAGGCCTGGGCTATTTCGTCCCGGACATCGCGCCGAACTGGGTCACCGTGGCAGCCTTGCAAAAGAACCCGGACCTCAACAGCCCGGACCTCTACAACATCAGCACCTTCTCATCGCGTTGCGGTTATACCGCAAGCTTTTGTGTGTCCGCACCGGGCAGCAAGATCTACAGCTCGATCATCAGCGGTACCAGTGCCGGCAACCTGACCACCGGCTACGCCAACTACAACGGCACCTCGATGGCGGCGCCGCATGTCGCGGGTTCCATGGCCGTGCTGATGGAACGCTTCCCGTACATGACCGGCGCCCAGGTCGCCAGCGTGTTGCGCACCACGGCCACCGACATCGGTGCGCCAGGTGTCGATTCGCTGTACGGCTGGGGCATGATCAACCTGCGCAAAGGCATCGATGGCCCGGCGATGTTTGTCACCGAGCAAGACATTCCCGAGGCGTGGCGCATTCAGGGTGCCTACGGTTCGAGCCAGTTTGTGGCGGACTTGCCTGGGATCGGCGCGATTATCGACGCCGGCAAACCGACCGAACGCATGTGCAATGACGTGCACTGCGGACTGGACGTCTGGCGCAATGATATTTCCGGCCACGGGGGCCTGACCAAACAGGGCATCGGCACGTTGGTGCTGACCGGCGCCAACACCTACGCCGGCCCGACGCTGGTTAATCAAGGTCGATTGGCAATCAACGGCTCGCTGCTCTCGGCAGTCACCGTCAACGACAGAGGGATCCTGGGCGGTAATGGCCGCATCGGTGCATTGACCGCAAAAAGCGGTGGCACCGTAGCACCAGGCAACTCTATCGGCACCTTGCACGTGGCGGGCGACGTCACCTTCGAGCCGGGCTCGACCTACGCCGTGGAGTTATCGCCGACCCGCAGCGATCAGATCGTGGCGGGCGGTAAAGCCGTGATCGACGGCGCTACCATTAGCCTGTCCCTGGAAAACAGTCCGACCTTGCTGACCCCCCGCGAAGTGAAATCCTTGCTCGGCAACCCATACAACATTCTGCAAGCGGCCGGCGGGATCGAAGGACGTTTCGGCGCCGTGTTACCGGATTATCTGTTTATCGCAGGCACACTCGGCTATTCGGCCAATGGCATCCAACTGGCGGTAGAGCGCACCGCAGCTTCCTTCGCCAGTGTCGGCCAAACCCCGAATCAACGCGCCGTCGCCGCGGCCGCCGAGCAACTGGGCGTCGGCAATGCGCTCTATGAAACCTTGCTGCTTTCGCCGACTGCCGCCGTCGCGCAACAAGCCTTCCAGCAACTCTCCGGTGAGATTCACCCGGCGATCGGCACGCTGCTGATCAACGACAGCCGCTACCTGCGCGATGCCGTCGGCGAACGCCTGCGCGAGCGTGATCTGTTCAACGCTGCGGCACCCACCGATGACCGCAGCAACGCCTGGGTCAAAGTCCTCGGCGCCTGGGGCAAGGGCGATGGCGGGCATGACAACGCCAGTGCCAACAGCTCCATCGGCGGTTTGCTGGCCGGTGTCGACGGCCTGATCACTGAAGATACGCGGCTGGGTTTCGTGACCGGTTACAGCGACAGTTCGTTGAGCATGGGCGATGGCACGCATTCATCAGCCTCCGTCGACAGCTACCACGTGGGCGCCTATCTGGGCCATGAAATCGACGCCCTGCGTTTGAGTGTCGGTGGTGCTTACAGCTGGCACCGCATCGACGTGAAACGTGACCTGCAATTTGGCGACGTCAGCGGCAAACAGAAATCCAAACGCGATGCGACAACCGCACAATTGTTTACCGAAGCGGCGTATCGCCTGGACCTGCAACCGCTGGCGCTGGAACCGTTCGCCAACCTGGCTTACGTGCACCTGAACAGCGACAGCTTCACCGAGAAAGGTGATGCCGCGGCGCTCAAGGGTGGCGAAGACAACCGCGACGCCGTGCTTTCGACCCTCGGCCTGCGGGCGAGCAAAGCGATTACCCTGTCGGACCAACACCAACTGGAACTGTCCGGCACGCTGGGCTGGCAGCACAACCTGAGCAAGACCGGTTCCGAAGATCATCTGGCCTTCGCCAACGGCAATACCGCGTTCAGCGTGCAGAGCGTTTCCCTGGATCGTAACGCCGCCGTTGTGGGTGTGCGGGCCGGTTTGGCGGTGGCGCAGGACGTTCGTTTGAGCCTCGATTACAACGGACTGCTTGGCGCCAACGAGAAAGACCACGGTGTGGGTCTGACGCTCGACTGGCAGTTCTGATTTAACGCAAAGGAAGCAAACCTATGGGACTGTTTGATTACAAAAATGCTGACGGCAAGGCGCTGTACAGCGACGCCATCGCGCTGACGCTGTATGCGTACACGCCAACAAGTAAACCGCTGCCGGCGACCGGTTGGGCGCCGATTGGCGCCGCGCAGCTGGGCTATCAAGGCAAGGTCGGCGCACAAGGCACCTTCTATGGCGAAAAGAACGGTTTCACCAGCGCCGAAGCCGAAGTGCTCGGCAAGTACGACGCGGCGGGCACGCTGATCGGTATCGGCATTGCCTTGCGCGGCACCGGCGGCCTGGGTTACAGCGACACCTTGGGCGACATGAAAAACAACCTGCTGGCTGCTGTCGGCCCAGTGGATTACGCGACGAACTACGCGAAAAACGCCTTCGACAGCTTACTCAACGACGTCGCTGCGTTCGCGATAGCCCATGACATCAGCGCCAGGGACGTACTGGTCAGCGGCCACAGCCTTGGCGGGCTAGGGGTCAACAGCGTCGCCGAACTGAGTGGCAACAACTGGGGCGGTTTCTTCAAGGAGGCCAGCTACATTGCCTTCGCCTCGCCGACCCAAAGCGCCACCGGTAACAACGTGCTGAACATCGGTTACGAGAACGATCCGGTGTTTCGAGTGCTGGACGGCACCACGTTCAGTAGCGGTTCCCTGGGCAAGCACGACGGACATCAGGACTCGGCGACCAACAACATCGTCAACTTCAATGACCAGTACGCGTCCACGTCGCAGAACCTGGTGCCGTTCAGCATCCTCAACCCGCTGACTTGGTCAGCTCACGGTTCGCTGGGTTATGCCGACGGTTTGAATCGGGTGATCGGCTCGGGTTTCTACGACCTCACCGACAAGAACTCGACGCTGATCGTGTCCAACCTGGCGCAAGCGTCCCGGGGCAAGACCTGGGTCGAGGACCTTGGCCGCAGCGGTGAACACCACACCGGCAGCACATTCATCATCGGCACCGACAGCAACGACCTGCTCAAGGGCGGTGCCGGCAATGACTTCATCGAAGGCCGCGATGGCGATGACCGATTCCGCGATGACGGTGGCTATAACATCCTGCTGGGCGGCAAGGGCAGCAACACCTTCGAATTGCAAAAGCCGTTACAGAATTTCAGCGTTGCCAACGACGGGGACGGCACGCTGTACGTGCGTGATGCCTATGGCGGTATCAGCATGACCCGCGACATCGGCGCGCTGGTCAGTAAGGAATCGGGGGCATGGTGGGGGAGCAAGGAGCTGACTTACAGCGTCACCGCCAACGGTTTGCTCAACGGCAATGAACTGACCCAGTACAACCACTCGCTTAACGGTGATGCCTATAGCAACACACTGGTAGCCAGCGTCGACGGCGACTGGTTGTTCGGCAATGCCGGCAACGATCTGCTGCGCAGTGACAAAAGCCACGTGACCTTCGTCGGTGGCGCGGGCAATGACGTGATGCAGGCCTCGGGTGGCAACAACACGTTCCTGTTCAGCGGCGCCTTTGGTTTCGACACGATCAATGGCTACCAGAGCGGCGACAAACTGCTGTTCATGGGGGTTCAGGGCGCGGGGCAGGGTTACGACTACACGCAACACGTTTCGCAGACGGGCCATGACACGGTGCTGAAGGTTGGCGACTTTGCCGTGACCCTGGTGGGGGTGGGACTGGATAACCTTGCGGCTTCAGGCATTACGTTTGCCTAAGGCTGCATGCACTAAATGCTCTGGGGCGCCTCGTGACTGAGGCGTTCTGGTTGTGAGCTATCTCTGACAACTCCAACAAAGAGAGAGGCAATACCAATGGGTGTGTACGACTACAAGAACTTCGGTACAGCCGATTCCAAAGCGTTATTTACCGACGCGATGGCGATCACGCTGTATTCCTATCACAACCTCGATAACGGCTTTGCCACCGGCTATCAACACAACGGCTTCGGCCTTGGCTTGCCGGCGACACTGGTGACCGCACTGATCGGTGGTACCGACTCCCAGGGCGTCATTCCTGGAATCCCTTGGAACCCCGACTCGGAAAAAGCCGCGTTGGACGCGGTGCAGAAAGCCGGCTGGACGCCGATCACCGCCACGCAACTGGGCTATGACGGCAAGGTCGATGCACGGGGAACGTACTTCGGGGAGAAAGCCGGGTACACCAGCGCTCAGGTGGAAATCCTCGGCAAATACGACGCGCAGGGTCATCTCAGCGAAATCGGTATCGCCTTTCGCGGCACCAGCGGCCCACGAGAAAGCCAGATCAGCGACTCCATTGGCGACGTGATCAATGACTTGCTGGCGGCGCTAGGGCCCAAGGATTACGCCAGTAACTACGTCGGCGAAGCCTTCGGCAACCTGCTTGGCGACGTGGCGGCCTTTGCCTGGGCCAATGGACTGTCGGGCAAGGACGTACTGGTCAGCGGTCATAGCCTCGGCGGGTTGGCGGTCAATAGCCTGGCAGATCTGAGCAACAGCAAGTGGGCCGGGTTCTACCAGGATTCCAACTACATCGCCTACGCCTCGCCGACCCAAAGCAACACCGACAAAGTGCTGAACGTCGGTTACGAGAACGACCCGGTGTTCCGCGCCCTCGACGGCTCATCGTTCAACCTGTCATCGGTGGGCGTGCACGATGCCGCCAAGGTCTCGGCAACCGATAACATCGTCAGCTTCAATGACCACTACGCCTCGACAGCATGGAATGTGTTGCCGTTTTCCATCCTCAACATCCCCACCTGGATCTCGCACTTGCCCACCGCCTATGGTGACGGCATGAACCGGGTGATCGAATCGACGTTCTACGACCTCACCAGCAAGGACTCGACGATCATCGTTGCCAATCTGTCAGACCCGACGCGTGCCAACACTTGGGTTCAGGATCTGAATCGCAACGCTGAAACCCACAAGGGCAGCACCTTCATCATCGGCAGTGACGGCAATGACCTGATTCAGGGGGGGCGAGGCAACGACTATCTGGAAGGCCGCGATGGCAACGACACCTTCCGCGACGGTGGCGGTTACAACATCCTCTTGGGGGGCAAGGGCAACAATGTGCTGGACATGCAGCAGTCAGTGAAAAACGTCGACTTCGCCAATGATGGCGCCGGCAACCTGTACATCCGCGACGCCAAGGGCGGCATCAGCATTACCCGCGACATCGGCAGCATTGTGACCAAGGAGCCGGGGTTTCTGTGGGGCCTGTTCAAGGATGACGTGACCCACAGCGTCACTGCCGAAGGCCTTAAGGCAGGCAACAACCTTACCCAGTATGCGCCAACGGTAAAGGGCGGCACCGGCGCCGATACGCTCAAGGCACACGCTGGCGGCGATTGGTTGTTTGGACTGGACGGCAACGACCATTTGATCGGCGGCAAAGGTAACGATGTGTTTGTCGGGGGCGCGGGTAATGACGTGTTGGAGTCGGGAGGCGGAATCAATACGTTCCTGTTTAGCGGCGCGTTTGGTCAGGACCGGGTGATCGGCTACGAGGCCAGCGACAAACTGGTGTTTCTCGGGGTTCAGGGTGTGATGCCAAACGACGACTATCGGGCGCATGCCACGGCGGCGGGGCACGACACGGTGCTGACGTTTGGGGGGGATTCGGTGACGTTGGTCGGGGTTGGGCTGGATAGTTTGTCGGGCGGGGGAATCGTTATCGCCTAGATTTGCGGCTACACAATTAGAAGATCGCCAGCGCCTGCACCGGTCATGGGTGTAGGCGCTGGCGAAGCCTGCGATCTTTTGATTTTGCTATTCAGTCGTCCTGTCGAATCGTGGTCACTTCATCGGCCTTGACCCTCACCTTCGCCCCGGAAATATCTTCGAATTCAAAGAAACCGTCCTTGGTCTTGGTTTTCGGCATGTCCTTGGTCAAATACTGGGTGCCGTTCTGCAGCGTCACAACCGTTGGCGTCGAGCAACCGGCCAGGGCCAGAAAGGCCGCTACCGCCAGGGGCAAGCCCAGAGTCTTGATATTCATAACCACCTCTCATCCTTCAAAAAAACAGCGCGACTGCCACGAACGAAATCAATCGTCACTGTACCTCTATCGCGGTTGGTGCGATGGATTGGCAGAAAGTTCATAGACACTCGAAAAATTACCGATTAACGCCGCCGCTTATCCTTTTCCGTTTGCACCGGGCGGGGCGTAGCTGTTATCTGTACGCATAACCAGTATTCGCTCGCCATGGCCTTTTTTCCTGTGACTGCAAACCCGCTCGACGATCCGTTCTATTACTTGAATAACTTCATGCAAGTGCTTGATTGGCTTGAGCTTCGCTATGCCGATGTGTTGAGTGTCGAAGAGCAACACTTCATCGGCGAGTTCAAGCGGTTGCCCCGTGAGTCCAGGGCGCTGCTGGTCAGGATGGTGATGCGCAAGGGGAATCACTTCCGGGCGAGCAAGCTGCATTACGCCGAAATCGGCGACATCGCCATCGCCGCCGGCCCCTTGCTGACGGTGGGCTGGATCGATGAGCAATCGCCGCTGTCGATCGAAGCGCTGTTCGAGGTATTGCTCAAGGCGGAAATTCTCCAGTGCTTTGGCGCCACCATCGATCAACCCAAAGGAAGAAAGGCCGATTGGCTGCCTGCACTGAATGAACAGTTTCCCCAGACTCACAGCTTCGGCCAGTGGTGCCCGTCGCTGGATGACCGATTGTTCAGCCTGACCATCATGGGTCTGTGCGACCGGCTGCGCTTGATGTTTTTCGGCAATCTTTACCAGGACTGGTCCGAGTTCGTGCTGGCTGACCTGGGCATCTTTACCTATGAAAAAGTCGAGTTCTGCGCCGACTCCCGAGGTCTTCGCAGCCGCGATGACGTGGATGCCTGCCTCTTCCTTCATGAATGTCAGCAGCATTTCGAGGCCGGCGAAGCAGTAGAAGACATTGTCGAACAGATAAAAGGGCTGGCGCTGAGCAATTCCTGGCTGCAAAGACGTCGCGGCAAACTGTTGTTCCAGATCGGTCAACACTGCGAGCGCCTGGCGGATTTCTCTACCGCACTGGCGATTTACCGTGAGTGCGCCTACCCCGGCGCGCGCCTGCGGTTGATTCGCGTATTGGAGCGTTGTGGTGAATACCAACTGGCCATGGACCTGGCCGGCGCGGTGGAGCAATCACCGGAAAGCGCCGCCGAGCAGCAACAGTTGCTGCGTGTGTTGCCCAGGCTGCGGCGTAAGTTGGGCGGGCCGGTGATAAAGCGCGTATCCCCACGGGAGATGCTGCGACTGGACCTGCAACTGCCCAGAACCGACCCTGCGTTGTCGGTGGAATATTACGTTCAGGCGCATTTGGCGCAAGCGTCGGCACCGGTGCATTACGTCGAAAACAGCCTGATCAACTCGTTGTTCGGTCTGCTGTGCTGGCCGGCGATTTTCGCGCCGTTGCCAGGGGCGTTTTTCCACCCGTTCCAGCGTGGGCCGGTGGATCTGCTCAATGAGGACTTTCACGCACGCCGGGCGGAGCTGTTCCAAGGCTGCCTGGCTGAACTCGATGACGGGCGCTACCGCCAGACGATTCGTGAACGCTATGCCACTAAGTGGGGCGTGCAGTCGCCCTTCGTGTTCTGGGGTGTGCTGAGCGAAGAACTGCTGGATCAGGCACTCGCTTGTCTGCCGGCCGAACACCTCAAGCACTGGTTCAATCGACTGCTGTTGGACATCAAGGCCAATCGCGCCGGTATGCCGGACCTGATCCAGTTTTGGCCGCAGGATAAAACCTACCGGATGATCGAAGTCAAAGGGCCCGGTGATCGCCTGCAAGACAATCAATTGCGCTGGCTCGAGTTCTGCCATGAGCACCAGATGCCGATTGCCGTCTGCTACGTGCAATGGGCGGAGCAAAGCGCTTGAGTTACAGCATCGCGGTGCGGGCGCTGTGTGAATTCACCGCCAAGGTCGGTGACCTCGATCTGCGCTTTACGCCGTCGCCAACGGCGCTGGAAGGGATTGTCGGGCACCGTACGGTGGCGTCCCGGCGTAGCGAGGGCTACCAGAGGGAAGTCGCGCTTGAAGGTCTGTATCAAACGTTGAAGGTAAAGGGCCGGGCCGACGGCTACGACCCCACGCAAAATTGCCTGGAAGAAGTCAAAACCTATCGTGGCGATTTGAGCAAGCAACCGGCCAACCACCGTCAGTTGCACTGGGCGCAGGCGAAGATTTATGGCGGGTTGATGTGTCAGAAACTGGAGTTGGCGCAGATCAATCTGGCCCTGGTGTATTTCGACATCGCCAGCGAAAAGGAAACCTGCCTGGTCGAGGCTTTCAGCGCCGCGCAACTGCGGCTGTTCTTCGAACAACATTGCGCCTTGTTCTTGCACTGGGCCGAACAGGAAATGGCTCATCGCGAAGGGCGAAATCGAGCAGCGCAACAACTGGCGTTTCCCCACGCCGACTTTAGACCGGGGCAACGTCATCTGGCGGAATCAGTGTTCAAGGCCGTCAGCACCGGTCGTTGCTTGATGGCCCAGGCGCCCACGGGGATCGGCAAGACCGTCGGCACGCTGTTCCCGATGCTCAAGGCCCTGGCGCCGCAGCAACTGGACAAAGTGTTCTTCCTCACGGCGAAAACCCCTGGGCGGAAACTGGCGCTGGACGCCGCGCAAGTGATCCTCGACAGCGCCGACGCGCCCCCCTTGCGAGTGCTCGAAATGATCGCCCGGGACAAGGCCTGCGAGCACCCGGACAACGCCTGTCACGGTGAATCCTGCCCGCTGGCCCACGGTTTCTATGATCGCTTGCCCGCCGCTCGCCAGGCGGCCAGCAAACTGTCCCTGCTGAACCAGAACGCGTTGCGCAAGGTCGCCCTAGAGCACGACGTCTGTCCCTACTACCTGAGCCAGGAAATGGCCCGCTGGGCAGACGTGGTGGTCGCTGATTACAACTACTATTTCGATTTCAGCGCGCTGCTGTTCGGGCTGGCCCAGGCCAACAACTGGAAAGTCGCGGTGTTGGCCGACGAAGCGCACAACCTGGTGGAGCGCGGCCGGCAGATGTACAGCGCCAGCCTCGACCAATCGACCCTCAGCGGCGTACGAAAAACCGCGCCTGAGGCGTTGAAAAAATCCTTGCAACGGGTCAACCGTGAGTGGAATGCCCTGCATAATCTGCAACTCGGCGCCTATCAGGCCTATGACAAGGCGCCAGAAAAACTGCTCCAGGCGTTGTTAACGTGCAGCGCCAGCATCGGCGCCTACCTGAACGATCATCCGCAAGGCCTGGACGGAGCGTTACAGAACTTCTATTTCGACATGCTGCACTTTTGTCGGGTGGCCGAGCTCTTTGATGAACAGTTCCTGTTCGACATCAGCAAGCGTGACCTCGACCGCCAACGCAACCTGTCGCAGCTGTGCCTGCGCAACGTGGTGCCCGCCGGCTTCATCCGCCCACGCTTGACGGCTGCACGCAGCACCGTGCTGTTTTCCGCGACCCTGAGCCCTCGCCACTACTACGCTGATCTGCTGGGCACGCCGGCGAACACGGTGTGGATAGACGTTGAATCCCCCTTTCAGGCTGATCAACTGCAAGTGCACATCGTCAGCCAGATCTCCACACGGTTCGTCCATCGCTCGTCATCCCTTGCGCCAATCGTCGAGCTGATTGCCCGGCAGTTCAGTCAACGTCCCGGCAACTACCTGGCGTTTTTCAGCAGCTTTGATTATTTGCAGCAAGTGGCGCAGTTGCTGGCCCAGACGCATCCCGACATCAATCTGTGGTCGCAGTCCCGGGGCATGGGGGAAGGGCAGCGACAGGACTTTCTCAATCAGTTCACCGCCGAGAGTCAGGGTGTCGGTTTCGCGGTGTTGGGCGGGGCGTTTGGCGAAGGCATCGACTTGCCGGGCGCGCGACTGATCGGAGCGTTTATCGCCACCCTCGGGTTGGCGCAACTCAACCCCGTCAACGAGCAGCTGAAACAGCGCATGGCAGCAATTTTCGGCGCCGGTTATGACTACACCTACCTGTTTCCCGGTGTGCAGAAAGTGGTGCAGGCGGCGGGGAGGGTGATCCGTACCCAGCAGGATCAAGGGGTGGTGATGTTGATCGATGACCGGTTTGGCGATAGCAAGGTCAAGCAGCTACTGCCGCGCTGGTGGTCGATTGATCCGAGGCGGTGATTGACTACGCGATCTACATGATTGATCCCGATGGCATCATCACCCGCTGGAACGCCGGCGCCAGGCGTTTCAAGGGGTATGAAGAGGCCGAGATTCTCGGTCAGTACTTTTCGCGGTTCTATACCGAAGCCACACAAGCCCAGCAGACCCTGGAGCAAGCCGCCCCGCCCGTGCCCCGACTGTGTGTTGGTGGTGGACGACGACAGCCTGGTGTTGACCAGTACCTGCCTGTTGCTTGAGGACCTTGGGCATCGAGTGACCAGTGCGCTGTCCGGTGCTCAGGCGCTGGCAATGTTCGACAGCGAGCAGGTGATTGATCTGGTCATCACCGACATGTCCATGCCACAGATGAATGGCGCGCAACTGGCGCAGGCTATCCGGATCATTAAGCCGAGCCTGCTGATCATCCTTGCCCCCGGCTTTCTTGTACGCCGGGTACAGGACGTCCTCTTCGAGACGGGCATGGATGGCGATCTCAATTTCCAGCTTGGCCCGTTCAGGCTTTGCGATTGAGCAAGCTGCGCGCCATTCGCGCGATGCCGTCTTCCAGCAACGACCGTGGGCAGCCGAAATTCAGGCGCACGAACTGTTTGCTGTCATCGCCGAAATCCAGACCAGGGCTCAACCCGACCTTGGCCTGTTCAAGGAAGAACTGCTGAGGGTTATCCAGTCCCAGCGCCGAGCAATCGAGCCACGCCAGATACGTGCCTTGCGGGATATTCATGGTCACACCCGGCAGTCGGGTGTTTACCGCGTCCACCAGATAATCCCGATTGCTTTGCAGATACGCCTTTAACCCGGCCAGCCAAGGCCCCCCTTCACTGTAGGCGACACGCGTCGCTTCCATACCCAACGGGTTGACGCTGTCGACCATGCCGCAACGGGCGTGGTTGACGCGCGCGCGCAACACCGAGTCCTGAATAATCATGAACGATGTTTTCAGCCCGGCGATATTGTAGGCCTTGCTCGCCGACATCAATGTGATGGTGCGTTTGGCGACTTCCGGGCTCAGGGAAGCCGTTGGAATGTGCACGCGCCCGTCGAAACACAGCTCGGCATGAATCTCGTCAGAGATAATCCAGGCATCCTGCTCCAGACAGATGTCGGCGACCGCTTGCAGTTCTTCTCGCGGGAAGACTTTGCCCACCGGGTTATGCGGGTTGCTCAGCAGCAGCGCACCGCCACCTGTCAGCGCCCGATTCAAGGCATCGAGAGGCGTAGTGTAAGTGCCGTCCGGCGACGCGTCGAATTCGAGTTCAACCTTGTTCAAACCCCAGTGACCCGGGGCATGGCGCAGCGGCGGGTAGTTCGGAACCTGAACCACAACGTTTTGCTGCGGCTGGACCAGCGCATTCAGCGCCATGTTGAACCCCGACTCCACGCCCGGCAGGAAAATCAGTTCCTCAGGCAATACGCGCCAGGCGTACTTGTTCCAGAGGTCGGCGACGATGGCATCGCGCAAGTCATCCTGGGCCACGCTGTAGCCGAGCATCGGGTGTTCCAGACGTTTCTGCAGGGCCTGGATGATCACCGGCGGTGCGGAGAAGTCCATGTCGGCCACCCACATCGGCAACACGTCGGCCGGATAACGGCTCCATTTGGTACTGCCGGTGTCGTGACGGTCGAACACCTGATCAAAATCGAAAGTCATGCTCAGTCTCATAAAGGGCGGGGTAAATCCGACGGTCATGATAAACGCCAAGTCCCTGTGGGAGCGAGCGCTCACAGGATGTCTGTGATGACTGACGCCTTGGCATCAACCGCCGATCTCTATCGCTCTCGGGTTGATCCGCTGACGCTGCGGTGATTGCTCGCGTTTTCTAATGAGCGTCTATGCTGGGCTAACCGATCCCATACCTCTGCAGCGATCTGCAAGGAGGCAGCAATGGTGCCCGCATTCAGCTCCGAGAAGGCGTTCACACGCAGTCTGCTCGATGTTTTGATCCGTGCCGGACTGATTGCCGTACTGGTGCTGTTCTGCTTTGAGATCTTCAGCCCGTTCCGCGATCTCATGCTGTGGTCACTGATCCTGGCGATCACCCTTTATCCACTGCAAGAGCGGCTCAAGGGGCCGTTGGGTCAGAAAGACGGCCATATTGCGACGCTGATTGTGCTGATCGCTATTGTTGTGCTCATGGTGCCGATCTATCTGTTGGTCACCTCGATTGCCGATTCGGTCGCGCATGCCATGACCACCGTCAAAGAAGGCCGCTTCCATATTCCTCCACCTGCCGATTCAGTCGCTGACTGGCCGTTAGTGGGCAAGCCTGTCTCTGCTTTATGGCTGCAGGCCTCAACCGATCTTCCCGACCTGACAGCAAAGTACCTACCGCAGATAAAGCATTTCAGCGTGAGTTTCCTGGGCAAACTGGCCGGCGTCGGCATGGGGTTCCTCACCTTTATCTTTGCGTTGATCATCGCCGGCATTTTCATGGCCTATGGCGACAGCGGCAGGCGCAGTGCGGTACAGATCGCGACCCGCGTCAGCGATCCGGGCAAGGGGCCGAAAATCGCCGAACTGTGTACCGCAACGATTCGTGCAGTCGCGTTGGGGGTGGTTGGTATCGCTTTTATCCAGATGCTGCTGGTGGGCATCGGATTCGTGCTCATGGGCGTCCCCGGTGCCGGACTGCTTGCCTTGGCGGTGCTGCTGCTCGGCATCATGCAATTGCCGGTGACGCTGATTACGCTGCCCGTGATTGCCTTTGTGTTCGCCACCGAGGGGGCCAGCACGGCGACCATCATCTTCGCCATCTATGTGTTCATTGCCGGCCTGGTGGATAACGTACTCAAGCCCTTGCTGCTGGGGCGCGGTGTCGATGTGCCGATGCCAGTGGTGTTGATCGGTGCTCTGGGCGGCATGTTCACCAGTGGCATCCTCGGGTTATTCATCGGCCCGGTGGTGCTTGCGGTCGGCTATCAGTTGTTCTGGCAATGGGTGGAGGATCAGCCGCAGAACAGACCGGACGTCCCGCCAACGTTATGACGGCTCGAGCTTGCGCCAGCAATCAGCTGACCGGCTCGGCCGTACAACTCATTGTCCCTGAGCCTGGCCTCTGGAAAATGACCCCGTTGCCGTCTTGCCAGAAGCGGTAGCGTCCCTGGTTATCCTTGCCAATGTATTGGGTTCCCGAATCACTCGGCATCTGGCTCAGGGTGATCGAAGTGTTCGCCCATTTCAGGTACACGACACCTGGCCGAGTGTTAAAGAAGGTGGCGGCAATCAGTGCGTTAAACCCAGTACAACGAAAAGCCAATGGACCTTCGGTGAGCCTGTCTGGATCCTTGGTTCTCACAATGGCCGAGCCTTGGCGTAGCTGGTGCGCGCGCTCGGCATAACGTTGGATCGTGCAGGCCTTGGGCTCAGACGTGGACGCACACTGATTACGGGAGTCGATCCAGAACTGCTGGTCGATCAAGACGTTGTCTGGCCGCGGTACTGAACGTTCATCCGTGAGCGCCAGGCGATAAAGACGCGTCAATTCGATATCCATCTGCGCCAGTTGCGAATCGCGACAGATAAGCTTTTCGACGGATGCCCTTGCCGTGGCGCAGTCAAAGCTGGTCTTGAACGAGGCCGCCGTTGCGCAGGTGCTCGTCGCCGCGCAAACGCTGGCAGCGAGCAGACAAGTGAAAAGGGTCGTGACCGTTTTCATGTTGGCTTCACCCGGATCATTACGTGATCCCCGAATCGCCATGGAAGCTATCGATCTGTTGAGCATTGATTCGTTCGCATTGGGTGTATCGCAGTGTAAGTCAGTACTCAAAACTTGCCACTCCGGCGGTGGCCGGGTTGTGGGAGGGGGCACGGGGATGTCTCCCGGAGGGAGAGCAGCCTCTCTCCTTTCTGTGTGGCGCAAGCAATGTTAAAAATTGTTATATCAAAAAATACTTCACATAAGTTGATCATTGATGGATGATCTCCACCAGCCAGTATGACAACCTGATAATCCCGACTGATGGGCTGAATGACAGCGCCTTGCAGGCGCGCAAGCAGTCGCTGCTTTTCTCTGGAGTACCCCATGACTACCTCCACCGCACGTCCGCTGCTGGGCTGCATCGCCGACGATTTCACCGGTGCCACGGACCTGGCAAACATACTGGTGCGCGGCGGAATGCGTACTGTGCAAAGCATCGGAATCCCGAGTGCAGACGTCGCTGCGGGGCTTGACGCCGATGCGATCGTCATTGCCCTGAAATCGCGTACCTCTCCGGTCGCCGAAGCGGTCGAACAATCCCTCGCCGCGTTAGCTTGGCTGCGCGAACAAGGCTGTGAGCAGATATTCTTCAAATATTGCTCGACGTTCGACTCCACCGCGGCTGGCAATATCGGCCAGGTCAGCGAAGCACTGCTGGCCGCACTGGGTAGCGACTTCACCCTGGCTTGTCCGGCGTTCCCGGAGAATGGACGGACGATCTTTCGCGGCCACTTGTTTGTACAGGATCAACTGCTCAGCGCGTCGGGCATGCAGCATCATCCGCTGACGCCGATGACTGATGCCAACCTGGTTCGGGTCCTGCAATCTCAGACCGGCCTGAATGTCGGCCTGTTGCGCTACGACACCATTACCGGCGGCACTGAGCCGGTGCGTGCACGAATCGAGGAGTTGAGGGCTCAAGGTGTCGGCATGGCTATCGCTGATGCCTTGTCGGACAGCGATCTGTATACCCTCGGTACGGCCTGTGCCGACTTGCCGTTGTTGACCGGTGGTTCGGGGCTGGCCCTGGGTTTGCCGGAAAATTTCCGTCGTGCCGGCAAGCTGCGCGACCTCGATGCGTCGAAACTGCCGACGGTGCTCGGCGGGGAAGTGGTGTTGGCCGGCAGTGCTTCGATCGCCACCAATGGGCAAGTGGCGGCCTGGCTCGAAGCCGGCCGGCCGGCGCTGCGGATTGATCCGCTGGCCTTGGCGGCGGGTGAACCGGTGGTGGCGCGAGCCTTGACCTTCGCCCGAGATAGCGAGCAAACCGTATTGATCTACGCCACCAGCGCACCAGATGAGGTCAAGTCGGTGCAACAGCAACTGGGTGTCGAACAGGCTGGAAGCCTGGTGGAAAACGCCTTTGGCGAAATAGCCCAAGGTCTGCGCGAGAGCGGCGTGCGCCGCTTCGTGATCGCCGGCGGAGAAACCTCGGGCGCTGTGGTTCAGGCGTTGGGCGTACAGCTGCTGCAGATCGGCGCGCAGATCGATCCGGGTGTGCCGGCGACCGTCAGCAGTAATGACGAACCTTTGGCGCTGGCACTGAAATCAGGCAACTTCGGTGGCCGCGACTTCTTTAGCAAAGCCTTGAACCAGCTTGCCCAGGCCAAGGGGGCGAAATGAGCTGTGCAATAAGTAACGAAAGCGCCCTGCGCGAAGAAATCTGTGAAGTTGGCCGCAGCCTTTATCAGCGCGGTTACACCGTAGGCAGCGCCGGGAACATTAGCGCACGCCTGGTCGACGGTTGGTTGATCACACCGACTGACGTCTGCCTCGGGCGCCTCGATCCGGCGACTATCGCCAAGGTCAATCTGGCCGGTGAATGGGTGTCCGGTGACAAGCCTTCAAAAACCCTGACATTGCACCGCCAGGTTTACGACCGCAACCCGAGTGTCGGCGGCGTGGTGCATACCCATTCCACTTATCTGGTGGCGTTAACGCTGGCAGGTGTCTGGCAGACGGACGACATTTTGCCGCCGCTGACGCCGTATCAGGTCATGAAAGTCGGGCACGTCCCGTTGATTGGCTACCAGCGACCCGGTTCGCCGAAGGTTGCCGAGCAAGTCGCGCAGTGGGCCAATAGTGTTCGCGGCGTGATGCTCGAACGGCTTGGCCCGGTGGTCTGGGAGAGCTCAGTGTCCAGGGCCAGTTACGCGCTGGAGGAACTTGAGGAAACTGCGCGGCTCTGGCTGATGAGCCATCCCAAACCGGAGCCTCTCGACCAGGCGGCTTTGGACGAGTTACGAGAAACCTTCGGCACGACCTGGTAAAGCGCTGGCTCGGCACCTTGGGTTTGTGCATTACCCTGCTGATCTGGCCGTTTGTCGGACTCTTTATCTCAGGAGCTACCATGCCTCGTTTTGCTGCAAACCTCAGCATGCTCTACCCGGAACATGCGTTTCTGGATCGATTCGCCGCCGCGGCTGCCGATGGTTTCGACGCGGTGGAGTATCTGTTTCCCTACGATTACAGCGCTGAAGAACTCAAACAACGCTTGAGCGACAACGCACTGGTGCAGGCACTGTTCAACGCGCCGCCCGGTGATTGGGCGACGGGCGAGCGGGGCACGGTGTCGTTGCCTGGCCGTGAGAATGAATTTCGTCGCGGTTTTGATCGCGCCCTGGAATACGCCGACGTGCTGGGTAACTCGCGCATCCATGTCATGGCCGGCCTGCTGCCTTCCGAGAGTGATCGGGCACGGCATCACGCCATTTACCTGGAAAACCTGGCCTATGCCACCGCCCGGGCGGCCAAGGTCGGTATCACGGTACTGCTGGAGCCGATCAATACACGAGACATGCCGGGCTTTTTCCTCAACCGGCAGGACCAGGCCCAGGCAATCTGCAAGGAAGTAGGCGCCAGTAACCTGAAGGTTCAGTTCGACTGTTATCACTGCCAAATCGTTGAAGGCGACCTGGCCACCAAGCTGCGTCGGGACTTCGATGGAATCGGCCATATCCAGATTGCCGGCGTGCCGGACCGGCATGAACCGGACCAGGGAGAAGTCAACTATCCCTATCTGTTCGAGTTGATCGACCAGTTGGGTTATGACGGCTGGGTAGGGTGCGAATATCGGCCGCGTGGCAACACGTCTGCCGGCTTGCAGTGGTTGCGCGACTGGAAAGCGCGCCAAGCGTAATAGAGGAGGGCGGCGACGGGCCAGGAGTTCGTCGTTTCATGCCGACGTATTGTCAGACGGCAGCAACAATTCGACTCCCTGCTTGCGAATGCCATCGGCCGCGGCCGGGGTCAACGCGTCGTCACTGAGGATAATGTCGAACTGCTCGAGCCCGGCAATCTTGTACATGCCAAATGTGCCGTATTTTGAACTGCTGGCCACCAGCGCCACTTGCGAGGCTGATTGCATCGCAGCTTGCTTCACCTCCACCTTCAGCGCCGAAGGCGTGGTGAGGCCGCGACGCAAATCCCATGAGCTGGTGGATATGAACGCGATGTCGGTGACGACCTGGCGCAAGGTGGCAACCGCCAGGCCGCCCACGCACGATTGATTGGAGTGATCCAACTGCCCGCCGGTATGAATCACCGTGACATCGGGTGTTTCGATCAGCGCCTGAACAATGCCAAAGTCGTTAGTCACCACCGTCATGCCGGACAGCGTCTTGATATAGGGGACGATTTCCAGCGTGCTGGTTCCCGCATCCAGGTAAACCGTCATATCGGCATGCAGCAGCCGCGCGGCGAGTTTGGCCATGGCCTGCTTCTGTGCCAACTCGACCACCGCCTTGAGCTGATGGCTGGGCTCACTATGGAGCTGGCTGGCGATCCGCACCCCACCCGTTACCGAGTAAGCTCTACCTTCCTGCTCCAGCAGCGCGATATCGCGACGTATGGTCATGTGCGAACAGTCAAACATCTCCATCAACTGATGAACGCTCAGCACCTGATGTTTGCGCAACTGTCGCAGCATTAACTCACGGCGCTGTTCAGGAATCATCGGTGCGCCGCTTTCGGCGGCGATGTCCTTTTGACTAGGCATTCGGGCTCCAGATTAAGGAAAGCTGACGGTCAAACATAGTAGCGAATCTGTAACGGGATCAGTAGCGCGGCGATGTGACGGGGCCTGGGGACAATGACCATCACTCTGGCTTGCGTGGTGCCTGGCACTTAAATTGAGCCGCGTTTAGCGTGGAGAGGGCTTCCTGCTCTTTCGATATGTAGCCAGTGAAGGCACAATGCGCATCCTTTTTTGGCTGGCCTTGCCGGAGGCGCCTCGAAATGATCAAAACGCCGTACTACCTCATCGATAAACAAAAGCTGCTGGCGAACATGCAGAAGATCGCCTATGTGCGCGAACAGTCCGGGGCCAAGGCCCTGCTGGCACTCAAGTGCTTCGCCACTTGGTCGGTGTTCGACCTGATGCAGCAGTACATGGACGGCACCACGTCGTCGTCGCTTTACGAGCTCAAGCTCGGTCGACAGAAGTTCGCTGGCGAGACCCATGCCTACAGCGTGGCCTGGGCCGACGACGAGATCGAGGAGATGCTCGAAAACTGCGACAAGATCATCTTCAACTCCATCGGTCAGTTGCAGCGCTACACCGAGGCTTCGGCCGGCAAGGTGCGCGGCCTGCGGGTCAATCCGCAAGTGAGCAGCTCAGATTATCTGCTGGCCGACCCTGCGCGACCGTTCAGCCGTCTGGGCGAATGGGACCCGGTGAAGATCGAGCAGGTCATCGAGCAGATATCTGGCTTCATGTTCCACAACAACTGCGAGAACGGTGATTTCGGCCTGTTCGACCAGATGCTGTGCACCATCGAAGAACGCTTCGGCGACTTGCTGCACAAGGTCGAGTGGGTCAGCCTCGGTGGCGGGATCCATTTCACGGGTGAAGGCTACGCGTTGGACGAGTTCTGTGCGCGCCTCAAGACCTTCTCGCAAAAATACGGCGTGCAGGTTTATCTGGAACCGGGCGAAGCGGCCATCACTCAGAGCGCGTCGCTGGAAGTCACCGTGCTCGACACCCTCTACAACGGTAAGCACCTGGCGGTTGTGGACAGCTCCATCGAAGCGCATATGCTCGATCTGCTGATCTATCGCCTGAACGCCAAGCTGGCGCCCAGCGAGGGTGAGCACACGTACATGGTGTGCGGCAAATCCTGCCTGGCCGGAGACATTTTCGGTGAATATCAATTTGATCGTCCGCTGGCTATCGGGGATCGGCTGTCGTTCATCGACGCAGCGGGTTACACCATGGTCAAGAAGAACTGGTTCAACGGCCTGAAAATGCCGTCCATCGTAGTGAAACAACTTGACGGTACCGTCGAGGTGGTTCGTGAGTTTGGTTACAACGACTACATGTCCAGCCTTTCGTAAGCTGGCAAAGAAGGAGAGAGAGAAAAATTGAAGAAGAACGTGCTTATCATTGGTGCAGGAGGTGTCGCCAAGGTGGTGGCCCACAAGTGCGCGCAGCACAACGATGAACTCGGTCGTATTGCTATCGCGTCGCGCAACATCTCCAAGTGCCAGGCCATCATCGACAGCGTCACGGCCAAGGGCAGCCTCAAAGTGCCCGCCGATATCCAAGCCTTCTCGCTGAACGCTCTGGATGTCGAAGCGACCAAGGCGCTGATCCGCGAAACCGGATCGCAGATCGTCATCAACGTCGGTTCCGCCTTCCTCAACATGTCGGTGCTGCGTGCCTGTATCGATACCGGCGTTGCCTATCTGGACACCGCCATACACGAAGAACCGGGCAAAATCTGCGAGACGCCGCCCTGGTATGGCAACTACGAGTGGAACCACCTCGAAGAGTGCAAAGAAAAGAACATTACCGCCATTCTCGGCGTGGGCTTCGACCCCGGTGTCGTTAACGCCTATGCAGCACTGGCGCAACAACAGTATTTCGACCGCATTGATTCGATCGACATTCTCGACGTCAACGCCGGTTCCCATGGTAAGTATTTCGCCACCAATTTCGACCCGGAAATCAACTTCCGCGAATTCACCGGACAAGTGTGGAGCTGGCAGAACAGTCAGTGGACCAGCAACACCATGTTCGAAGTCAAACGCACCGACGATCTGCCGGTCGTAGGGGCACAGAACCTGTACTTGACCGGCCACGATGAAGTGCATTCCCTGTCGAAGAACCTCGGCGTGCCCAACGTACGTTTCTGGATGAGCTTTGGCGAGCACTACATCAATGTGTTCACCGTACTCAAGAACCTCGGCCTGCTCTCCGAGCAACCGGTCAAGACCGCCGAAGGCCTGGAAGTCGTACCGCTGAAAGTGGTCAAGGCCGTGCTGCCTGATCCGGGTTCGCTGGCGCCTGGCTACACTGGCAAGACCTGCATCGGTGATTTGGTCAAGGGCACCAAGGATGGCCAGCCGCGCGAGGTGTTCATCTACAACGTGGCCGATCATGAGGACGCTTACGCAGAAACCGACAGCCAAGGCATTTCCTATACCGCTGGCGTGCCGCCCGTGGCCGCAGCCTTGCTGGTCGCCCGGGGCGAGTGGGACGTGCAGCGTATGGTCAATGTCGAGGAGTTGCCGGCTGAGCCGTTCCTCAAGGCGCTGGATGTGATGGGCCTGCCGACCCGTATCAAGGACGAGAATGGAGACCGTCCCTGGAGCTGCAACGCTTGAGGCTCGCAACCTACAGGTGAACTGAGTTCCCCGCTCGCTACGTAAAAACGCCGCTCTTTGAGCGGCGTTTTGGTTTGTGCGTAATCTCTTTCCTATACCAGTGACCTTCCGCTGCCCGACATAAAACGCTGGCGATGGATGCTTGTGGTACCGATAGCAAAGTTCGGGCTCCATCACACTGGCTTAGTCGAACATTCAAGCCGTGTCCAGTTGTGATTTACGGCCACCAATATCTGCGGCACTGCCCTACACATGTATAAGGGCCGAACCTCTTCTAAGACAGGAAAAGTGTTTGGGCACGATAACGTAGGCGCCGGCGTTGAACCGACTCCAATCGCGTGATCTTAGTTGACGTTTTTCGGCTGCGTCAGCTTTTTGATCTATATCACCCCTTGGGAAATACCCTACAAAGCTGCGGGAGCTCGCGGCAATAAAAATTGACCTGCATTCCCTAGACTTATCAGCATGAAGCCAATTGATTGGCAGCCTCAAACAGGACCATTTTGCGACGGCACTCCCGACGTTAACCTCAAATAACCGGCATTTTAGGTTAACGCCTATGACCCCCCCGAACGTGTTGCAGATGCAGTGTGACGTCCTGCGCTTTCGCGCCACGTGAAAGGAAATGCGCTACTAAGAGGCAACAATGCTAAAAGCAATCATCGTAGACGACCATCCGTTCATTCGCTCTTCCGTCAAAATGATCCTCAAGCAGGAAAAATATGAAGTGGTCGCCGAGGCTGGCAACGGCGCGGATGCCATACAGATGGCCCGGCAACACCTGCCGGACCTGATCCTGATGGATATTTCCATGCCTGGCGTGGACGGTCTCGACGCCTTAAACAGGATCGCCCATCTCAAGCTACCCACCAAGGTGCTAGTGCTGACGTCGCTCTCTCCCTCGTTTTACTCGTTGCGCTGCATGAAGGCGGGCGCGGCGGGGTATGTGTCTAAAGGCGATGACCTGTGCGAATTGGTCAAGGCCATCAATGCGATCAAGTCCGGGTATACGTTTTTTCCTGATCTGACCATCAATTCAGCGCGCAGGAATGACGTCGAGGCCGCGGAACTGGCCCTGATCCAAAGCTTGTCCGACCGCGAGCTGTCGATTTTCAAGCAACTGGCCCTGGGTATGGCCAATAAGCAAATCGGCGAGTCCATGTTGCTGAGCAACAAAACCATCAGTACGTATAAGGCCCGGTTGATCGAGAAGCTGAACATCACTTCGCTCGTTCATTTGTCCGCGTTGGCCAAGCGTAACGACGTTATCTGATGTGCCTATGCCTGAGAGGCTTGCTGGCACTTTTGTGTGTGGCTCACATCGGCTGTCGCTGCACCCGCACAGACCTTTCAGCTGTTGGGTCGGTCGGACATCGTTCGTCGAGCTGACGGCACCGCTTGCGGTTCCTGCTCCAGAAGAGGCGCGCCCAATGCGGCTGCCAACTCAAAAAAGGGGCAAGGAATTCTTATAAACTGCCTACCGAAATTCACCTTGAACATGGTCGCAGCCGCTGCGATCACCACCATCGACCTGAAACCCTTTTGTGTGGTCCACGCCGTCATGCTAGCCATCCGATTTGCGATGGGATGGTGATTGCCGGCAATGACAATACGGAGGGGAGGGCTGGCACGGCTTGAGTTTTTGTGGAACTGGCAACCGAAACTGACCCCGATCGCGGATGACAAAGTAGCCCTGAATCGCCCTCAGAAACAACCAGCCTTCATCTAAGACGACGTAGGTAACGTCTGATCCTGCCATATCCGCGCCCGACGATAATGTACCCGGCTAAGAATATATGCTGCTCTGATACCAAAGTGTTAATTACGCGTTTAAATGGGAGTGGCCATTCAGTCGATACACATACACCGTACAGGACCTTGTTGACACCCTCGGGTTGGGCACGGATCGGACCTTGCGGCAGTGCGTTGGATGTTTGTTCTGTTGTAGGAAAATCCCTACATGTTCTTGAGAAAATACTCTCGCTCAGCAGGACTGTGTCCCTACAAGTGAAGTTAAAAAGATGTAACTCTATACGTGGCTTTTCGGCGGACTGGATGGAAAGCGTTCTACTTGCACGAAGTGTTACATGTCGAAAAATCTAACTTTTGCAGGCTAGTACGCACGTTAAAGATGATGATTTAACTCTTAATAATTTTATGGGATGGATATATTTTATGAACAAAAAATTGATGATTGCAGCACTTCTCACGGGTTCAACGTTTGCAGGTATGGCTAATGCCGCTGACGGCACGCTCAACTTTACCGGTGCCGTGACTGATGCTGCTTGCACTATCACTCCTGCCTCTGCCAATCAGACAGTCACTCTGGGTACCATCAGTTCCAGCGCGCTGCCCGCTGCAGGTGACTCTGCTGCGCCGACCGCTTTCGACATTGTTCTCACCGCCTGCCCAGCCACCGCTACCAGCGCCACCGTGAAATTCGACGGCCCGACCGACGCTGACAACAGTTCGTTGTTGGCTCTGACTACTGTCGCTGGCGTGGCGACGGGCGTAGGGATCGGCTTCTATGAAGAGGATGCCAGCACTCCGATTCCGGTGAGTGCCGAGTCATCGAGCAAAGCGCTGTCGACTACCCTTGATACCACTTTCCGCTACATCGCCAAATATGTAGCCACCGGTCCTGTTGTTGCCGGTACTGCCAACGCTGTCAGCGATTTCACCATCATCTACAACTAAATCGGAAAACCGAGCATTAATAACGTTAATGCTCGGTCTTGGCTGGTCGACCAATTAGCGCCGTCATTCTGATCAATCAATCGGAAAAATAGGCGACTCAAGGAGAATGTATTAATGCATTGGTTAAAGTCCATTTGTATTGTAGCCAGCCTCATGGGCTTGGCCCATACCTCGTGGGCAGGAGTGGTAGTTGGCGGAACACGGGTAGTGTATGAGGGAGCGAAAAAAGAAGCGTCGATATCTGTCCGCAACCCTGAAAAAACCACACCGTATCTGATTCAGTCCTGGGTAGAAGAAGCATCCACCACCGAGCCTAAAAAGGCGCCGTTTATTATGACGCCGCCTTTGTTTCGTCTCGATGGCGGGCAAGAAAACGTCTTGCGCATTATCCGTACGGGCGGTCAGATTCCCCAAGACAAGGAGTCGGTGTTCTGGGTAAATATCAAGTCTATTCCCGCCGCAGAGAAAAGCGACTCCAATAAGTTGCAGATTTCGGTCAAAACACGGATTAAACTTTTTTATCGACCAGCGGGTTTAGGCGGCGCTGTCACGGAGGCCTATAAAGCACTGACATTCACTCGCAGCGGGAGCCAGTTGATTGTTAAAAACCCATCTCTCTATCATGTTTCTTTTTATAGCGTAAGTGTCGGCGGTCAAGAAATTAAAGACGCAGGCATGGTTGCACCACAAAGTTCGCTGACGTGGACAGTGCCCGCTGGAGCGACCGGATCCGTACACTGGCAGGCAATTAACGATTATGGTGGGATTTCCGAAGTTGCCAACGCAACTCTCTGATTGACTGCACGCTTTCTATATATTCCTTGTAAGTCTAATTGTTAGTCCGCTGGATCTACTGCCCGCGAGCAGTGGGAGTGGCTTGCGCTTTATAAAGTTGGGTGGAGATAACTCTCATGAGAAAACATTATTCAAAACGGGCGCCACCGCAGGGAACAAGTGTCCGACCCTGTGTTTTCACACCCACTCGTTTGGCTACGTTGATTACGACTCAGTTGATGCTGAGTATGAGCTGGTATCCGGTGCCGGTGTTGGCGCAAGATTATTTCAATCCGTATGCACTTGAACTAAACGGCCCTGGAGAGAATGTCATCGATCTTGAGTATTTCTCCAGCCAGGGCGGGCAACTTCCCGGCACTTACCAAGTTGATGTTTATCTGAATGATAGCCGAATCACACAGCGCGATATCAATTTTGTCGATGATGAAGGTAAGTTGCAGCCCGAATTGACGCCACTACAATTACAGGAAATGGGCGTAAAGCTGGACGCCTTTCCCACGTTGCAACAATTGCCTGCGTCACAAACGATTACTCGTTTACAGGATTATATTCCAGATGCGAGCAGCCGGTTTGACTTCAGCCAGCAGCGCCTGGAACTCAGTATTCCCCAGGCAGCACTAACTAGCGAAGCACGGGGTTATGTAGACCCCAAGTCCTGGGATCAGGGACTTACCGCCGGACTATTGAATTACAGTTTCAGCGGTGCCAATACCAAGCGCGACGGCCGCTCGGGCACAGACGACAGTTACTATCTGAATCTGCGCGGCGGTATCAATTTTGGGGCGTGGCGTTTACGCAACTATTCCACTTACAACGAGAGCAACGGTGTCAGAAACTGGCAAAACGCCAACACCTATGCGCAGCGGGATATTCATTCGTTAAAAGGCCAATTGACCCTGGGGGACAGTTCCACTCCCAGCGATGTGTTTACCAGTGTTCAGTATCGAGGCGCGCAGTTGACTTCGGATGACAACATGTTCCCGGACAGCCTGAAAGGCTTTGCACCGGTTGTGCGGGGTATTGCCCAGAGCAACGCCCAAGTTACCGTACGACAGAACGGCTACATCATCTATCAGTCTTACGTGCCGGCTGGTGCGTTTGTCATTAACGACTTGTACCCCACGTCCGCCAGCGGTGATATGGAGGTCACGATTACCGAAGCCGATGGCACCGAGCGTCGCTCTCTTCAGCCTTTTTCCGCCGTGCCCGTAATGTTGCGCGAGGGTCGACTGAAGTATTCGGCTACTGCAGGTGAGTATCGTTCCAATGCCCGTAAAAGCAGCCAGCCGACCTTCGCCCAAGGTACGTTGATTTACGGTCTGCCCTACGACACCACGCTGTATGGCGGCTTATTGGGCTCTGGTAAATATACGGCCACAAGCCTGGGCGTCGGACATGGGTTTGGTGATTGGGGTTCGATCTCCACCGACGTAACCCAAGCCAGGACCGAGTTGCGTGATGGTTCTCGCCATAACGGTCAATCTTATCGCTTTCAATATGCCAAGGATATTGCGGCCACCGGCACCACGTTCACTCTGGCAGGTTATCGCTATTCCACCAGCGGGTATTACGACTTCCAAGAGGCGAATGAAGTTGACCCAGGCAACTTTAACGACTGGCGCGGGACGTATAACAAGCGCAGCAAGGCCCAGGTCAATATCAGCCAGTCTCTGGGTGGCTATGGTAATTTTTATGTTAATGGTTATCAGCAGGACTTCTGGCGAAAGGCCGGTTATGAACGCAGTGTCAGCGCAGGCTATAACACCAGTTATAAAGGTGTCAGCTATGGTTTGGATTATACCTACACTCAGGCACCCATTTATGAAGGACGTAACAGGAAGGACCAACAGCTGTCTTTCAATGTGCAGGTGCCGTTGGGAAGCGTACTGTCTAACAGCTGGGCGAGCTACAACCTCAGCACCAGTAAACCAGGCATTACCACCCAAGAGGTGGGCCTGAGTGGTACCGCGCTGGCGGATAACAACCTGAACTATAACGTGCAGCAGGGTTATGCCAGCCAGGGCGTCGGCGCCAGCGGCAACACCAACGGCAATTACAAGGGCACCTATGGCGAGGCCAAGGTCGGCTATAACTACGACCGTCACTCCCAACAGCTTAATTATGGGGTGCAGGGGGGGATTGTTGCTCACCCTTACGGCGTTACGTTCTCCCAACAACAGGGCGAGACCATCGCGCTGGTTCGGGCTCCCGGTGCTTCGGGTGTAAAAGTTCAAAACAACACTGGGGTCAAAACCGATTGGCGGGGTTATGCGGTAGTGCCGTTTGTGAGTACCTATCGCAAAAATCGAGTTGCGCTGGACACTGAGTCCCTGGCCGATGACATCGACTTGGAAATCAATACCAAAACAGTGATCCCGACCAAAGGGGCAGTGGTGTTGGCTGATTTCCAGACGCGAGTGGGCAGCCGGGTACTGATGAGCATCAGCTATCAGGGCAAACCGTTACCGTTCGGTGCCATTGCAACACTGGCGCAAGAGGCCGGGGTAACAGAAAATAGCGGGATTGTTGGGCTGGAAGGCCAGGTGTATTTGAGTGGTGTGCCGGATAACGGAACGTTACAGGTGCAGTGGGGTAAAGGCAGTCACCAGAGATGTACGGCGAACTTCACCCTGTCCACGGATGATAACTCATCAGTGCGCATGACAAATACTACTTGCCAGTAAAACAGCAACGAGGGAAATCATGAGTATTAAGTTAAGTGTTATTTTCAAGCTAAGAAAAGTGACAATATGTATCGGGTCGATTGTGGGTGTTTTTTTTTCAAGCGGGGTCTATGCAGCATGCACATTGAAACCAACGGAGCAAACATTTTCGATAAATTTTGGTACGGTGACTGTTCAACGCGATATGCCCGTTGGAAAGCATATCGCTTATCGTTCCTTTGATATTGGAAATGTTGGGGGATGCAATGTGGCGACTAACCTGCAAACAGTACTTGGTATTTATGCTGCGCCGAGTCCTCTTGCCGAAATTTACAACACAAATATTCCCGGGGTCGGTATAACAATGCGTACCGTTAATCGACCGAATCCGTCTTTGTGGCCGATTCCTATTAATACTACTAGGGGACCAATTTATCAGGTTGTCGCTCTTGTTAAAACTGGACCAACCGGCTCAGGAGCGTTGAATTCAGGAAGAATTGTCAGGATTGCTTATCAGAACTTACGTTGGGTTAATCAAGTCGTTCTTGTTGGCACGGCAGTCCAGACTGTGGCCTGCTCGGTGTCTAACACCAACATAATTGTTCCAATGGGGTTGGTGAGCCGAACTGCCTTTACAGGTGTCGGAACACCGGCTAATGAAAGAGCTTTTACAGTGCCTCTGGAATGTGACGCTGGAACTAGAATCAATATCACTATCGATGGATTGGCTGACGGCTCGGGCGTGGCAGGTGTGCTAGCCCTTGACTCATCCGGATCAGATACCGTCGCGACTGGCATTGGACTTCAGGTACTTCATGACGGCAGGCCAGTAACATTAGGGACCTCTATTTCGATAGGTACGGCCGCTAGTGCCGGTGGCTATTCGGTACCCTTGACCGCACGTTATTACCAAAATGCTCCAACAGTGACTGCTGGCGTAGCCAACAGTACCGCAACGTTCACCATGACGTATAACTGAGGGCAACGTTAGCGCGTTGTACATCAATGAGAGCGCCGGCAAAACGGCGAAGGCCAACAGTAACTGCTTTAAATTCGACGTGCAGCCATGGGGGGGGGGACTGCGGTATCAATATCTTTGGTAAGAAACGCGCCTCTCTTGGCCCGGCTTTATGCAGGGTCTTTTTTTGGTGCGCCAGGCATGGCGCGTTGCGCGCAAGCGCAACCAGTTTGGCTGTGGTGGCCACGCTGATGACTTGGAGGTAAAAGCCCTCTACACACCCGGCAAGGGGAAGTGTTAGCCGGAGGCAAGGGTTTCGCGGGTGACTGCGAATCTGAAAGAAGCCCGAGGCAAAATGCTGGACTGACGAACAGGACGCGGATTAGGCGGGGTAGCGGGGGTAAGGTAGCCATAATTGCCAAAGCCCAATACTTGCACGGAACGCTGTGACGTAGATCCGACAGGCATAAGCAGGAAGGTCGCGCGAATTACCCTGGAAGATCTGCACGTTTGCCGCTGTGCTACCGAGTGTCGAGAGGCGACGGGATGAGCGTGCAGAAGTCAGCCGAGGCCGTAGTAAGTGACGGATAACCGCGTCACCAAGGGCCGAACAGGTTATGCCGCCAGGAGGCGTTAGAGTCTCGTTGAATACCGAAATGCAGAAATTTCTCCCAGAGAAGACTGTTACGCCGAGCCCCTGATAGTATCCGAGGATGACGGCTGACAGCGCACAGGTATCAGCGGCGTATGTGACGTGGACGAACGCGGAGCCGGACACGCTGATGGCGCGGATGCTTGCACCCGCCAACCTCAAGCGTGCGTATCAGCGCGTAGTCAGCAACAAGGGCGCACTGGGTGCCGATGGCATGACGGTCGACGACTTGGCGGGTTACGTGAAACTGTTTTTACCGATCAACTGTGACCGTCCGCCAATAACCGGAGTCCCTTAACTCATTGATTAATTAGCGTTTCCGTTTATTTTTTAGCGGTTTACCGGAAAATCAACAGAATATTCAGCCGTTTTTCCGAGTATTAAGTATGCGTACCGCGCCAACCATTAAAGCCACTATTGAATAGAAAAAGCGACACAGCATATTCTCCCCCGTGTGAAGAGGTGGATCAGACACACACAAAAGCACCGTCAGCGACCTCCAAAAAATGCCCGACGTCCGGATCTTGTTACTCACCGAGAACTTCAAAAAGCAACAGAGAAAAACCACCTGGTGCAGTTTTTACGCGTGGGCAGAAAACAACCGGCTACGTCGAGTACAGACGCAGCCAGTTAAATGTACAGGTGATCAATGAAGACACGCTGTTGGTTTGATTCTGTCGACGTGTGGGACGCGGATTGGGCGATATATGTGCGAGAGATGCTGAGCTCAATAGAGATTGTGTCGCAAGGTTATTCGACCAACATCTATCGCGTCGCTGGAAGGTTCAATTGACTAAATAGCGTTAGAAATAGACCAATGAAGAGATTAAAATCTAACATTCGTATTGTACGGATAGAACTGCCTCAAGAAGCCAAAGTGATAGAAGATCTTTATTGCTAGACTTTAATATTGGAATTTATCAATGGCTGATTTGACATGGCTGTAGGGGCATCGTTGCTCCTACAAATACTGAATAGGGTTTCCTCAGCGTTTGTTGAGATTGAGAGGTTATATTGTTTGATTTGGTTTTGAACCAATCTCATCGCTTGATTGGATGAAAATTTCCAAGGGCTTAGCAACGGACTAAGGTATTCGGGCGGAATATCTAATAATGCATCAAGGAAGTAATCCGAACCAATTGATAAATTTATTTTCAATGCGCTGTATTTTTTATGATCTATCACCATTTGTTTTGGTTGGTAAGGATCCCAAGGAGAACACCTGAAAAAATGGCTGTAACCCTTAGGGTTTTCCATCCATGTGTCAAGGACTTTTAGGTTTTCACGAATATGAATATTTAGTAAGCTGGCTGATTGCCTGCTGGGCCTGCTGTTAAGCAGGCTATAAGCAATTACGATTTTGTTTATGGTTGCGTAGAGAATATACACCTCTACACATGGAATGCCGAAGTTGTCTGTAATGACAAGGCCAAGGTTTAAATACTGAAGATTTATCTTATAAAAATTCTCAGCCATTTTTGAACCCGTCGATAAAATTTAGATACTGACTAGCGGTGATAAATGGTATTAGTTCTATCAGTCGACGTAAAATACCAGAGTGCTCTAAGTCGACAAAAACATTACTGTGCTTACCTATGTCGTATGCGGACCATCCATATAACAATCCAAACTCATTCGAAATAAATGCTAATGTTTGCAAATCACGATCTGAATAAAACCCGATGATGCACCCTGTTAATATTAGCGCGCACATCCGTTCGAACGCCGAGCATGAAAATGGACCTATCATCATTAATGCGCGACCTCCAAAGTATTTAAGCGCGCCGCGCTGGGGTGATGATCGCGAAAGAGTTCTACAAGCGAGCCCTCTCGGTTCGCCAGCGCAAAGAAATAACTCGATCAAAAATTTGAGTGCCTTTTGAGTCTTATGATCAGCAAACGTTGTTGATATTTCCAAGCTATTTATAAATTTCTGAAACTTAAGCGCAAGCAAAACAACAATTTGAAGATTTGGCTCATTTAGCCTGCACTTGTGAGTTTGAGTAAAATCGCTGGACAAAACATGGATGTGATAGCGGTCTCCATATGGTAGCTCGTTTAACAAGCACTTATGGATGTCACAAATAGGGTTGGCGAGATATCTCCATCTTTTTTTGTAAACAAGACATTGTTGATCGGCCAAAGAATCGACCAAGCACGCCTTGCATGCAAACTGAGTGGCAGAATATGGAATTATCCATTCAGAATGTGAACGGAAGTGATTCCAAATTTCTTTGGGGTTTGCATTAATTACATTGTGTACAGCTGTGGAGGTTAAAATTTCTTTGGAAAAGTCAGGGTCCTGACTCGGGTAGCACTTAAGCTTGGATCTAGTAAGGGCCTGTATACTTTCGACAGAGATGCAGCGGTGCGAAAGCTTTATTTCGCATCTGTTAATCCATGATGTGAAAGACTCATCATTAACTGGATTCAATATTGAATAAATATGCATTGTTCTGAAGTGTAGCCTTTAAGGGTGGAAATTCATTCGATAGTGGAGCCTGGGCGGGGCCAGTAAGCAGTGCGTGTATGGCATGTTCCTTTAGAAGGTAAAACAGATTTCCAGTGTTACCTGAACATAGTTTGAAAATGGTTTCAGCATGGGATCTGAGATCAATATTTATTGTATGCTTTTCAGAGAGAGTATTTTCAAGGATCCCCATAAAAGATGAAAAACCTACGCCATTTTCCCATTCTTGTATGCAATGAATAGACGTCAGTATATCGTCAGTGCATGTTGCTCCATAAGCACGCTTCGTCGTGCCAATAATTATATTTATAGACATCGGTGTGCGCGCTAAACTTAGGCAGGCGTTTATCAATTGCTGCTTTTTTATCCGCGTAATTACACCCTCTAAAAAGTCATTTAGGATGATGCAGTCAATTTTAGCGTGACGAATTAAGTTTAATATGAAATATGGGATTATTTGATTTTTCGTAGATTGTAGTTTCGCTCCTTGGTAAGTGAATCCGTAATACTCTAGTAATGCTTCCCATGGATTATTTCCATCGCTGAAGGCGCGGGGACTAAGCACTATTGTATTGATCGACCTACGGAGAAGGATGTCTTGGCACATTTTTGTCGCAGTTGAGACGCCACAGCCAGATTCTCCGAGGATAATATGTAATGAGCCTCTTCCAGTGTTTACCGAAAGCATTGAATCTATCGCAGCCACAACATTTTTTACTTGAGGAGTTGGTAAATTGAACTCCTCGTAAATTCGATTAATTTCATTTATTAGATGAGATTGAGGCATTGAATTTCATCGCTTTTTATGGCGCAATAGAGAAACTCCATATTTCGCAGCTAAAAATGGAGCATTATCTATAATGGGGAGAGTGATCTTTTCTAACCCTAACGATATAGCTTCGGCAGCGCATACCTGAATGATTTTTACCACGTTATCCATGACGCCATTCGCGTGCTTGAGTATTGCAGTAGCCAAATCTTGACTGTGCAAGAATGACGGAAGTTTTAATGGAAGAGTGCGTTCATACGCGGCAATAAATGCCCTAAAATCTTCATCCAATTTCCACTTTTCTAACGGCCATTGCAAGTAGCGCCTTTCTAATTGAGGGTCTAGACGGAGAGCTTCGCTGGCCTTGTCTACGCCAAAAGCAAAGACACAAAGATTGTATTGATCGCCGGACAAATTTTTTAGTAATGAAAGATTAATTTTCTGTTGCATTGTCGATAAGGTTACAGCGTCATGAATTTCATCAATGACAATCCCCTTGACATTATTTCGCTCGACGGTACGCGCAAATTCTTTGGAAGCATTATATCCGCTGTACTTTTTGGTTACCTCCATCCCGAATGCCTCCAATAGAAGCTCCCTGAGATTATAGTTATTCGGATTTTGCCTGAAGCTCATAAATACCAATTTTTCGGTTTGATTTTTATTTGATTCTTTTACGCGATTTATGATGCTTGTTTTTCCATAACCTCCGCTGCCCCATACCAACATACATGGTGCTTGAACCTTGTTTTCAGTCCGAAGCATAAAGTGCATGGCATTCATTATTGCTTGGGCGTTGGGGTATTCAATGAATACATCTTGCAGGCATATCATGAGTCGTTCTTCTGTGGAAAGGTCTAATAAGTGGCGTCTGGATTGACGTACGTGGCTTGTGTCTGTTGGTTGATTAGTCATTTTGGTCGAATAGTTGGGGGATTAATGAGAAGTTTACTTCCGGTTCCGAAGCGACCGAATCTTCGCAATTGCTAATATGGACATTCCACACGGCGTTAGGAATTCCATGCTTATTTCTGTCTCTGTGATGCATAACTCCCTCTTGGTGTGCTTTTGCTAATTTGGCACTGCGTGTGTCGCGCTGGCTATTTTTTACCAATGCATTATTGGTCCGAATCTGCCTGAGTGCGTCGTCATCAGTTACTGTGCCGACTGGTATCTGCTTATTGAACTCACGGTCGCAGCGGTAGTCTTCGTAACTTGAAAACTCACTAACTAAAGACACTTGCGGAACTCGCACATACACCCCTTCGATATTGACCCATACTACGGTCAAATCAAACGGATCGAACTTTACAATTACCTTGCCTCTTCCTTGGACTCGATTTAATTTTGGCGTGTAATATCGCCTAGTATTGAGTGTTATTCCATTGTTTCTCACGGGTTTTATTTTTTCTGGTAAGAAATCCAAATAGAGCGTTTGCGGATTTACGACCAATTCGGGCGTTGTTATTTGCTTTTCGCGAAATGCCTGTTCCCATGCATCTTTTGGGGATTTTTTTAACTGAGAATGAACAGTGCCGTGATAGATAAGCACTTGTCCTGCGAACCAGGTGCAAAACTCCTTAAAAGTTAAAGCAGAATGTTTTTCACTGTCATAGTCACCGCGCTGCTGTGTGTTGGAGAAGGTAGTTCCTGGTAGAAAATGCACTGCAGAGGTCATGAAAGTCCCGATCAAACGTTCAATATGACCGCCCATATGCTTTTTGCCAATGATTCGCCACTCGGGATTTATTTTATATTTGCGCAATGTAGCTTCAAGTATCGGAGATCGAAATTCAGATGCGTTATCCATCAACAATCTTTCGGGAAAACCAAAGTATGGATAATGATTTGATTCACTAGCTAACTGAAAATAACCATTGCTTTTAGGGAGGATTGCCATTCCCATTGCTTGCTGAACAGAGATAAGTGAAGGAGCAAACATTGTCAGGTAATAACCTAGGATGACGCGCGTGTGCACGTCTATAATTACTGTGAGCCAAGGTCTTCCTATAACTTGCGTGCGATCATGTTCTGCGCGAAGTATTAAATCTACTCGTGTGTGGTCCATTTGTGCTACTTGAAGAGGGCGGTCTGTAAAGACGATTCCAGGGCGAGATTGATAGATCTGATTCGTCGCATCACTGCCGTGCTTTTTTAGAAATGTTTCTTTTTCATCTATGCTCTTGATTATTTTTTTTACAGTTGCAAGACTTGGGCACATCAACCCAAGTGCATGGCATGCACTTTGTACTTGCCGCCATACATTTGCGTACGAAGCTGATTTTCCGTGATAGTGTTTGTCATAGCATTCTTTAATGACGTGTATAGTTTCAGTATCAGTTCGCATACTCCCTGGTTGAGGGCCGGGATTATTTTTTATTAGTGTGACGGGGCCTAAGTCTGGGCTGTACCTTTTAACGAGTTCATAGAATGCGCTTTTTTTTACGCCTAACAATGCCGCGGCGTCTTTTGCTGTACGTAATTTATTAATAAATAATTCAATAACGGATGACCTTTCGCCCGCTAGTATCATTTGCGAGGCGCTGCGTTCCGTTATGTGAGTTACGTTACGTTTATTGTATTCAGCGCTGTGGCGAGATTGTGGGATAGGTTGGATATTCGCGAGATCGACTACTGATACGGTCCCAATACCATATTCAGTGACCGTAACGGTTCCCTGCGATCCTACCTCCATTACTACGGATAACTTACCATTGGCCACCACAAGGTGACCGCACTCAATTGCGATCCTCAAAAATATCTCCCTTTAGGGCCTTTACCTTTCAAGTTGATGCTCGGCACTAAATGTGTACGGTACGGTCTGTATTCACCGCACCATTGATACCGGTCCCGTCGGCGAAATACTATCGATCGACCGTGCATGATTCCTAGGGTCTAACAAAAAAATGACTCTCATGTCCGAACTCAATAAATACAGGGGTTTGAAGCACGAAAAAGTTTGTGCATTGGCGACGTGAAGAAAGCCTTGATTCGGTACGGTGGATTGCAGAATGATACTCACGCATTTTATGAGGAAGTGGCATTCAAATGGGGCGTAAGAACAAAACACTGTTGCAGACGCTGAAAGCAGCGGTCTTAGCTGAAAGACTTACAGAACTTGCGGGCATCCAACCCAATGGTTATCAATTGTCACGTTGGTATGAACGGAGACTAGGACTTGCCCATGGTTCGCAAGAGAAGCGCTCATGGGACATGTTTTTAAAAGGCCAAATGCCTCAGCATGACAAACTGGCGATAATTATCGATTTAGAGCCGAAATTGCGCGACTTATTGAACCATCCATTCTGGATGATTATGGACGAATCAAGTGCTCACCTTGATATTCACCAAGTGCTCCAGAAGGAGGTATATCCAGCAAATAAATTATATTTGAAAGTTCTTTGGGATGACTTGAGCTTGATGCCTGTACTGGATCGCATCACGTTCCTAGTGGCCATGATAATTTCTCCAAAACCATACGAAATATGGACTGCATACATCACCGATTGGCTAGCTGAGAGCTATGCTCAGCTTATTTTAGAGTCGTTATGGAAGCCCTTCGCTGATTTTTTATTGGAAGTAGTGATGGTGCGGTGTGAAAGCAATCAAGCGTTTTCCCCTACACGATTATGTTCATCTATCAGTGCGGAAAAACTTCAATCGTGGAGCATTGTCTCTGAGGATTATGGGACGTACCAATCCGGCCAGGCTCCCACAGCATGGGCGGCGTGGTGCAGCGCCATCTGGCGCCTCAATTGGTCCGAGCGAGAATTATTTATGAAATATATAAATAATCGCGCCGCATTCCGTTCCGGCGACAAAACATCTCCTGAAAAGAAAATTTATAAACGAGTGCGCGACCTACGATACAAACTCCTACAAAAAAGTCCGAAGCTAACAATCTGCGTTTTAGATCGCTATGTTTAAATTTTTGCCGTGACATTCAATGCATCTATGACCTGTCGTTGAAAATATTTTAATGAGCTAAGTTCATTTTTTACCTTAATATTTTCTTGTTTCAGGTCTGCAATTATTTTGCAGAGCTCGTCTATTAGTTCTGGGTATTCCTTGGTAGTGCCATATTTGTGCAATATTTTTAGCAGGCGAGCGAAATCGTTGTGCTGACTCCATAGACTCGATGAATCCTGAGATTGGAATTGACCATTGTTTATCTCCTCGTTAGATTTAGAGCGTTCCGCGGATTGATTTAGTTCTTTAGATTTTAAAGCTCGTAGGTGTTTAACTATCGTGGTTTTTGAACCGTGATTACCCATTTCTGTACGAACCGCTTCCAGCGTCGCTTTTACACCTTTTTTTTCCAAACTTATTAATGCCCGTTTAACTAAGGCTTCGCTAATAATGGGCTTCATGACCTAATCCACTACAAAATTATAAAAGCAGCTTATCATATGCGCATTTCTGCGCGAGTGGGAATCGATATCCGGGCTGCGTTGATCCCTAGCGTCGTGATAACTAAATTTGCATCTGGTCCAGTTCTGGGTGATGGCTAATGTAATGCATTTTTAGCTGTTGCTGATGGAGTAGTGTAACGCGCATGTTTCAGATTACAGTATCTCCTCTCTTTTTAGGTTCCTCCGTTAACAGGCGTACCCCACGCATGACTGGAATCACCTCTAAGCAGATGAAGCCCTGATCTCGTTTCGAGGCAGCTGTTAACAAATGTACGCTCTTTGATTTGAGGCGCGTAATAGTCATCTCGCGTTTGGGTTTCACCCGTGAGGATCTTAATAGTCACCTTTCAGAGCTAAATGCTAGCAGCCTCGTGCCCAACAGAAGACTCTAGCTGGCAACCTTTCCGCGCTTGCGAACGCCCTAGGCATTTAGAAATCTGTCAGAGATGTTATCGGTGTCGATGCGATTTACCGAGCACTGAAAGACGATGGCTGACCGTGTTGAACGCCAGCGACCCCAACCTGGCCTTGACCCGGGCGGTGACGAGTGCCGCGTCGATTGACGGGGGTAGCAGGAGCGCCCAGCCGCCGTCGGCCAGCGGCCGCGCCAGATGGTCAACGACAAACTGAATCGCCACCGCCGGCGGCAGCGGCGCGTTGCCCAATGCCTGGCCATAACGCAGTTGCAGCCAGGCCGAGCAAATAGGTGAGGGCGCTGCGGTAACTGCGCACGGTGTTGGCCGCGGTGCCGGCGGTGATAAAGGCCGCCGCCGCTTCCTGGGCATTGAGTGCGAGGAAATGTGGGGTCGAGCGGGGTTTCGTCGATCTAGGCCAACTGGTCGGTAATATTGAGTACGGTCATCGGACTGAAATTTCCGTCTTCGGAAATAACGTCGGATAACATTCTATTATCAGACCTAATATAGCGGAGGTAGGCGATGGCAGTAGGGGTGCCGGAAAATGAGGTGTTTGCCGCTGCGGATGCGGTGTTGGCGCGGGGTGAACGGCCGACGGTGGAACGCGTACAACTGGTGTTAGTCAGCAGCGAACCGGCCCTTAGCCGCTTTCAGGTCGGTGACACTGGTGAAGGCGCCTCGGTACAGCGCTCGCCTTTCCAGTTGTGCAAACCAGCCTTCCACTGCGTCAGCCGAGACGCGCGGGTCGGCCTGAAGTGCAATGTGAAACGCGGATGCTTTTCCAGCCACAGTTTGGTTGCAGCAGTTTTGTGGGTCGAACTGTTTTCTAGAATCACATGCAGATCCAGTACAGACTGGTTCAGTTGGCGCTCATAAGCACCGGCCATGCCTTTCAAGCCTAGCTCAATCAGTTGCTGGCTGGTATTCAACAGCGGCTTCATAGAGGTTTCTCCCCTTGACCTGCGTAGTACGTCGCTCCATGAATATTCGAATGTTCAATAGCTGGATTCGTAATCTTTGGTGGGCGCCGAAGGTCTGAGCCATTACGCAAAATGGCTCGCCGACGCTCCTAACTGACGATGCCGAGAGAGTTCGCATAAGCACATGCTGATTCCAGACGTTCAGAGGGATCTACTCCTTACGCACATCACGCTTCAGCGCGGTCACATCTCTGAGCCCTGTCACAAAGTCTCACCGTCCATCCAAATTGCGTTGTACATAGAGGTGAGTTGCTGGGCCAATGGCTTCTGCCCACTCCAGCAAGGCTGGCGGTTGAGAGTCCTGAAACTGGTGGTGATTGGGTGCTAAATGCTCTCGCAGGGTGCTGATACCAGGCGTAGGATCGATACGATGACTGCTAATCACGCGTTGTTGGAAGGTGACTTCCAACCAATCGGCATTCACGCGCAAACGCAAGACATATACCGCTGCACTGTAAGGCCGCGCGACCCTTCGCAGTACAAGGGCCGTGTTCTCACAACAACAAAAGCGAGGAGAAAACATGTCTGGTAATCGTGGTGTCGTGTATCTCGGCGCAGGCAAGGTTGAGGTACAGACCATCCCCTATCCGAAAACGGAAGACCCGCGCGGCAAGCGCATCGACCATGGCGTGATCCTGCGCGTAGTTTCGACCAATATTTGCGGCTCCGACCAGCATATGGTGCGTGGTCGGACCACGGCCCAGGTCGGGCTGGTGCTTGGCCATGAGATCACCGGTGAGGTGATCGAGAAGGGCCGTGACGTGGAAAACCTGCAGATCGGTGACCTGGTCTCGGTGCCGTTCAACGTCGCCTGCGGCCGTTGTCGCAGTTGCAAGGAACAGCACACCGGCGTCTGCCTGACGGTCAACCCTGCGCGCCCCGGCGGTGCCTATGGCTATGTGGACATGGGCGACTGGGTTGGCGGCCAGGCCGAATACGTGCTGGTGCCGTATGCCGACTTCAACCTGCTGAAGCTGCCCGACCGCGACAAGGCGATGGAGAAAATCCGCGACCTGACCTGCCTCTCCGATATCCTGCCGACCGGCTACCACGGTGCGGTGACCGCCGGTGTCGGCCCTGGCAGCACAGTGTATATCGCCGGTGCCGGTCCGGTCGGCCTGGCTGCTGCCGCCTCCGCCCGTCTGCTTGGTGCGGCGGTGGTGATAGTCGGCGACGTCAATCCGCTGCGTCTGGCGCATGCCAAGGCCCAAGGCTTCGAGATCGCCGACCTGACACAGGACACTCCGCTGCACGAGCAAATCGCCGACCTGCTCGGTGAGCCGGAAGTCGATTGTGCGGTCGATGCGGTCGGCTTCGAAGCCCGTGGCCCCGGCCGACGTGCTCAATGCGCTGATGGGCGTGGTGCGGGTCGCCGGCAATATCGGGATCCCCGGTCTGTATGTCACCGAAGATCCGGGCGCGGCCAACAAAGCCGCCAAGCATGGCAGCCTGAACATCCGTTTCGGCCTCGGCTGGGCCAAGTCCCACAGCTTCCACACCGGCCAGACCCCGACGATGAAGTACAACCGTCAGCTGATGCAGGCGATCATGTGGGACCGGATCAACATCGCCAAGGTCGTCGGCGTGCAGGTGATCAGCCTGGACGACGCGCCGCGCGGTTACCATGAGTTCGATGCCGGGGTACCGAAGAAATTCGTCATGGATCCGCACAAGCTGTTTAGCGCCGCCTAAGGAGTAGGTTGGGAAAAGGGCAGCTTTGAGCTGCCCTCTTGTGAGCATTGCTGCGCAAAAGGCTCATCCACTCTCTGAGTCGTGCCCTGCCCGCCGTAGAACTGCGCATCGCCGATTACTGCGAAGTGTTGGTGCGCAGCTCAATCAAGCACTGGCTGGAAAAACATCCGCGTTTGAAACTGCACTTCACACCGACCAGCGCGTCCTGGCTGAATGCCATGGAAGGCTGGTTTGCACAACTGGAAAGACGAGCGCTGTACCGGGGCCTTCACCAGCGTCGCCGACCTGAAAGCGGCGATCCGTTACGCCATGGTAGAAAAGTAGTCGATGTCCCTTCAAGGTCCGTTACTGATGGGAGATAGAGCCGGTGAAACAGACCACCTGCCACTTGCGGATCGCTTGTGCAGAGATCATCCTGAATCCTACCCAAGTTGTGTGTTGGGGCGCGGTCGCCTGCCAGGATTCCTGGCGACTTTCAGTAACCGGCTCGCGGACGTATAGCGGCTGTTTACCCGCTGCGTAGAACACGCAATGGCTCCGAGCGATGATGCGTCACGCGGATATCGACGTCAGGTTCCAGGGAGAGTGCCTCTTTCAGTCGCGTCTTGCCGCCAGCGGGTCAGGCGCCTAACGTTTAGAAGTAGGTACCAGGCAAGGGAAGAGGTCGTATGCGCTGCGTAAATTGCGGAGAATCCCTCCGGGGCCAGCTTCTGTGACGCGTGCGGCGCCAAGCTGTCTCGCAGTTGTACGCTCTGTAGCCACGAGGCGGGCCTGTCCGGCGCACCGCTAACCGATGCGCCGGCTGCGCCATCACCGCCCCCCCGGCCTGTTTCAGGGCGTTCTCCAGCGCCCATTCATTACACGCCCCACACTAACCTTGCCGAGCGCATCCGCGCCGAACAGGCGGCCATGGAAGCCCGGGGCGAGACCGCCGGCGAACGCAAGACCATCACGGCGCTGTTTGCCGACATGGCCGGCTCCACGGCGCTGATCCACGACCTCGATTCGGAACAGGCCCAGCGCCTGATCGAGCCTGTCGTCGCGATGATGATGGAAGCCGTCCACTACTACGAAGGCTACGTGGCCAAGACGCTGGGCGATGGCATCCTCACCCTATTCGGCGCACCCATCGCCCATGAAGACCATCCGCAGCGGGCGCTGTATGCGGCGTAGCGTATGCAGAATAAGCCCGATTGCGGGGCTTATTCATGTGCTGGGATGTTCGCTTATTACTTGGCGAAGTGATCCTTGGTCAGCTTACCACCACCGGACTGAGCAGCAGGGACAGCAGGTTGGACTTGGAGTTAACGCTGCAGCGCTTCTGTGCCGCGCACGCTGGCGCCACGGGCGAAGTGGTCTTTGGTCAGTTTGACCACCACCGGGCTGAGCAGCAGCAGGGACAGCAGGTTAGGGATTGCCATCAGGCCGTTGAGGGTGTCGGCCAGCAGCCAGGCGAAATCCAGCTGGGCGACGGCGCCGAACGGTACGACCAGAACCCAGAATAGACGGAACGGCAGGATCGCCTTGGTGCCGACCATAAACTCCCAGCAACGCTCACCGAAGTAGCTCCAGCCAAGGATGGTGGTAAAGGCGAACACCACCAGGGCGATACTCAAGAGCGCGCCGCCGTAGCCCGGCATGGCCGACTCGAAGGCCGCCGCCGAGAGTGCCGCACCGCTGACACCGCTGGTCCACACGCCGGAGGCGATGATCGCCAGGCCGGTCATGCTGCAGATGACGATGGTGTCGATAAAGGTCCCGAGCATGCCGATCATCCCCGAGCGCACCGGGCTGCTGGTGGTGCCGGCGGCCTGGGCGATACCGGCGGTGCCGAGGCCAGCTTCGTTGGAGAAGATACCGCGGGCTACACCGAAGCGGATGGCCGCCATCACGGCCGCACCGGCAAAGCCACCAGTGGCGGCTGCCGGGGTGAAGGCGTGGGTGAAGATCAGCTCGAAGGCGCCAGGAATCGCTTCGGCGTGCACCACCAGCACCACGATAGCGGCAATGATGTAAGCCACGCACATGAACGGCACCAGCGTCGCGGCAACCTTGCCGATGCGTTTGATGCCACCGAGGATGACCAGGCCAACGACGATCATGGTGACCAGGCCAGTCAGCCACAGCGGGATGTTGAAGGTGCTTTCCAGGGCGTGGGCCATGCTGTTGACCTGGACCATGTTGCCAATGCCGAAGCCGGCCAGGCCGCCGAAGATGGCGAAGGCGGTACCGAGCCACAGCCACTTCTTGCCCAAGCCGTTCTTGATCGCGTACATCGGCCCGCCGACGTGCTCGCCGCGCTCGTCTTTCTCGCGGTAATGCACCGCCAACACCACTTCGCAGTACTTGGTGGCCATGCCGACCAGGGCGGTACACCACATCCAGAACAGCGCGCCAGGGCCACCGAGGAAGATCGCGGTGGCCACACCTGCGATATTGCCGGTACCGACGGTGGCCGCGAGGCAGGTCATCAGCGCCTGGAACGGGCTGATTTCGCCGCTGGCTTCATCGTCTTTCTTGCGACCTTGCCACATCAGTGCGAAGCCCGCGCCGATCTTCGACAGGGGCATAAATTTCAGGCGCAGCATGAGGAACAGGCCGGTGCCGAGGATCAGCGCCAACATCGGCGGCCCCCATACTAGGCCGTTAATGCTATTCACCAGGTTATTGATGGAGTCCATATAGGGTTCCTTATTCTTATAGTAGGACGAGGGGGTATCCTCGTTCGATCGATCGCCGGGTAGGCAGGTCACGACATCAGCGCCTTGCAGGGGCAGTTGCAACCACGCACACAGGAGGGTCGGCCCGGACCGCAAGGCCGCTCCAGTATATGAAGAGGGCGTCAGTTGAATTCACTGTTTGAAAATTGATGTTTAGCTTTTTTTCAGGTAATCAGGCGCTTTGCATGATTAATTCTTGCTGATGCGCAGAAAGGCAGTGTAAACACCAAGTTGTCCATGGCTTGGTAGGACGCACTCGTCCGCAGGGCCGTACGCCGGGTTTAGCAGGCGATGGTGGCGTGGGAGCAGTGGTGCAAATGGTGGCGGGCTGTCGCTACGTTCTGAGTCCGGCCCACGGGTTTGGCCGCCTGTCGGCGAAATCTGCGACAATCGCGGCCCTCACGAATATGTTCGCGGCTGTCACTGCGGTGCTGACCGTCGCAGGGCTCAGCTCAACTATCTCTGTCAACAGCACTTCAACTCACTCGATCAGCAGACGCTGCTCGAAAAGCTGCAAACCAGCCAAAGCATTTTGGGAGAGCTGCCTAGCGTTGATGCTTTCGACGAGCTAAAGCCACAACTACAGGACTTGTTGGGGACACCTCAAGATATCACCGCAGTCATTTCCGACAGCAGTGGAAAGGTACTCTTCGCCCATCCGGCAGCAATGAAAATTCCCGAGCGGTTCCACGTGTTTGCAATCCACCAGGCTTGGCAGTGGCAGAATCAGGAGCGGATGTTTCGCGGCATGACCGCGCAGGTAGCCGTTGCAGGGCAAGAGAAGCCCATGATGGTGATATCGCTCTTGATGTCACCGACAATATGTTCCTCTTCGAAACCCTCATGTGGTGGCTCTGGATAGGGTTGTTGATCTGTGCCCTCGTTTGCGCCGGCTTGGGCTGGGTCGTCGCTCACAGCGGCTTGCGCCCATTGGATCAGGTAACCAAGGCAGCGGTTTCAATCTCCGCTATTTCGCTCAAATAACGTATTCCAATGGCGTTGACTCCACCGGAGCTACGGCAGTTGGTTACCTCTTTCAACGGCATGCTGGCAAGGCTGGACGACGCCTTTGGAAGGCTCTCCAACTATTCTGCCGACATCGCCCATGAACTGCGTACACCAGTCAGCAATCTGATGACCCATACGGAAGTCGTGCTTTCAAAAAAAGGACCACTGACGACTACGAGGAGAATCTGTATGCGAATCTGGAGGACTTGAAACGCATGTCTCGCTTGATCGATGACATGCTGTTCCTGGCCAAGGCGGACAACGGACTGGTCGTTCCTGAGCGCGAGTGGATCGCCCTTGAGGGAGTGGTGGATACCCTGCGTGAGTACTAGCAATATGATGTCGTTCCGTCCAAATTTTTTTGGCTGACACAAACACCCGCAGCTAACGGTGGCTTGCCTGTCAAAAATTAGGTGGGCTAGAACCCAAGTCTTGTACGTCTGACTGACAGCTTTTGATTCATTCCTGCAATAGCTTTCTGAGCTGGTGCGGTGTCTGCCGCTCCGACTAATTCCGCACAAGCCTGCGCCATTGAGACAAGAATGCGGGCTGCGTCGGGAACGTAGGGAAGGTCATTTCCAGCTTCATGACGCTCACGAATGATCTGGTAGCGAATGTTCTCCGGGAGTGTCCACGCACTGATTAAAAACTCCTGAACGGAGTAATCGACGCCTTTGATTTCCACGGTCGCTGAGCGATGTTCCTCACGGAATCCTGCCGTTTCGATCTGCTCACAGCTATCGATAACAGTGTTCATCATTTCTCGAATTTGTTGCCAATCAGTTTTCATTTGAACTCCTTTTCATTGTCGTCTTTCAGCAGGATACGTTGAGCGTGTTTCTGTGGACAGCGTTGAAAGGCAGCTTCTGGCCGAGGCCGTGTAAAAACGTTTTACAACAGGTTTGACAGTCGGAACCGGAACTAAAATCGCGCTCCTACGCAAATTTCTGGCCTGCTTATCAACCAAGCGCTGGCAGATTTTACGTAGCAACGCACACTTCAAAACGGTGCATGCGTTTTTACACAGCCTGGGCCGTTAGCTGCCTGTTGCGAAACACTCTCATCGACCCAAAGAAACCATTTTCACGCGCTAGCCAATGATTAGCGGTGTTCAGAATTTCCTGAGTTTTTAATCCAGCTATCAAGCTCCGTAACCATTTTATTGACTTCACTGCCCTCACGTTCCGAGGGGCGGACAATGGCGTTCCAGGCGATGTCAAGGCCGTCATTCAGGGCTGCCCACGCAAGCTCCCCACGCTCAAGGCTAGGGGCCACCAAGTCCCGTTGCAATATGCTGATTCCGTATCCTGAACGCACGAGTTCAACGATGGCTTCGATCAACTCCACCGTGATCATGCGGCGCGGCAAGATGCTGGCAGGAGCGAAGAACCGGTCATACTCCCAGTCACTGGCGCGATCGGTGGAATACGTCACCAGGTTGTAAGTCTTAAAGTCTTCCGCGTAGATGTTTTTCCTTCCCGCAAGGGGATGATCGGTTGCCATGATCGCAATCAAGTCGTCTCGAAAAAGCGGCAGCTTGGCGACACCGCTAGGCACCATCCCATCATCGATGATGGACACATCAAGCCTGCCTTGCATCAGACTCGCGTAAACGTCGTTACGGGGCACGGTCACCAGTGTGATTTCGATGTCTGGCCGAAGACTTGAGTAATGCTTGATGAACTTTGGAATCCAGCGAAACGGGCCGTAGGAGGTGACACCCATACGGACAAACGCTGTGACTCCACCGGCCATGGACCGGGCTTCGGACTCGGCCTCATTGAGTATGGCAATGATGTCTTTGGCAGCTCGTTCCAGCCGCACGCCGGCAGGGCTGAGCCTGAGCTTTCCCCCTGACCTTTCCGTCAGGTTCACACCTAGTCGTCGCTCGGCTTCGCGTATGCGGTGACTGACGGCAGAGGGTGTTAGCCATAAACGCTCGGCCACCGCCGTAACCGAATCTACTTCCGACAGGGTTTGCAACATCACCAGGTGATCCAGCGTCAGTCTCATGGGCATTGACCTGAAAAAAATTCACAAAATTGCGTAAAATTATGAGCGTGACTTGTTTTTGGTGCCGATGCAATCTGAATCCAGAAGAGCCACCGGAGACCAACAACAATGACTACCCTGCCTTTCACACCTGCGCCAACCCTGGAAAATCTCGTCGATCTTGAGCGTTACCCCATTACCGATCGCGCCAGCCCCGCTTATCTCGCACTGGTCGCTCACAGTCAGTCGTTGCTGGGACAAGAGGGCGTTGCGATCTTCCCGGGTTTTGTTCGAAATCCATCAGTTGTCGCGATGGCGGAGCAGACACTTGCACTGCACTCGCACATGTTTCATTTTCGGGAAAACCACACGGTTTATTTCAAACCTCAGGACGAAAGCGTTGATCTGGAACATCCGCTACGCCGCTTGATGAACACTGCAAAAGACACCGTTGCTTATGCCGATATTCCGGCCGACCATTTGATTCGGCAGATCTATGGATCGGATGAAGTCCTTGCTTTCATCAAAGATGTTCTGGATCTGGACATGCTCTATCGCCATGCCGATCCATTAGCAGCTCTTAACTTGCAGGGCTTCACGGCAGGTCAGGAGTTGGGGTGGCATTTTGATCGTTCCGACTTCAGCGTCACGCTGTCTCTTCAGGCAGCAAGCGCTGGCGGGGATTTTGAGTACGTACGCATGCTGCGCAATGAAAACGACGATTGTTATGACGCAGTCAGAGCGTTCCTCGATGACCCGCAAACGCAGCAAATAGAGGTTCTGCCTCAGGTGCCGGGCACCCTGACATTGTTCCGAGGCCGCTATTCATTGCACCGGGTCACGCCGGTGGAAGGAGACAGATTGAGGCTCAACGCGGTGTTCGCGTACGTGGATCAGCCCAATGTCGAATTCAGTGCCTATGCCCGCCAGTTGTTTTACGGGCGAACCTCCGTTGACCCAACGATTTAAGTTTCGCCCATAACAATACAAGCAATTGATTCACGCCTTCGCTTCACGTGTTTGCGCGCGTACCTGTCCATGCAGAATATGATGGGCTCGTTTGTTTCTGTGCCGCACACAACAGTTCGCTGCCCCCAATATTAATGATTCGGAGCGTCTGATCATGAAAAACAGGAAGAGTTTGCTGGCCTCGTTACTCACCCTTGGGTTGCTCGTTGGTAGTGCTTCAAGCCAGGCTTCGGGATGGTGTGAATCGGGTAAGCCGGTGAAATTTGCCGGACTGAACTGGGAGAGCGGAATGCTCCTCACCGACATCATGATGGTCGTGCTCAAGGACGGCTACGGCTGTGCAACGGATCAGTTGGTGGGTAACACCATCATTCTTGAGACCGCGCTGGCCAGCAACGACATTCAAGTGTTTGGCGAAGAGTGGATGGAGCGCAGCGAAGTCTGGAAAAAGGCTGCGGCAGCCGGGAAGGTCGTCGGGGTTGGCGCGCCGATCATTGGTGCGACCCAAGGCTGGTATGTACCGCGATACGTCGTTGAGGGAGACGCCAAACGTAACCGACCAGCGCAAGCACCAGACCTAAAGACAGTCGCCGACCTGAGCAAGTACGCCAATGTTTTTCGCGATGCGGAGGAGCCGTCCAAAGGCCGCTTCTACAACTGTCCTGCTGGCTGGATTTGTGAGCAGGGCAATACCAAGATGCTCAAAGAGTACGGTCTTGAAAACACCTTCACGAACTTCCGTCCAGGCACCGGTGCCGCACTGGATGCGGCGGTCCTGTCCAGTTATAAACGCGGTGAGCCGGTGCTGTTCTACTACTGGTCACCGACGCCGCTGATGGGGCAGATCGATGCGGTAAAACTGGAGGAAAAGACCGGAGCCAACAAAGACGTCATCACCATGGTTGGACTCTCCAAGGCGTTTCATGAACAGGCTCCCGAGCTGGTCGCGGTACTTGAAAAGGTCAACATTCCCATCGATCTGCTGAATCAGAACCTGGCGAGGATGACCCGCGAACGCATTGAATCGCCAAAGCTGGCCAGGATTTTCCTCAAGGAACATCCGGAAGTCTGGCACGCCTGGGTCGACGAAGGCGCAGCAAAAAAGATCGAGGCATCGCTCTAATCGGCCTCCAGGGCAAGGACGCCCGCCCTCTGTAACGCCCCTCTGAACACACTCTCTTGACTGCTTTCTACACAGAAGCGGCGTCTCTTTGCGTCCGGGAATCATGACCATGATCAAATCACGAGCGGCCGTCGCCTTCGCGGCGGACCAGCCTCTGCAAATTGTCGAAATCGATGTAGCGTCGCCGCAAGCCGGTGAGGTGCTGGTACGCATCGTTGCGACAGGTGTCTGCCACACCGATGCGTTTACCTTGTCTGGCGCCGATCCCGAAGGGATTTTCCCTGTCATTCTTGGCCACGAAGGTGGCGGTATAGTCGAGGCGATAGGTGAGGGCGTAACTTCGCTCGCGGTAGGCGACCACGTCATTCCGCTCTATACCGCCGAATGCGGCCAGTGCAAATACTGCACTTCGGGAAAAACCAACTTGTGCCAGGCGGTGCGTGCCACCCAAGGCAAGGGGTTGATGCCGGACGGTACTTCACGCTTTTCCTACCAGGGGCAGCCGATTTACCACTACATGGGCTGCTCGACCTTTTCCGAATTCACCGTTCTACCGGAAATCTCCCTGGCGAAGATCCCCAAGGATGCCCCGCTGGACAAGGTGTGCCTACTCGGCTGCGGCGTCACCACTGGCATCGGTGCAGTGCTCAATACCGCCAAGGTAGAAGAGGGGGCCACCGTCGCAATCTTCGGTCTCGGTGGCATTGGTCTGGCGGCGATCATCGGTGCCAAGATGGCGAAGGCCGGCCGGATTATTGTGATCGACATCAACCCGGCCAAGTTCGAAATCGCCTGCGAGTTGGGTGCCACCGATTTCGTTAACCCTAAGGAGCAATCCAAACCCATTCAGGACGTCATTATCGAGATGACCGATGGCGGTGTGGACTACTCCTTTGAGTGTGTAGGCAATGTGCATTTGATGCGCGCGGCGCTGGAGTGCTGTCACAAGGGATGGGGCGAGTCGACCATAATCGGCGTGGCCGGCGCAGGCCAGGAAATCTCCACTCGTCCATTCCAGCTGGTCACCGGGCGCATCTGGCGTGGCTCGGCCTTCGGCGGAGTCAAGGGCCGCACGGAGTTGGCGAGCTATGTCGAGAAGGCGCAGAACGGTGAAATTCCGCTGGATACCTTCATCACCCATAACCTGCCGCTGGAAGACATTAACCAAGCCTTCGAGTTGATGCACGCAGGCAAAAGCATCCGAACTGTCATTCATTTCGATCGCTAAGTCAGCAGATCTGGCGATGAATCGCCAGGGCGAACCTGCCCTGGTAAAACTGCAACGCAAACCCACCTCGTTTCTATCAAAGAGAGCTATAAAATGAGTGTCTTTACTCACGTTACAGTCGGCACCAATGACCTGAACAAAGCCCGCAGTTTCTATGACAACGTATTGGGCAAACTTGGCCAAAAACGTATCGCAGATCTCGGAGACAATGGTTCTATCTGGGGTGAGAACGCACCGTCTTTCTTCGTTCTGAAGCCGGCTAACGGCGCACCTGCCAGCGTTGGCAATGGTGTCACCGTCAGTTTCGAGGCGCCAACCCGTGCCGCAATTGACGCTTTCCATGCCGCAGCATTGGCCGCTGGCGGTACGTGTGAAGGCTTGCCAGGGCCACGTGGCTGGGCACCGAATGCCTATGCTGCATATGCCCGTGATCTGGACGGTAACAAACTGGCCGCCTATTGCTTCAAACCAGCTTAAGCCTGGTACGAGGCCAGCTTTGGTCCGGCTGGCCTCACCAATCTTTTTTAGCTTCTGCGGATTCGTAAATGCATAAAAGAATGATTTGCCCGCGTAGCTGACAGTGGTTGAACAGCACATGCAGCACTACGGTGTGATCTTCCGGTCGGTATAGAAAAGTGTCTTTGCCATAACTGGGCAGTTTCTGACCGCCATCCATTTAGCAAATACCCCCGTTGAATGTCAGCTATTGGCCGATTTCTGCCTGTGGCGACCGACCGCTTTGGGTCCAGGCTGTGTGAAAACGCCAGTGATCGTCTAACCTTCTGATCGTCTAGATCGTGGCGGGGGCGATCATAAAGCGATTCATTGAGGGTGAGGCTCGGACGCAAGTCACCTTGCTGCCGGAGTGTCTGGACGATTACGTAGCCGAAGAAAATCCAGTGCGCGTGGTCGATGTTTTCGTCGATGAACTCGACCTGGGCGCACTTGGTTTTGAGGGCGTCGATCCTGCCGCAACGGGTCGTCCGGCCTACCACCCTGCGTATTTCGGCCCATCGTGACCGCCCGTTTCGGTACATCGTGACCGACCATTTCGCTAACGCGTGACCGCTCATTTCGCTAACAACGTGACCGATTT
>NZ_JBTEYL010000012.1:0-173182 GCF_054330215.1 Pseudomonas sp. Ma2-10 | reverse complement strand
AATCGGTCACGTTGTTAGCGAAATGAGCGGTCACGCGTTAGCGAAATGGTCGGTCACGATGTACCGAAACGGGCGGTCACGATGGGCCGAAATACGCAAGTTGGAGGGCAAGCAGGTACTTGAAGTGAAAATCCCGGCGGCTTCGCGTAAGCAGAAGCCGGTATTTCTCAATGGTCAGCCGCTAGGTAACACTTATCGTCGATTACATGAGGGTGATCGGCGTTGCTCTGAGGAAGATGTTCGCCGCATGTTCGCAGAGCAAGTGGAGGACTGTCGGGACGAGCGGATTTTGCCAAATTACGACTTCGCAGACATCGATCCGGACAGTCTGCGTATCTACCGCCAGATGCTTAGCGACATAAAGCCAGGCCATCCAGCGCTGGAGCACCAAGGGATTGAGTTTCTTCGACAGATAGGCGGCTGGCGAAAGGACCGAGCGAACGGAGTCGAAGGGCTGACTCTGGCAGGTTTACTGATGTTCGGACGCTGGCTTTCGATCCAAGAGAGTGTGCCGCATTACTTTGTGGACTATCAGGAGCGGCCGCAGGCCAAAACAGAACTACGTTGGGTGGATAGACTCGTCCCTGATGGAACCTGGTCAGGAAATCTGTTTGATTTCTACCGGCGGGTTTATCGCAAGTTGGTTGAGGACCTAAAGGTACCGTTCGCTCTCAAAGGTGATCAGCGCCAGGATGACACACCGGTACATGAAGCTCTGCGCGAGGCTTTGGTTAATACCTTGGTCCATGCGGACTATACCGGGCGGGTTTCTGTGTTAGTCGTGAAGCGTCCTGACTTGTTTGGCTTTCGCAATCCAGGCGGCTTACGTTTACCCCTTGAGCAGGTGTTGCAAGGTGGTACCAGCGATTGCCGGAACAGGCTAATGCACCAAATGTTTCTTCTTATCGGTCTTGGCGAGCGTGGTGGTTCTGGGGTTCCAAAAATCTACAGTGGGTGGCGCAGCCAGCATTGGCGACCGCCAGCCCTTTATGAAAAGCCCGAGCCCGAGCAAACCCTTCTTGAGCTTCGCATGTTGGACTTGCTTCCTGAAGGGGTGGTGGAGCAGTTACGAGAGCGATTTGGGGTTCGTTTCGAGAGCTTGGAACATACTGCCAGGTTGATTTTGGCCACGGCCGCGATTGAGCGGGTGGTCAGCCATAATCGTCTCCTTGAGATTTGTGATACTCATGCTCATGACTTGAGCCAACTGCTTGCGCGGTTGGTACGCGAGGGATTCCTTGTGCCCGACGGGCGCTCACGGGGCATGATTTATCACCTGCCGGGTGAGCAACTGCCTACGCCGGAGCAAGTGTTCGCAGGTCCGCTACAGAGCTCCGAACATTACGCCGGCAGCTCCGAACATAACGGGGCTAGCTCCGAACATAACGCAGGTAGCTCCGAACATAAGGTCGAGCTGGATATGCAGCGAAACGATGATGGCTGCTTGTTGAGCGATCATATTGACGCGCCGCTGATCGATGCTTTGGACAGGCTTGATGCAGGGTTTCGAGAAAAGCTCGAAATACTGGCTGAGGAGCCGCGCAATCGAGAGCGCATGCAAAAGGATCGTATGCAACAGGTGATTATCACCCTATGCAAGGAGCACTATCTGACGCTTAACGTGTTGGCTAATTTGGTAAAGCGCAGTCCAGATGCCCTCCGTCAGCAGTACCTGAATGGAATGGTGAAAAGTAGGCAGATTCAGTTGGCATTTCCGTCCAAGCCGACTCATGAAAGGCAGGCGTACAAAGCGTACGTTGGTGGGCAGGACGAGGAGTAGGCTAACGGCCTACTCCCTCAAGCGGCTTTTCGCCTTGAGCCGCGTGACGTTCGTCCCGGTCTGGTTTGCAAACTCGTGTGGAGTGACATGCTCCTGCCGGTTGGCCTCCAGATACCGGCTCCACCAGTTCATGATCAGCCTGCGCTCCTCGATGAACTCGGCCTTGTGGATGTAAGCGGCGCGGACGTTGTTGCGCTCCTTGTGGCTCATCTGCCGTTCAATGGCTGTCTCCGACCACAATCCTGACTCGATCAGTGCGCTGCAGGCCATCGAACGAAATCCATGCCCGCAGATATCGGTTTTGGTGTCGTATCCCATCGTCCGAAGCGCGTTGTTCACGGTATTTTCGGACATGGGCTTCCAGGGTTTGGCATCACCTGCGAAGACCAATGCGAATTTACCTGTGAGCGTATGGATTTGTTCGAGTAGCGTCACCGCTTGCGGCGATAAGGGTACAAGGTGGATGTCCCCGGCCATCTTCGTCCCCCTTGTTGAAAAGGGTACTCCGTCCAACGCTGGACGAGTATCAGGTATCTCCCAGGTGCCGCGCTTGAGGTCGAACTCGCTCCAGCGGGCGAAACGCAGTTCGCTGGATCGTACAAACACATGCAGCGATAGCATCACTGTCAGACGGGTAAGTGCGCGGCCTTTATAGGTGTCGATCCGCTCCTGTAGTTCCGGCAGTCGCGATAAGGGTAGAGCGGGGCGATGTACCACCCGCGGGGCTTTGATCAAGCCTTCGAGGTCGTAAGCAGGGTTTGCGGTGATAAGCCGGAGGCGTTTTGCCTCGCGCATGATGCTCTGCAGGTAGTTTTGTACCCTTAAAGCAACGTCTATCGTTCCGCGCTTCTTGATCGCTTCCAAGGGCTGCATAAGGTCATGGGTGTCGAGATCAACAATGGCGCGTGCGCCGATCAGCGGGAATACGTGGGTTTTGAGGCGGCTCATCACTGTCTTGGAATGGCCTGGTGCCCACTTGGCCGACATTTCCGTGTGCCAGTCCAGCGCAACGTTTTCAAAGGTTCTGCCTTTGATCACAGCTTCCGCCTTGGCTTGGTGCTTGGTCTCTATGGGATCAATGCCATCCGCCAGCATTCGCTTGACCTCCAAGCGCTTGCGGCGCGCGTCGGCGAGGCCAATGACGGGATAGTTGCCGAACGAGGTCAGTCCTTCCCGTCCGTCAGGTTTGACGTAACGGAGCCGCCAGCCTTTGCGGCCATTGGGTTGGACTAGAAGGTAGAGGCCGTCGCCGTCGAAAAGCTTGTAGGCGCGGTCTGTAGGTTTTGCCAAGCGGCAAGCTGCGTCGGAGAGCGGAGCTGTGGTGCGCGACATAAGGGTACTCCCTTTTATCGAAGTGACCTGTATCCCAAACTCTACCCTTAAAACGGTTGGAATCCACCAGTTTCTGACGGAAACCGACGGAACCCCAAAACGAAAAAACCCGCCAGAAGGCGGGTTTTTCGGGGGTTCAGAGATTTTGAAAGCCTTCTCTGGAACCTTGTATGGTGCCGGCACCAGGAGTCGAACCCGGGACCTACTGATTACAAGTCAGTTGCTCTACCAACTGAGCTATACCGGCGTGTTAGGGCGACGATTATAGCGATTGGGTTGGTTCTGTAAACCCCTGAATTCAGACTATTTTTGCGTAGGCGTCAGGTCGGCCCCGCGGACGCTTCTGAGGGGCCGGCCAATGCCATTGCTATAAAGCGTTACACGCCGTTTTTAACCGCGTTGATCAGGTCCTGACTCAGCACCTGTGCGGGCGCCACTTGCACGCTTTGCGTGTAGAACGGCGGCAGGTTTTGGGCCAGTGTCGACAGCGCTTGTGCGGTGGTGTTGCCCGGCAGCAGCACGTATTGGAGATTGGACGGATAGCTCTGTGGCACAGGGCCTTCCATGGTCGAACCGTACGCGCCGAAGGTCATTACCGCCTGTGGGGTGGTGGGGTCGGGGGCGTAGAGGAAGACGAAGGTGCCGTACTTTGGATGCGTCAGGTATTGCTCGGCCTGGGCGCGAACCGCCGGGTCGGGGTCGTTCATCAAGGTCCAGCGCATGACTGCGTAGTTTCGGGTGGTTTCCATGAACGCTGTACGAATCGGCGACTGGTTCTCGGCGCCTCCCAGGCACACCAGCAGGTTGCCGAATGGATCGATGAGGGCTACCGAGTTGAACACCGGGCTGTGCTGTGCGGTTTGTAACAGTGGAGGAGCGAGTTCTGCGCCGGGGTCGCGTGGGTTTGCCGATTGCACGGTCAGCGCAAACGGGCTGAGCGCAGTCAGTGCCTGGCGGACTTTGCTGTTGGTCGGCAGGTTTGCCGGGTTTTGCAGTTGATCCGGTGGCAGACCGCTGTTGTTGCTGGCCTCACGTACGGTGTTGACACTGGCGGAGAAGATCGAACTGGTGAGGAAGTAAGCCGCGGAGTCGATGGTCTGGCCGCCGAATACCGGGCTGGTAGAACCTTGATAAGCCCGGCTGACAGGCGCCGCAATCGCGTAATAACCCCAGGTGTCCTGCGCCTGTTGGCGGATCTGCGGCGGCAGCGACGGAAAGGTGAACTGGCTGTTGTAGTTGATGCCTGCGTAATCATCGATCGCACTGACGGCGACGTTAAATCCTGCCGTCAGCAGTGAACCAGCGCACATGGCGCACGGGTCCAGCGTGGTGACGACAGTCAACTGATTGGGCGGTGGCAGGTTCAATGGCGAGACGTTTTCGTAGTACCAGTCCACCAATTGCCGCTCGCCGTGTGCGGTCGGGTCATGAGGTAGAAAGTACGTGGTGCCACTGCCGGGGAAAGGCATCAGCACGTTGTTGTGCAGCGTGGCGATGACTTCGCCGGTTGCGTTGTTGATGATGGCACCACCCACCGCAAAGGTTTGCTGCAGCGCAGCATCAATGGCTTGGTTGGCGACGGTGTCGACGGCTTCCTGCGCACTGTTCAATGTGCTCATGTTTTCCCAGCTCCTTGCTGTTTGAACACCAGACAATTCTGGCGTCTGGCAAAGATAGTTGAGGTTTCGTCCCTCGTTTATGTTGTTTTGGCTGAATGCTTATGCACAACGGGATTTGTACCGCACCTGCTTAGAGGCAAATCTGCGGACCGGTTCTCATTTGATCGCAAATGGCTGTTTTTCCAATTTTTTTACAGGTGTACGAAATTTGAACAGTTGTGTTTCAGCTCCGAAACGGCCGTATATATTGGATCCACGATAATTTCATCCCCAGAGTTATCCACAGGAGGAGGTGCTTTAAGGGCGCTCAGCCAGGATCAGAAAATTACGGGGTGTAAGCGCGGTTTCGCAGAAGGTTCCGAGGCGAACCGCATACCCTTGTTCGGAGAGGAAAAGGGCTCGATCGAGTACCAGCCAAAGCTCCAGTGGACGTCGGAAAAGGCCGCGCAGCAGCTCCAGATTGCGCACGTCGGCCAGTCGCCGCCAACCGGAAGTTTCGAGCTCTGGCCAATTCTGCGGTCCGATTGTGGATAACTCCTTTAGCGAGCCCAAATGATTGCAGTACTCGGCGAAAGATTTATCCAGCCAGGCACTGGGCAGCGAAGGGGTCGGCAGGTACTCGTCAACGCCGCGCAGTTGCCGTTGCAGCAGGTCGAAACCCAGGCGCCGGGCCATGGAGGTGTCGCGCTGACGTCGCACGCGAGCGCCGGCGGTGACGGTTTCGGTCATTGGCAGCGAGAGGTCTTCGAGCGACAGGTGTAGGTCGGATCCCATGCCCGCAGAGGAAAGCGTCTGGTACTCGCTCACACTGATCCGGTTGTAGCAGCAAGGGGCAATGGCCAGTTGCTTGCAACCGGTGGCGCTAGCGAGCTGCATCAGGCGCACATGCAGATCACCGCAGGCGTGCAGCGCTACCGGCGTGTGGTCAGCATTCAATAAAGAGGCAACGCCGGCCGCGAGCACGTCTTGCTCGACATGAAGCGCATGCAATTGATGACGCTGACTGAGTGCGTGACCGCTGACGACCAGCGCCGGGTCGTATTCCAGGCAAGTGAGCTGCTGACCGGTTTGCAACAATCGCCGCCCCAAATGGCCCTTGCCCGAACACCAATCCAGCCAATGCTTCGGTGCAGAGACAAACGCCAACCGGCTGGCAAACGCCTCAATCTGCTGCCACTTGCGCCCCGAAACATCGACATTCAGCCGATGCCCAGCCGCTTCAAGCGCATGCCTGGGCAGTTCACCCACTGCGCTCAGCTCAAGTGACAGCGCCGCCAGCGAAGCAAAAGGCTGCGGCGCATCCAACAGCGCCGGTTGGTTGTGAGCATTTTCCGCATCCTCCAACGACCTGCCGCGTAGCCATAAAGACAACTCGGGGTAGGACGCTTCCCAGGGAAGCTGCAGATGAGTAAACGGCCGAGGCTTCCACAGCGTCTGATGCTCGATCAGAAAAGCATCCAGCGCCGTGAAACGGGCGAGTAAGGCTTCACCCGTCAGCACGCACCCATCAACGCCCCTGGCAGGCATCGACGCGCAGCCAGCGCTCCAGCAGCTTGAAGCCGCGAACCAGCACGTAAGCCATCAGCAGATAGAACATGCCGGCGGCGAAGAAGATCTCCACCGGCAAGTAGGTCCGGGCAATGATGGTGCGGGCCATGCCGGTCAGCTCCAGCAGGGTCACGGTGCTGGCCAGGGCGCTGGCCTTGAGCATCAGGATGACTTCGTTGCTGTAGGCCGGCAGACCGATGCGCGTGGCACGGGGCAGGATGATGTAGACCAGCGCCTTGGCCCGGGACATGCCCAAGGCTCGCGCCGCTTCGATCTCACCCGGCGGAATCGCCTGAATTGCACCACGCAGGATCTCGGCGATGTAGGCCGCGGTGTGCAACGTCATGGTCGCTGTAGCGCACCAGAACGGATCGCGCAGGTATAGCCACATCGAACTGCTACGGATCGCATCGAACTGCGCCAGGCCGTAGTAGACCAGGAACAGCTGAACCAGCAACGGCGTACCACGGAAAAAGAAGATGTAGCCGTAGGGGAGTGCCCGCACGTACCAGAGTCGCGACGAGCGCGCGATGCCCAGTGGAATTGCCAGCAGCAAACCGGCGATCACGGCGATGGCCACCAGTTCCAGGGTCAGCGTTGCCCCTTGAGCCAGTTTCGGCAGCCACTTGATGATGACTTCCCAGTTCATTGGGTGCTCCTCGCGAAGCCGCGAGCGGCGCGTTTTTCCATGAAATACATGCCGGTCATGGCGAGAACCGTCAGGCCCAGGTACATGAACGCGGCCACCATATAAAAGGTGAATGGCTGCTTGGACACGGTTACGCCGATTTGCGCGTGACGCATGATTTCTTCCAGGCCGATGACTGATACCAGTGCGGTGTCTTTCATCAGGATCATGAACAGGTTGCCCAGGCCGGGCAGGGCGATGCGCCACATCTGCGGCATGATCAGTTTTGTGAAGATTCGGAATTTCGACAGGCCCAACGCCACACCCGCTTCGCGGTGACCTTTGGGGATAGCCAAAATTGCGCCACGAAACACTTCCGTGGCGTAGGCGCCGAAGCACAGCCCCAGCGCAATTACGCCAGCGGCGAAGGCATTGAGTTCGAGGTCGGGGTTGCCGAAGAACTCGCCCAGGGCACGCATCAAGTTGACCGTGCCGAAGTAGATCAACAGCACCCAGAGCAATTCAGGGATGCCGCGAACCAGGGTTGAATAAGTGCCGCCAAGCCATTGCAGCGGCTTGTACGGGGAAGTCTTGGCCAAGGCGCCAAGCAGACCGAGCACCAGCCCCAGGCACAAGGCCGAGAGTGCCAGTTTCACAGTCATCAGCGCACCAGCGGCGAGCGCCGGGCCGAATCCGTAGAGATCGATAGTCATGGATTTCTTTTCAAATCGCGGCAGGCAATGCCAGGGACTGGCGCCGTCAAATAACGGCGCAGGCCCGGCAGGTCAGGATCAATAGATGCTGAACGGGAAGTACTTGTCGTTGATCTTTTTGTAGGTGCCATCAGCGACGATTTCTTTCAGCGCGGTGTTCAGCTTCGTACGAATCTCATCGCCTTTACGTACAGCGATACCGATCTTGTCGCTTTCTTCCACCGGGTCGCCTTTGAACTCGTAGGACCGGCCGGCGTCGCTTTTGAGCCACTCGTAGTTGACGTATTTGTCGGCCAGGATGCCGTCCAGACGACCGGAGGTCAGGTCGAGGTAGGCGTTTTCCTGGGTGTCGTAAAGTTTGACGTCAACGCCTTCCATGTTGTCTTCCAGCCAGATGCCAGCGAGGGTCGCACGTTGCGCACCGATCACTTTGCTTTGCAGGGAGTCCTTGTCGGTTTTGAAATCAACGTTTTTCGGCGCGATGAATTGCAGCTTGTTGGAGTAGTACGGGTCGGTGAAGTCCACCGCTTGCTTGCGCTCGTCGGTGATCGACATCGAGGAGATCAGGAAATCGAATTTCTTGGCGTTCAGGGCCGGAATGATGCCGTCCCAGTCAGACGTAACCACAGTGCATTCGACTTTCATCTTGGCGCACAGGGCGTCGCCGATTTCTTTGTCGAAGCCGACGACATTGCCACTGGCATCTTTGTTGTTGAACGGCGGGTAGGCCGCTTCGATACCCATCTTCAAGGTTTCGGCGGCGGCACCGGCGCTGAAGGCCAGGGTGACGGCAGCAGCCAGGAAGATTTTTTTGTAGTTCTGCATGCGGGTAGCTCCGTTAGCGGTTGCTGGACATGAATTGTTTGCAGCGCGCCGAAAGCGGGTTTTCGAACACCTGCTGTGGCGATCCTTGCTCTTCTACCAGGCCTTGGTGGAGGAACACCACCTCGCTGGAAACCTGACGGGCGAAGCCCATTTCATGGGTGACCAGCAGCATGGTGCGGCCTTCTTCTGCCAATGCGCGGATGACATTAAGTACTTCCTGGACCATTTCCGGGTCAAGGGCGGAGGTGGGCTCGTCGAACAGGATCACCTTGGGCTGCATCGCCAACGTGCGGGCGATGGCTGCGCGTTGTTGCTGGCCGCCGGAGAGTTGCGCGGGGTAGGCGTGGCGCTTGTCAGCGATGCCGACCTTGGCCAGCAAGGCTTCGGCAACTTCGATGGCTTGCGCTTTGCTCTGACCGAGCACGCGGCGCGGGGCTTCGATGATGTTGTCGAGCACGCTCATGTGCGGCCAGAGATTAAAGTTTTGAAACACAAAACCGATCTCGCTGCGCAGGCGATTGATCTGCTTGCCATCGGCAGCGACCAGTTCGCCGTTCTTGGCGGCTTTTAGCTTGAGTTCTTCGCCGGCCACCAGGATTTGTCCCTGATGCGGGTTTTCCAACAGATTGATGCAACGAAGGAAGGTGGACTTGCCGGAACCGGAAGAACCCAGGATCGAGATCACGTCGCCGTCGCGGGCGGTCAGCGAGATGCCTTTGAGCACCTCAAGCTGTCCGTAGCGTTTGTGCAAGTTGCGGATTTCAAGCGCGGGCGTGGCCTCAGCCATGTGCGTTCCTCATAAGTATTTCGCTCCTGCTATTGGCGGCCTTCCTGGCGAGGCGGCCAAGCTAGCATAGGGTCTCAATGGCAGCCAACAGCGCTACGGGCGGTAAACGGGTGGCCTGTGGCAGGTTGTCGCATCGGTACAGCAGACTGTCGCGCTGCTATCAACCGAACAGGCGTTTGAACCCTGCCTGTCGATGAAAAACGTGGGGCTGTCCCAAAAAAGGGCGCGATGTTGCCAGCTTTGGCGGGGTGTTGGAAGCGCTAACCGGCCAAACGTTCCTGAGCCGCACTTTTATTGTGCGCTTGACCATTTTCGGGTGTGTTTCTGGTGCGCTCTTTTGCTCTTAAAGTGGACTGCAGGGTGACGTTCTGGTGAATTGCCATTTTCGATGGCGGGGCTCTCCGGCGGAGAGCCCAAAGCTCCAGTGGCCTCGAACAGGGGCTCAAGCCGCGTCATGTGACCATGCTTATCAGCGCCGGCCGTGCTGGTGACTGGCGTTTTTCTTCCACTCGAAGGCGCTTACTCGGCCTTTTCTTCCTGCGCGTCCAGCGACTCGCGATAGTTATCGAGCGCGGTGCCAAAGTCAGTGATGAACTGCGGGTCCGTCAGCCAGGCCTGGGCGGTGTCGCGGTCCATGCCGTCGGCCCACATGCGGTAATCGATCAACATGTCGGCGGCCAGGTGAGTGGCGGCCATGGCTTCGTTGTCGGCGTTTTCCATATCCAGCAGTTCTGGATGGTCGCTGATGATGCCGGCGAGGTTCGACAACAGGGTCAGCAGCATATCGTTACGGCTGGTGGCTTCTGCGTCGTGCATTTTGCTGAACATCGCCAGGGTGTATTCCGGGATCGGCTCGCCGATTTCGTCCAGGCCATCGTCCAGCGCGGCGGGTTTTCTACCGTGGATATTGATTTGCTTGGCTTTGATCTTGGCGCGTTTGGCGCGTTTCTGTTGCTTGTTCAGGGATGCCATGGGAACTCAGTTTGCTTTGGGTTGTGTTTGGGCCGCGATGGCGTCGGACGCCGCCACGTAGTCAGCCTGGAAGGCTGGGGATTCGATCCACGCCAATGCGCCGGCTTCGTCGACTTCGGTTGACCATTGGCGATATTCGATCAGCGCGGCGACGATAAAGTCTGTCGCAGTTTCTTCGCCCTCCTGCTCCAGCACCAGCGCGAGCAGCGGGTGTTCAAGAAATGCCGCGCACATAGTGCGTTGGCTGATCTTTTCAGCGTCGATCATTTCTTTGAACATGTCGGTAAGGTCCACCGATTCGAAGTCGATACGATCATCGTTCGGGTCCAGCTCGACCGGCACGGCAGCCCGTTGGGTGCGGTTCTGCTTGGCCTTGGCTTTGGCGCGTGTGGCGCGTTTTTGCTGCTTGTTGGTGGAGGCCATGGGCGTCGTTCCGTATTTCGTTGAGTGGGCGCATGAGTCAGTTGCGTGGCACTAGCCGCCCAGGTGCGTCGGGGGCCTGTTTGCCGGGCTGCAGCCAGGACAATGCAATGGGCCATAGTGTGGCTTGGTATGCGCTGCGAAAAAAGGCGAAATGTCCGACTTCTTGTTCGCGGATGTCTTCGGGAGTGATTCCGCGAGTGGACGCAGCGTGGCTGTTCTTCGGCTTTTGAATTCGGAGCGCAATGTGTTCCAAATTCAACGTCTATGCCAAGTGTAGAAGTGAGGGCTAAGCCATTTGGAGGGGGCCTCCCTCACTGATTGAGGCCCAGACGTTTACTCTCCTGACCAATACCAAAGCGTATCTCCCCAGCTGGAGCCGCTGAAACTCGGCAGGATATCGCCTTGCTGAAAATGACGTCGAGAGCCTGCCTGAGCAGGACTGAACCAATAACCCGTCACGCTGCATGGTTGACCGGCTTCAAGGCGTGCAGGCGCTTTTAGCTGGTTATCTTCGTGATCAAATCGCGCATACCAACGAGCAGTACTGTCCTCTTCGAAGCCATCACCATAGGGTAAATAGGTATGCAATTGATCCGGATTGGGAATGCGCAGTGATTTTACGACTCTGTTGACCGCTACATAGGCTGCGGGAAGCGGCTCGTTTTTCTCGCCCAACTCAGGGAGTTCGCCCGCACGAATGATTAGCCCGTTGTCGTAGCTCAGCACTTCTATATCACCCCGACCACTAAAGGCGTGACGTATCTGGTCTTCACCCCCCAACTGCTCGGCAAAATAAGATCCAAGGATAGTGTACCAATTCACACCCTTGATGTGATTGAGCAGCGCTCGCTTAAAGTTGTGCACCATGGAGTCCACTTCAAGTCCGGAGAACTGCTGAGCCAGCTGAAACTCCATTGGCATGTAGCTATCGTAGTCATAAGGTAGAATGCTGGACAGACCGCCATAGCCATGTTCGGCCTTGACTTGGTTACAGAGATAAAGCAGCCAGTTCTGATATCGAGCCGCGCCATCAGCTTCCTGCAACAATGTCCAAGGCAAAGTGATCTTCAGATACGAGCGTTTCTGGTTGCCATGGACTTCAAAAGAGTTCAATGCCGAAAGGCTGTATTCAGCAGCTTCACTTGCAGTCGGAGCGCTACTGATATGCCACTCATATTGTTCGTTTGCCCCAGTTTCAAGGATTTTCAACGTCGTTTTTTTGAAGCTTTCGTTTGTCAGCTTCTTATATCGACCATCAAATTGCCCTTTCAGGTGCTGGCCGAACTCTTCCTTAAAACGGTCGAAGCACTCCAGGACTTTTTGCTTGCTTTCAAACAAATAGCCTTCTTTGAAATACACCGTTGCGATCAGTCCCAGTCTGACGACAGGAGTGTTATCAGACATTTCAAAGGCTAAGTTCGGAGCTTGGTCAATCAGTTTTTCCAATGTATTCATAGTCGTCTCTTTTATCCGGCGGTAACCGCAGCAGTAACAGCAGCACCGCCCAAGATGCTTGCTAACAAAGCCCATGAAAGCTGAGCGAGGCGCACAATAACCAGTAAGCCGGCAACGATAGCTGCTGGAATACCAGCTGCTACACAGGCGGCGCCAATGGCAAATGCTATTACGACGGTGGCTACAGCGACTCCCAATTCGATCAAAACCTGTACCCAGTCGATTTTCCGAAGCATGTCGAGGGTTATGTCTGTATAGCGTTGTACTTCTTTCCAAATGGCTCTCAGTTGCTCATCTGTCCAGCGAATAACCTTAGCCCCCGTTTCACTGACCCACTCCCAAGCTTTTTGTGATTCGCGTCGAACCCATTCACCTTTGATTCCTAGCCAAGTTGCGGCGTCTTCGAGGTGTTGTTGTACTTCCTGAGAAAGTATCCGAATACCTTCAGCTCCTTGTTCTAGAAGGCCGTCTACAGCCTGCTGGACCTGTTGAGTCCAGCTTTCAATATGGGCAGGTTTAGGCGTCGGTACTGGGCCATACGCGGGTACTGGAACAGGTGCAGGCCTTGGCGGCTCATCAGGAGTTCTGGGAGGTAATAACACCGGCCATTGTAGAGGATCGAATTCGCCGGTTGGCTTGTGCTCTTTGTTGTACTGGCGATCTCGTTCGCGGTCGTCATCATCGCGACAGTCGCTGATTTCCAAGACGGAGAACCGGTTCGGCTCCCCAGCGATATCCAGGTAGGCCTCCCTCTGAGCCATTCCAAGCACGTCTCCAGGAAATTTCACTTCCACTAGCCGCTCTAGGTTGTTCGGATGAGCAACACCCTGATGATCAGGCCCTGCCTGTCCCGGCCAGCGAATACTCCGACTTTTTACGATGATGACGTCCGGGCGTCTCAGTAAACCTTTGACCGAACCTTTGGGAAACGGAAATAAGGTATGGCGCCGCAACGGATCGGGTTTCTCATCTTCGCCAAACCACGAGGAGCTGAGAAATGGTTTGGGTGGAAGGAATGCCATGTCAAAGCAGACTTCTGCTTTGTAGTCCCAGAGAAAATCCCAGCGGTACTCGTCCGCTCGGATCAACCCACTCATGACAAGTTGTTTGAGTTCCAGACCTGTGACGCCGCCGTCCCTCGCCTTCTTGATAGATAACTTTGGAAACCGCGAAGCGTAATTCGCTTTCTCCATCAAGTAAGGCTTGTTATCCGGGTTGGGCAGTGAAGCCTGTTTGATCGTGCCTTCGATGCTGGTGTTGGTACAGCCCTGCGGCGTTTGAGGTGGTTGTTGGCGTCAACCGTGTCATGACGTTCGTTGCCTACCCGAATTTTCTGATCGTGCTCGATGTTTTCGTCCCAATCACGTTGGGCATGCAGGAATATTTGCTCCTGACCTTTCTTGTCTTCAATGCGTAGTTCATTGAAACCCTTGCCGCCCGGTGAGCTGAGTGTTTTGAACACGCTGCGGGTTTTATTCGCCGGTAGGTCGTAGGGCACGACGTTTTCTTTGTGAAACAGGCAGCCAGTGACCAGTGGCTGGTCGGGGTCGCCCTCAAGGAACGTCACCAGCACTTCCATGCCGATGCGAGGGACTGCGATGCCACCGTAAGCCGCTCCTGCCCAGCCGCTGGCTACTCGTAGCCAACAACTGGTGTTGTCATCGGCTTGCCCTAAGCGATCCCAGCGAAATTGCACCTTGATTCGACCGTATTGATCGCAGTGAATTTCTTCACCCTTGGGGCCGGAGACTACTGCGGTCTGACTGCCCAATACTTTGGGTTTTGGGTGGTCAAGCGGTGGTCGGTAATTGGCATCCCAGGGGGTAGCCAGAAATCGGTTGCGGTAGCCCTGTTGGAAGTCGTCCTTGTTATTGGTGACGTCGCTGGTGATCGACTCGCCGAGTACTTGTGGTTGCTTGCCTTCGTGGATCACTTCCAGCAGGAGCCAGAGGTCGTTCCATTGGTTGCGGGGATGATCACTCAGGGGTAGGAAGTGTCCGGTAGTCAGCGAGGGCTCATCACCTTTACCTTCGGCCAATTGGTACTCGCTGCGATGCCGTTCGAGTGCACGGGTCGCCAATTGCTTACCACGTTCGCGATGGGTGAAGCGGCCAGGGTAGTCATAGTCTTCCAGGTCAGGCAGGAAGTCGCTTTTGGCGGTGCCTTCTGGTAGCAGGCGTGGCTTTTCAAAGTCATAGTCGCGACGACTGACCCGAGTGGTACGGGTTTCTAGCCGCAGGTTGAAACGATTGATTACCGGCTTCTCTGCAGCCATTCCAGAGTCTTGCTGGTAGGCCACGGGCGCTAGCTTGCGAAACACCGTCTGGTCATCACCCAATACCAGCTTGTGCGCTTGGGAGCTGTGCTGGAAGTGTGGATACGCCTTCAAGGGTCAGGGAAATGTGCGTTGCATTAGCGTCCAGCATGCCTTGATCCAATCCATGAATATCGGCTTCTGATGGTGCCGGAATGCATAACTGGCTTCAATGCAGGAATTGTGAAGAATAGAAAAATCAGAAATTTCCTATGCTCATAAATTCTCTCGCCTGTGAAATGAGCGCCGCGCATGCCGAGTGACTTTTGTTGGTGTCGAAACGAGTGCTCTGGCGCAGGTGCCGAGGGCCTCTGGTGTATCTTCGAAACCGTCTTGAAGCATTTTCTTTCGGGGAGATGGCTTTGGAAGTGGCTTGATCCAGAAATGGTCCCGTGGCCATTAAATCGCAGGCATAAAAAAACCCTGAATCTTGCGATTCAGGGTTTTCGGTATTTGGTGCCCAGAGACGGAATCGAACCGCCGACACGGGGATTTTCAATCCCCTGCTCTACCGACTGAGCTATCTGGGCAACGGGGCGCATTAAACTGGTTTTTCAGGGGGTCGTCAAGAAAGTTTTCAAAAAAATTTTAATTATTACCGTCGCTTACGTTCCGACCCTCGAAAAAGCGGGATTATTCAGCCGGCGGAACGTAGCCGTCCGCCTTGGCGTATTCCTCGCCGGAAAAGAACTTGTCCATCTCGCCCTGAAGATATTTGCGGTCTTCGGCGTTCATCATGTTCAGGCGTTTTTCGTTGATCAGCAGGGTCTGGTGCTTTTGCCAGTCTGCCCAGGCTTTGGCCGAGACGTGGTCAAAAATGTCCTGACCTTTTGCGCCTGGAAATGGAGCGCGCTCCAGGGCGGGCAATTCTTCTTTGTACTTGCGGCACATGATGGTGCGGGTCATGACGACTCTCCTGCGTTCAATACGGCGGCTGCGCGCTCGAGCAAAGTTTTGACCGGGGCGGCAAGGCCCAGGCGCGGCGGGGTGGCGAGGTTATACCAGAGCCAGTCGGCCTCGGCCACGTGATGGCCGGCCTCCTGGACCTGAACCAGCCAGGGTTCGATGGACAACTGAAAATGACTGAAGGTGTGTACCAGGCTCGGCAGCGCCTGTTGACGGCCCAGTTCCAGCGAATGCTGCGAAGCCAGATGTTGCAGGTCGTCGAGGTCATCGAGTTCCGGAAGGCTCCATAAACCGCCCCACAAGCCCGTGGAAGGGCGACGGTAAAGCAGAATCGCGCCGTCGCCGTTGGCGAGCATCGGCATCAGCGTGCGCTTCTGTGGCACGGTTTTACGCGGTTTGGGGATCGGGTAGCGCGTCTCCAGGCCAAGCATGTGTGCTTCGCAGCCCTTTTCCAGCGGGCAGAGCAGGCAACTCGGCTTGCTGCGGGTGCAAAGCGTGGCGCCCAGGTCCATCATCGCCTGGGTGTAGGCGTTGACCCGATCATGGGGCGTAAAGCGCTCAGCGTTGGCCCACAGCTGTTTGGCGACCTTTGGCTCGCCGGGATAGCCCTCTTGCGCGGTAAAGCGCGCCAGCACCCGTTTGACGTTGCCGTCGAGGATCGGCGCTCGCAAGCCCATGCTCAGGCTGGCGATGGCGCCGGCCGTGGACAGGCCGATGCCCGGTAAATCGACCAGTTTTTCCACGTCGCGGGGAAACTCGCCACAGTACTGCTCGACAACAATTTTCGCGGTCTTCTGCAAGTTGCGCGCCCGGGTGTAGTAGCCGAGGCCGGTCCACAGGTGCAGGACTTCGTCTTCCGGCGCAGCAGCCAAGGCTTCGACCGTGGGTAACGAGTCCATGAAGCGGTCGAAGTAGTTCAGCACGGTGCTGACCTGAGTCTGCTGCAACATGATTTCCGAGACCCACACCCGATACGGGGTGATGCCTTGTTGCCAGGGCAAGTCGTGGCGGCCGTGGCGGTCGTACCAGTTCAGCACCGCCGATGAAAACTGCTCGGCTCTCATCGCTTGAACAGCCCCTTCAAGGCGTTTTTCAGTTCCGGGCTGATCTTGTCGCCAAGCTTCTCGTCGATTTTTTCGCTGATCCGTTCGCGGGCCAGTTTGCTCGCGACCTGGCCCATGCGTTCGTTATCGAGGCGGCAAGCCTTGGCGCCCAGTTCCAGCGGGCCACGGCAGCGCAGCGGCCACTCGATGCCGACAAACTTCTCGCCGACCTGGCAGGCCGGGTCCGGCATGTCGCTCTTGTCGCCTTCGACGATAACGCCCACGCGGTAATCCATGCCCAGCACCCGCAGATCGACATCGCCGTCGCCGTTGACGGTCATGCCCGGGATGCGCACTTTCAGGTCCGGGTTGCTGGCCACGCCGTTTCGCAAGGTCAGGTTGCCCTTGAGCTCCTGGAACGGTGTGTCCTTGCCCTTTGGCTCACCACTGAGGGCTTTACGGTTCAGGGTGGCGATGCCTTTGCACAGCTGTTGTTCGAGGTTGGCATTGAGCAGTACGCCGTTGTTGATGACGAAACTGGCGTTGCCGTTGAGGCTTTCGATCAGTGCTTTCTGGCTATTGCCGCTGCCGGTCAGGTTGCTGTTGACCGTCACCAGGCCTTTGACCGGCGGGTTTTTACCCTGGCTTTCGAGGATTTTCTCCACCGGGACTTTGCTGATGCTCGTCTGCATGTTCAGCGCTGGCACCTGCTGGCGCACGTCGAGCGTACCTTTGGCGTCGAAGTTGCCGTCGTACAGGTCGCCGCGCAGGCTTTCCAGTGTCAGCAGGCCGCCCTGGCCCTTGGCTTCGAGCACAGCGTTCCGGATCGGCAATTTTTCGAGGGTCAACTGGCCGAATGTCAGGTCCGCGTCCACGTCGAGTTTGCTCAGGCGCTCCACTGGCAGCAGGCGCTCGTTGCTCCATGCGCCTTTGGTTGGTGCGTTCGGCAGCGGGGTGCTGCCCGCGCCAGCCATGGCGTCGGCTTCGGTGCTGGCGACTTCGGCCTGACGCACTTGCGTCGCGCTATTGGCTTCGGCGGATTTTGGTGGCAGATAACGGTCGACGTTGAAGGTGTCGGCCTTGAGGGTCGCCCGCAGCGACTGCTTGGCGAAGTCCTCGACGGCGATACGGCCGCTGAAGGTGCTGTCGTCGACTTTCAGGTTGATGTTGTCGAGCACCACGCTGGTGGGCGTGCCGGCAAGGCGGCTGACCAGTTCGACTTTGCTCAGGCTGCCTTCCGCCATTGCCGGAAGGGTCTGGCCGATGCTGTCGATGAATTTCGCCAGATCGAACTGGGCAATCGACAGGCCGCCGCTGATTTGCGGGATTTTGTCGAGGTCGTTGACCTTCAGTTCACCCAATGCTCGCAGCTGGTTGACTGAGATCTTGATGCCGGTCCATTCGGCGACGTTCGCGGCTTTATCAAGCAGCAATTGGCCTTGGGCGGCGAAGGTCATGGTTTTGCCTTGCAGCGGATCGCCAGCCACTTCGCCAGAGAGCTTCATGTCTTCGAATTTGTAGCGCTGCAGGGCACGTTCGAAACGCAGTTCACCTTTGAGCTCGGTACGGACACGCAAGACTGGCTGGTTGGTGCCCAGGAACGCGGTGAGCGTGACCGGGATGTTCGTGGAGTCATGCACTGGCCCGGTACTCAGCTGGATGCTTTCGGCGCTGAATTGCTTGCCGGTTTTCTCGTCGCTGTATTCAACGCGGGCGTTGTTGACGGTCAGGCTGTCGATATCGAGGCGAATCGGCTGGGCCGGTTTTTCCGTTTGGGCGGTGGTCTCAGTCGCGGGTTCGTCAGTGGTTGCGGGCGGTGTGGTTGGGGTGGGTGCCTTGCCGATGTCTTGCCAATTGCCGTGGCCGTCCTTGTCGCGGGTCAGGCGCAGGCGCAGGCCCTCGACGCGTACATCGCTCATCTGCACTTCACGGCGCAGCAGCGGCAGCACGCGGACCGACAAGCCAAGCATCTGCAAGTCAGCGAACGGCTCGGCGGGTTTGGCCAGGGTCGCGACGCTGGCTTCGTGCAACTCCAGGCCCAACCATGGGAACAGGCTCCAACCGATATCGCCATTGAGCGTCAGTTCGATGTGGGCCTTGTCGCGGGCTATCTGGCGAATCTCGTCTTTATAGTCGTTGGGATCAAAGAGGTGGGTCAGGGCAAAGCCCAGCGCCACAATGATCAGCAACAGCCCGAGAAGTACCAGACCCAGGATTTTGCCGAACGCTTTCATGGGCGAGTCCTTGTAGTTAGTCGAATTCGAAATTTAGCCCGGGAGTATAGCGCTCTGCAGCGGACGACCGGTCAGCGATCACGTCGGCAATATATCCAGCGGTATTTTCAGTTTGGCCGCCAGCGCTTGTGCCTCCAGATGCCCGGCAGGCGCCAACAGACGCAATGTCGCACCCGCTTGCGTCGCCATTTTCTGCGCTTCGTTCACCAGCCGTTCGGCCACGCCACGACGACGGGTGATTTTTCGTACGCATAATTGGGACAGGTGCCAGACATCCTGGTGCCGTTGCAGACGTGCAGCACCCAAAAGTCGATCGTTGAAGCGGCCAGCGATCAGCGAACCGTCCAGCAGGCAGCCTTCGATCAACTGCAAACCCCCGGCAAACGGGGCGAACAGCCAGTCCGGAGCATCGCGGTAGATTTTCTGCAGATCTTGCTGATCCTGATAAGTGACTTCGTTCAACGGCTCGACAATGATCGGCATGAGGGTTCCTTCGGTGGTGCGAGAACTGAGGGTCTACAAAAGGTGATATCACTTTGGTTTTTCTGTCGCGTGCAGATGGTAACCTCTGTCGGTTCGTCCGTCCTTGTGCGACCTGATGTCGCACAAAAATGGGGCTTCACCTCAAAAACAGTCATGCGTGCGCATAAAGGCTGAGGGTGAGGTTCGCTGACGAACCCTACTAATAATTGGGGGATACACAATGACCACGAGCATCACGGCGGACGGCCTCAATGCCGACCAGCCCGCGTTCCTGTCCAAGGAGCGCATCATCGCCAAGCCCGGTTTCAACCGTTGGCTGGTACCACCGGCCGCCTTGGCCATCCACCTGTGCATCGGCATGGCCTACGGTTTTTCGGTGTTCTGGTTGCCACTGTCCAAAGCCCTGGGCGTAACCGAGGCAGTGGCCTGCGCGCCGGACATGAGCTTCATTTCGCAAGTCTTCTCATCTCAATGTGACTGGCCGATCTCGATGCTCGGCTGGATCTACACCCTGTTCTTCATCTTCCTCGGCTGCTCGGCCGCCATCTGGGGCGGCTGGCTGGAACACGCCGGGCCACGCAAGGCTGGCGTTGTCTCGGCACTGTGCTGGTGTGGTGGTCTGCTGATTTCAGCGCTGGGGGTCTATACCCACCAGATATGGCTGATGTGGATCGGCTCCGGGGTCATTGGTGGTATCGGCCTGGGCCTGGGTTACATCTCGCCGGTCTCGACCCTGATCAAGTGGTTCCCGGACAAGCGCGGCATGGCGACCGGCATGGCGATCATGGGTTTCGGTGGTGGCGCGATGGTCGGTGCTCCGCTGGCCGCAGCCTTGATGGGCCACTTCGCTTCGCCAACCAGCGTCGGCGTATGGCAGAGCTTCCTGGTGATGGCCGCGATCTACTTCGTGTTCATGATCGGTGGCGCACTGTCCTACCGCGTTCCGCCAACCGGCTGGAAGCCTGAAGGCTGGACCGCTCCGGCGAAAAAAGCTTCCAACGCGATGATCACCCACCGTCATGTACACGTGAACGTGGCATGGAAAACCCCGCAATTCCGTCTAGTGTGGCTGGTGCTGTGCCTGAACGTTTCGGCGGGTATTGGCATCCTCGGCATGGCTTCGCCACTGTTGCAGGAAGTGTTTGCCGGTAAGTTGCTGGGTAACGACCTGACATTTGGTCAGCTGGATGCCTCGCAGTTGGCCTCAATTGCTGCAATCGCTGCCGGTTTCACCGGTTTGCTGAGTCTGTTCAACATCGGTGGCCGGTTCTTCTGGGCGTCGTTTTCGGACTACCTGGGCCGCAAAAACACTTATTTCGTGTTCTTCGCTCTTGGCTTTGCGCTGTACGCGCTGATCCCGAACCTCGGTCATCTGGGCAGCGTTGCGCTGTTCGTGGCGGCGTTCTGCATCATCCTGTCGATGTACGGCGGTGGTTTTGCGACGGTGCCGGCTTACCTGGCGGACCTGTTCGGTACGCAGATGGTCGGCGCGATCCACGGTCGTCTGTTGACAGCCTGGGCAGCCGCGGGCGTGTTGGGTCCGGTGTTGGTGAACTACCTGCGTGAGTATCAGTTGAGCATCGGCGTTGAACGCGCCGCGGCTTACGACATCACCCTGTACATCCTCGCGGGCCTGTTGGTGCTGGGTTTCATCTGCAACCTGCTGGTGCGTCCGGTGGCTGACAAGTACTTCATGACCGACGCTGAACTGGCCGCCGAACAGGCGCTGGGCCACGACAAAGGTGCTGACAGCAGCACCGTATTGGAGTGGAAAGCGGGTGCGGGTACCAAGCCTTTGGCAGTGGCTGCGTGGCTGGTGGTGGGTATTCCGTTAGCGTGGGGCGTTTGGGTGACCCTGCAGAAAACGGCAGTACTCTTCCACTAAATACCCTGACACTGATCGTTCCCACGCAGAGCGTGGGGGCGATCAGTGGTCTTGGGGTGCTTGTACTGACATGTCTATCGCTGGCGGCGCTGAATTCACTCCGTCAGTGATATCACCTCCCGTGTTTCTGTTTGGCGCCCGCGCCCCTATAATGGCTGCCTTTTTCGCCCAATGATTTTGCGGAGCTGGTGATGGCCGAACGTAAGGCGTCAGTCGAGCGCGACACTCTGGAAACCCAGATCAAAGCCTCGATCAACCTGGATGGCACCGGAAAGGCCCGATTTGATATCGGTGTTCCTTTTCTTGAGCACATGCTGGACCAAATAGCCCGTCACGGGCTGATCGACCTGGATATTGTCAGCAAGGGCGACCTGCATATCGACGACCACCATACGGTGGAAGACGTTGGTATCACCCTGGGTCAGGCCTTCACCAAAGCCATCGGCGACAAGAAAGGCATCCGTCGCTACGGCCACGCCTACGTGCCGCTCGATGAAGCGCTGTCGCGCGTGGTGATCGACTTCTCCGGCCGTCCTGGCCTGCAGATGCATGTTCCTTATACCCGCGCCACCGTCGGCGGTTTCGACGTTGACCTGTTCCAGGAATTTTTCCAGGGCTTCGTCAACCACGCCAACGTCAGCCTGCACATCGACAATCTGCGTGGGCACAACACCCACCACCAGATCGAGACCGTGTTCAAGGCTTTCGGCCGCGCACTGCGCATGGCCGTAGAGCTTGATGACCGTATGGCCGGTCAGATGCCGTCGACTAAAGGCGTTCTGTAATGCAGACGGTCGCGGTTATCGATTACGGCATGGGCAACCTGCACTCGGTGGCCAAGGCCCTAGAGCACGTTGGTGCCGGCAAGGTCTTGATCACCAGTGATGCCGACGTGATTCGCGAGGCCGACCGGGTGGTATTCCCCGGCGTCGGCGCGATTCGCGATTGCATGGCGGAGATCCGTCGCCTGGGCTTCGATTCGCTGGTGCGTGAAGTCAGCCAGGACCGTCCGTTCCTCGGCATTTGCGTCGGCATGCAAGCCTTGCTCGACAGCAGTGAAGAGAACGACGGCGTCGACTGCATCGGTCTGTTTCCGGGCTCGGTGAAGTTCTTCGGCAAAGACCTGCACGAAGACGGCGAACACCTGAAAGTCCCGCACATGGGCTGGAACGAAGTGAAGCAGACGGTTACACATCCGCTGTGGCACAACATTCCGGACCTGGCGCGTTTCTACTTCGTGCACAGCTACTACATCGCTGCCGGCAACTCGCGGCAAGTGGTGGGTGGCGGGCACTACGGTGTCGATTTCGCTGCGGCGCTGGCCGATGGCTCGCGATTCGCCGTGCAGTTCCACCCGGAGAAGAGCCATGCCCATGGCCTGCAATTGCTGCAGAACTTCGCCGCGTGGGATGGTCGCTGGTAAATGGTCGTCAAGAAGAAGCCGCCGATCCTGACCCTCACTCCTGAACAGGAGAACGAGGCCAATCACAAGATCAAACGCTTTATGGAAGATCGCTTCGAACTGGACCTGGGTTCATTCGAGGCGGGTGAAATCCTTGAGCTGTTTACCCGTGAAATTGCGCCGCACTATTACAACAGGGCGATTTTCGATGTGCAGACGCACCTCAAAGAGAGGTTCGAAAGCATCGAAAGCGACTTGTGGGCGCTCGAGAAAAACTGATTTTCGAGCGAAGCTGAACAATCGAATTTGAAGGTTTGCCAGATGCTGATTATTCCCGCTATCGATCTTAAAGACGGTGCCTGTGTTCGTCTGCGCCAGGGCCGCATGGAAGATTCCACGGTGTTCTCCGATGATCCGGTGAGCATGGCTGCCAAGTGGGTGGAGGGCGGTTGCCGTCGTCTGCATCTGGTCGACCTGAACGGCGCCTTCGAAGGCCAGCCGGTCAACGGCGAAGTGGTCACCGCCATCGCCAAGCGCTACCCGAACCTGCCGATTCAGATCGGCGGCGGTATCCGTTCTCTGGAAACCATCGAACACTACGTGAAGGCTGGCGTGAGCTACGTGATCATCGGCACCAAAGCCGTGAAAGATCCGGCCTTCGTTGCTGAAGCCTGCCGCGCGTTTCCGGGCAAAGTGATCGTCGGTCTGGATGCGAAAGACGGTTTTGTCGCCACTGACGGCTGGGCTGAAATCAGCACCATTCAGGTGATCGACCTGGCCAAGCAGTTCGAAGCTGATGGCGTGTCCGCGATCGTTTATACCGACATCGCCAAAGACGGCATGATGCAGGGCTGCAACGTACCGTTCACCGCTGCACTGGCCGCTGCAACGAAGATCCCGGTGATCGCCTCCGGCGGCATCCACAACCTCGGTGACATCAAGTCGCTGCTCGACGCCAAGGCGCCAGGCATCATCGGCGCCATCACCGGCCGGGCGATCTACGAAGGCACTCTCGATGTCGCTCAAGCGCAAGCTTTCTGCGATTCGTACAAAGGCTGAGGACTGACCATGGCGCTGGCCAAACGCATCATCCCTTGCCTGGACGTGGATAACGGCCGGGTGGTCAAGGGCGTCAAGTTCGAGAACATCCGTGATGCCGGCGACCCGGTGGAAATCGCCCGTCGTTACGACGAGCAGGGTGCTGACGAGATTACTTTTCTCGACATCACCGCCAGCGTCGATGGTCGCGACACCACGCTGCATACCGTCGAACGCATGGCCAGCCAGGTGTTCATCCCGCTGACCGTGGGCGGCGGCGTACGTACCGTGCAGGACATACGCAACTTGCTCAATGCCGGCGCGGACAAGGTTTCGATCAACACCGCTGCGGTGTTCAACCCGGAGTTCGTCGGCGAAGCGGCTCAGCATTTCGGCTCGCAATGCATTGTCGTTGCCATCGACGCGAAGAAAGTTTCCGGTCCGGGTGAAACCCCGCGCTGGGAAATTTTCACTCACGGCGGTCGCAAGCCAACGGGTCTCGACGCCGTTGAGTGGGCGAAGAAGATGGAAGGCCTCGGTGCCGGTGAAATCCTGCTGACCAGCATGGACCAGGACGGCATGAAAAACGGCTTCGACCTGGGCGTCACCCGTGCCATCAGCGATGCGCTGGGGATTCCGGTGATTGCTTCCGGCGGTGTCGGCAACCTGCAGCACTTGGCTGACGGCATTCTGGAAGGCCACGCCAGCGCAGTGTTGGCGGCGAGTATTTTCCACTTTGGCGAATACACCGTGCAGGAAGCCAAGGCCTACATGGCTCATCGCGGCATCGTGATGCGTTAAACAAACCGATACAGGCCAGTGGACATCATGGCGGGCTCAGGGCACTCTTGGGTACGCCATGGATCTCGGTAGCCAGACATGCTTAAACGCCTTCTTCTTGTCCTCGCCAGCGCTTCTCTATTGCTCGTCAATGGAGCGCATGCCGCAGAAAATCCCGACACCGGCCTGGTGTTGCTGACTGAAAATTTCCCCCCCTACAACATGGCGAAGAACAGCAAGAACTTCGCTCAGGACGAGAACATCAATGGCATCGCGGTGGACATCGTCCGCGAGATGTTTAAACGCGCCGAAGTCAGCTATAGCCTGACGTTGCGTTTCCCTTGGGAGCGAATCTACAAGCTCGCTCTGGAGAAGCCCGGTTACGGTGTCTTTGTGATGGCGCGGTTGCCGGATCGCGAGAACCTGTTCAAGTGGGTTGGTCCGATCGGGCCGGATGACTGGATCATGTTGGCCAAGGCCGATAGCAAGATCAGCCTTGAGTCGCTGGAGCAGGCGCGCAAGTACAAGATCGGTGCCTACAAGGGCGATGCGATTGCCCAGACATTGGCCAAGCAGGGATTGAAGCCGGTAGTCGTGCTGCGGGATCAGGACAACGCGAAGAAGCTGGTCAATGGCCAGATTGATCTGTGGGCCACGGGTGATCCGGCCGGGCGCTATCTGGCGCGCCAGGACGGTGTGACCGGGCTCAAGACCGTGCTGCGTTTCAACAGCGCTGAGTTGTACCTGGCGTTGAACAAGGACGTGCCGGATGACGTCGTCGCCAAGCTTCAGGCAGCGCTGGATCAACTGCGCAAGGAAGGCGTGGTGGACAACATCATGGCGAAGTATCTGTAAGCATCACTTCGATACACCCTGAGACGGAGCTGGCGTTGCGCTCAAGTACACGGCACTTGTAAACACGTTGTTCAACACCGCCCTTGTCAGCTGCCGTTCCCCTGAGACGACGCCGATAATGCACAGTGCATGTGCGCCGTTTTGCGGCCCGATTTCAGTGTTGATGTAAGCATCTTCAGCGCTGATGGCGGGGCTGTAATTGTCGGCAGCTTTGCAGTCCCTGGCGTTCTGGACCGTTTTGTAGCGATAGAAGGGCGCCTCGAGGGAGAACCTGAAGTCCCACGTAGGCAATACGATCTGCTTATCCGCGTTTTGCGTTCTATGAACGTATGACTTGAGTTTCCAGGGCGCCGTGACAGTCAGTTCGACCGGCCCCAACGAACAGTCCGCGCCATCGCTGGTGAAGACGCCGTCAATAAAGCATTTGTACAGAAAGTTGGCTGAGTAGCTGTAGTTGAAACGGGCGGCCTTGCAAGAGGTGGAGTGCTCACAAGCAGGCGGCGCTGGGGTATTGCGCGAGATCCCGACTTTGCTGACGATGCCGGTGATTTCATTGGTGCGGCGGTTCAGCATCGGGCTACCGGAGTTGCCGGGGTAAAGGTCGCAGTTGTTTTTCATGTCCAAAGGAAACACCCCCGGGTGGTCGATGAACGTTCCGGCGGTTTGTTCAGCGCAGGCGCTCAATCGAAGCCCTTGTTCGGTAAAGCCGCTCGGCGCGCCAATGTTAAGGGCGTCATGAGTCTCGCTGGTTTGATGGGACGCCAGCTTGAGCGGGTTGACCCCGTCTTGTATCAGCGACGCCAATGTTGCGTCGACCTCCAGTACTGCAAGATCGGTCCCGACCAGACTGCTCCATCGGGCGGTCTGGATGGCGTATTGGCGCTTACGCTGTGGCCTGTCATGAAAGTAGTGGAAGGTGACGCTGGCTTTCAAAGGTAGATTGGTCCGCGCCGAACCGTAGTGAAAGAACACGCAATGACCGCTGGTGAGCAGGTAAGCAGGGCCGGTGGCTCGGCCTTGCCTGTTTCGCGTATCCAGTAGAACGGCGCCGCAGGTCTCGCCCGATTGGAGGCTGAGCCGTCCCACGCCGCTCCAGATTTCATAAAAACGCTCGCTGTTTTGCAGTGCCCTTGACGGTGAGTCGTTGACGGCGCCTTCGCCCAGATCGCGGGCCTGCACGGCGGAAATAGCCAGCAGGCCAATCAGGCCTGCGAAGCCAAAGAAGCTAAGGTATTTCATGTCCATTCCTTGGTGATGAAATTCAGGGTGAGCGCTATCGTGGCACGCGGCGGTGTACCGGCAGGTATAAATAGTTATCGCGAAATGGAGCGGGCTGCGAGGCGTTATCGGGCGGTCGGGAGGCGGTACTTGCCATCCTTGCCGTGCGCTGCCGTTGCACGATTGCCGCGCACGCTGATCATCTGTTTGATGTCGATCCAGTCAATGCCCTGAGCCTTGAGCTTGGGCAATTCACGTTCAAGTACCGCTAATGTCTGCGGATACGGATGCCCGATCATCACCGCGGAACCCTGTTTGCGCGCCAGGCTGATAGCCGTCTGTAGCTGAGTAAAGATCGCGGCTTCAGTGGGCTCGTCATCCAGGAACACATCCCGCGAAACGCTCGCCAAACCAATTTTCTGCGCCTCGGCGGCCGCCACGGTTTGCGCACTGGTGCGGCTGTCGACGAAGAACTTGTGGCGGCGCAGCAAGTCCGCCATCAGCCAGGTCATGGCCGGTTGCTGAATGGTCATGCGGCTGCCCATATGGTTGTTGATGCCCGCGGTATACGGCACAACCTGGAACGCCGCGTTGAGGCGCTTTTCGAGCTCTTCGACGGGTAATTCGGGATGCCAGGCAAACGGCCCGGTGGCCGGGTCCATGGGCATGTGCAGGATGACGATCTTGCCGGCGCGATGGGCTTCGCGGGCGAATTCGGTGGCGTGAGGTGTATCGGGCATGATTGCCGTGGTGACCGGGCCGGGAAGGGCCAGCACGCGGCGATCCCGAGGCAGGTTCTGCCCCAGGTCATCGATGATCAGACTCAGATAGGCCTTTTGAGGCGCCGTTGTGACGGGCGTTGCATGAGCAACACCCGTCAGGCAACTCAGCAGGCCGAGGAATAACCGCAGGCGCATCTCAGCGGCCGGAGGTGATGTTCAACCCTTTGAGCAAGCTCAAGGCTTGGGCCAATTGGTAGTCGTCATCCTGCGGCATCGCCTTGGCTTTGCCACTGGAGCCGGTCGGTTTGTCGGCGCCGCCGTTGCCATTGCCCAGGTGACCTTGCAGATCGGCTTCCTTGAAGTACTCGCTGTCCTGCTCGTTGGTGATCTTGGCCCTGCGCACTTCGATGTCCGGGACGATGCCCTGAGCCTGGATCGAGCGGCCGTTCGGTGTGTAATACAGCGCTGTGGTGATCTTCAGTGCGCGGTCGTTGTTCAGCGGCAGTACGGTTTGTACCGAGCCTTTGCCGAAACTGGTGGTGCCCATGATCACCGCGCGTTTCTGATCCTGCAGGGCGCCGGCGACAATTTCCGAGGCCGAGGCACTGCCGCCGTTGATCAGTGCGACCATTGGCGCGGCTTCGCTTTCGTCTTTGCCGGTGGCGGAGAAACGCAGTTCGGAGTTGGCAATACGGCCCTTGGTGTAAACGATCAGGCCCTTGGTAATGAAGTGGTCGACCACTTCCACCGCCGCTTGCAGCACGCCGCCCGGGTTGTTTCGCAGATCGAGGATGATCCCTTTGAGCTTCTTGCCGTTGTCCTTGCGCAGCTTGGCCAGGGCTTTAGAGACTTCTTCGCCGGTCTTGACCTGGAACTGGGTGATGCGGATGTAGCCGTAGCCGGACTCCAGCAACTGGCTCTTCACGCTCTTCACTTGAATGATGGCGCGGGCCAGGGTTACGTCGAACGGCGCACCGCCGTCGCGCACCAGGGTCAGGGTGATTTTCTGACCGATCTTGCCGCGCATCTTGTCCACGGCTTCGGTCATGCTCTGGCCGCGGGTCGGCTGCCCGTTGATCTTGACGATGAAGTCGCCGGCCTGAATGCCAGCCTTGGAGGCCGGGGTGTCATCGATCGGCGAAACCACTTTGATGAAACCGTCTTCGGCGCCGACTTCGATGCCCAGGCCGCCGAATTCGCCGCTGGTGCTTTCCTGCAACTCAGCGAAGTCTTCCGGGCCCAGGTAGGCGGAGTGAGGGTCGAGGTTGCTGAGCATGCCTTTGATGGCGTTTTCCAGCAGGGTCTTGTCGTCCACCGGTTCGACATACGCGGCCTTGATCCGATCCATGACCTCGGCAAAGGTGCGCAACTCATCCAGCGGCAATGGCGCCTTGGTGGTCGCAGCAGTGCCGGCAGGCGCGACCGCTGGGGCCGGTTGAGCAGCGAAGGCCAAGGGCGCGCCGCTCAACAGGGCGATCGTCAGGGCCAGCGAGGTAAGGCGGGACAAATGCAGCATGTCGAACGAACTCCTAATGTAGGTGACTCAACGCCTATCCTTGCGCGCGACACCATTGCGCTGGATCACTCGGGTGACCCTGCTGACGAATAGCGAAATACAGCGCTGGTGTGTCCTGCCCGCCACTGTTACCGACAGTGGAGATGGACTCACCGGCTTTTACCACGTCACCGGCCGCCTTGAGCAGCGTCTGGTTGTGACCGTAAAGACTCAAAAAACCGTTGCCGTGGTCGAGAATCACCAGCAGCCCGGCGCCTCGCAACCAGTCGGCGAACACCACGCGACCGCCATGCACAGCGTGCACCTGGCTGCCGGCGGAGGCACTGATCATTACGCCGTCCCACTTGGTGCGGGCGTCGCCGCCACGGGTTTCGCCAAAGCGTGCCAGCAGTCGACCATCAACTGGCCAGGGAAGTTTTCCCCGGCTTGAAGCAAAGGGGCCGCCAAAGGTCTGACCTGAGCTTGATACCAGGGCGCCGGGTGTCGATTTAACGGGTTTGCGTGGGGCATCAGTGACGTCTGCGTCTGCCTGCGCCTCACGTAAACGCTTTTTTTCGGCTTCCTGCTGGGCGATCAGCGCTTTTTTCTGCGCTTGTTCTGCCTCTCGGGCCTGACGGGCCAAGGTTTCTTCAATGGTTTTAAGGACTTTAGACAGGTCTGTCTGATCCTGCTCGCGGGCTGCCAGCTTCTGATCTCGGGCCTTCACGTCGTCGTTGAGCTTGGCCAGGACTTGCTGGCGCTCCTTGCGGACTTTGTCGAGTTCGTCGCGCTGGCTGTCGAGGCTACTTTTCTGCACCAACAATTGCGCCTGTTGCATGGCGATGTTTTTTTCGACATTGGCCAGTTGGCGCAGGGTTTCGTTGAAACTCTTCAGCTGCTCCAGGCGGGCCTGGCTCAGGTAGTCGTAATAAGTGAGGGTGCGGGCGAATTTTTCCGGGTTCTGCTGGTTGAGCAGCAACTTCAGGTACTCCTGACGGCCGTTTTGATAGGCCGCGCGGGCCTGTACGGCAATCAGTCGCTGCTGTTCAATGCGCGCGCTCTGGAGTTTTTTTTTCTCGGTGTCGAGTCGCTGCAGCTCGGCTTCGCTTTTTTTCAGCTCGTTTTGCAGGGCTTCGACCTGCTTCTCAAGCTTGCCCATCTCAGTCTCGGTGCCCTTGAGGTCTTTCTGCACGCCGGATTTTTCTTCCTGCAGTTTGCCCAGCAGTTTTTTCAGCTCGGCAATGTCCTGGCGCGTGGCGTCCAACTGTTGTTGGGTTTGCGCGCGCTCGTCAGCAAAGGCCGGTTGGAGCAGGCATGTCAGAGCAAGGGCTATCAGGACGCGAAGCATAGAGGCGGGCGACACCAGGGAAAGGGACGGCCTAGTATGCCCGCCAAGCGCTGCAAAAAAAACGCCTCAAAGGCAACTGCTTTGAGGCGTTCGTCATAAAAAGCCGTTTCGGGCTATTTATCGGGTGCTTTTGCCATCAGACCAATATCGAAGTGCCCGTCATCTCGGCAGGTTTCTCAAGCCCCATGAGCATCAGCATGGTCGGTGCCACATCTGCCAGCACGCCGCCGTTGCGAACCTTGAAGTCACGCTTGCCGACATAGATGAACGGCACCGGTTCGGTGGTGTGGGCGGTATGCGCCTGGCCGGTGGATTCGTCAGCCATTTGCTCGACGTTGCCGTGGTCGGCAGTGATCAGTGCTTCGCCGCCGACTTTTTCCAGCGCATCGACGATGCGGCCGACACACAGGTCTAGGCATTCAACGGCTTTGACGGCGGCGTCGAACACGCCGCTGTGACCAACCATGTCGCCGTTGGCATAGTTGACCACGATCACGTCGTAACGCTGGTTTTGGATGGCATCGACGATGCGGTCGGTGACTTCCGGGGCGCTCATCTCGGGTTGCAAGTCATAAGTGGCGACTTTTGGCGACGGGATCAGGATGCGTTCTTCGCCCGGGAACGGTTCTTCACGCCCGCCGGAGAAGAAGAAGGTCACGTGGGCATATTTCTCGGTTTCGGCAATGCGCAGTTGGGTCTTGCCGTTTTTCGCCAGGTAGTCGCCCAGCACATTGTCCAGGCTGCCTGCGGCGAAGGCCGATGGCGCGGGGATGCTGGCGGCGTATTGGGTCAGCATGACGAAGCCGGCCAGCTTAGGCTGGCGGGCCCGTTCGAATTCCTTGAAATCGTCCTCGACGAACGCGCGGGTCAGTTCGCGGGCGCGGTCAGCGCGAAAGTTCATGAACACCACGGCATCGCCGTCTTCGACGCGCACCGGCTCACCGATGCAGGTGGCTTTGACGAATTCGTCGCTTTCGCCACGTTCGTACGCCGCTTGCAGACCTTCCTGAGCAGTGGCGGCGTTGAATTCGCTGTTGCCATCGACAATCAGGTTGTAGGCCTGGGACACGCGGTCCCAGCGGTTGTCGCGGTCCATGGCGAAGTAACGGCCGACAATGCTGGCGATCCGGCCTTTGCCGAGGGCCTGAAAGGCCGCATCCAGCAGTTCGATGGACGACTGAGCGCTTTTCGGCGGCGTGTCGCGGCCGTCAAGGAAAGCGTGCAGATAGATTTTTTCAGCGCCACGTTTATAAGCCAGTTCGGCCATGGCAATCAGATGATCCTGGTGGCTGTGAACGCCGCCATCGGACAACAGGCCCATGAAGTGCACCGCTTTGCCGGCAGCGACGGCTTTATCGACAGCGGCGCAGAGGGTCGGGTTCTCGAAGAACTCGCCGTCGCGGATCGATTTGGTCACGCGCGTGAAGTCCTGATACACCACGCGGCCGGCACCGAGGTTCATGTGGCCGACTTCGGAGTTGCCCATCTGGCCCTCCGGGAGGCCGACGTCCATGCCGCTGCCCGAGATCAGGCCGTTCGGCACGGTGGCCCACAGACGGTCCAGCACGGGCTTCTTCGCCGCAAAGATGGCGTTGGAGTCAGGGCTCTCACTGTGACCGAAGCCGTCGAGAATAATCAGGACCAAAGGTTTAGGCGTGGTAGTCATGGATTCCACTCGTGGCTGAGTTAATAGAGGGCGATGGAAAAAGCAGTGGCAGTTTAAAGGCAAGTTCAATCCGCGTCACCGCCGGACGGGGTTTGGCCCACCATAGTGGCTGTGTATACTGGCCGACATTTTAACGCCCTGGAACCTCCTTCGATGGTTGCTCACCTGATTGAATTTGCCACTAACCACTATCTGCTCGTCGGTATCTTCGTCGTACTGCTGGCGTTGCTGATCGCTTATCAAATGCAAGGCGGCGGCCGCAGCCTGAGCACCGGTGAACTGACCGGGCTGGTCAACAAGGACGCAGGCGTTGTGATCGACATTCGTTCGACCAAGGACTTCGCCGCCGGCCACATTGTTGGCGCGTTGAGCATTCCTCACGACAAACTGACCGCTCGCGTCGGCGAACTGAACAAGCACAAGGACAAGACCATCATCCTGGTCGACGCCCAAGGCCAGACTTCCGGCACTCATGCCCGTGAACTGATGAAGTCCGGTTTCACCGCCGCCAAGCTTTCCGGCGGTATTTCCAGCTGGAAAGGCGACAACCTGCCGTTGGTGAAGTGATATGAGCAACGTCGTCGTCTATTCCAGCGATTACTGCCCTTTCTGTTCGCGCGCCAAGTACTTGCTCGAGAACAAAGGCGTGGCCTTCGAAGAGATCAAGGTCGATGGCAAGCCGCAGGTGCGTGCCGCCATGGCTCAGAAGGCCGGACGTACGTCCGTGCCGCAGATCTGGATCGGCAGCACCCACGTAGGTGGTTGTGATGAATTGTTTGCCCTTGAGCGCGCCGGCAAGCTCGACGCCATGCTCAAGGCCTGAATGCCTTCCCTATAAGACCGCAAGATCAGAAAGGATCTGAGATGACTGACCAACAGAACACTGCCGCTAGCGAAGAAGAAACCGCACCGCAATTCTCCTTGCAGCGCATCTACGTACGTGACTTGTCCTTCGAAGCGCCGAAAAGCCCGGCAATCTTCCGCCAGCAGTGGGAACCGAGCGTCGGTCTGGATCTGAACACCCGTCAGACGGCACTGGAAGGCGACTTCCACGAAGTCGTTCTGACCCTGTCCGTCACCGTGAAAAACGGCGACGAAGTGGCGTTCATTGCTGAAGTGCAACAGGCCGGGATCTTCCTGATCAAGAACCTCGACGACGCTTCGATGAGCCACACCCTCGGCGCATTCTGCCCAAATATCCTGTTCCCGTACGCTCGCGAAACCCTGGACAGCCTGGTCACCCGCGGTTCGTTCCCGGCGCTGATGCTGGCCCCGGTGAACTTCGACGCGCTGTACGCACAAGAACTGCAACGCATGCAGGCCTCGGGCGAAACCCCGACGGTGCAATAAGCGTTCGATGCAAAACGAAAAAAGCGCCGTAACAGGCGCTTTTTTCTTGGGCCGCAGATGATCGTTCCCACGCGCGTGGGAACGATCAGTCACGGGGCTACTTGAACCCGAGTTGGCGCCAGCCTTCATACACGGCGACCGCCACGGTGTTCGACAGGTTCAGGCTGCGGCAGCCTTCACGCATCGGCAGGCGCAGGCGCTGTTCGCCGGGCAGGGCGTCGAGTATTTCTGCCGGCAAGCCACGGCTTTCCGGGCCGAACAGGAACGCATCACCCTCGGCGAAGCTGGCATCATGGAACGGCCGCGAGCCCTTGGTGGTGAAGGCGAACAACCGAGGATGACCGAGGCTTTCCAGGCAGCTGGCGAGGTCTGCGTGGCGTTGCAGGGTGGCATACTCGTGGTAATCGAGGCCGGCCCGGCGCAGGCGCTTGTCGTCCATCTCGAAGCCCAGCGGTTCGATCAAATGCAGGTGGCAGCCACTGTTGGCGCACAGCCTGATAACGTTGCCGGTATTCGGCGGAATTTCTGGTTGGAAAAGGATGACGTGAAACATGCACGGCTCCGAAGGTAAAGATGAGCGGCATTCTACGCCTGAAGCTGACCCGCGTTCGAAGCTATTCCCGCGAGTGATGGCGTCGCTGGCGATTGTCGGGGTGATGGTAGGGCTGATGATCGGTCGTCTGACCACGCCCGGCCCCAGTGAATTGCAGCAGGTCGAGGTCACGAGCGATGGGCTGATGGTGTGGTTCAACAACGAGCCCAAGGCTCACGGCGAGTTCGTCGACGGTAGCCTTGGGTTGCTGTTCGAGGCTGAAGGAAAGGCCCAGAACGGTCAGCTCAAAATCAACGACAAGAGCGTGAACTGGCGTGTGCGTTTGAGTGATGGGGGGTTGTTGCTGACGGTGGTGGCGGCCCGGCCACTGCAGGGCGAGTGGGCCGGTAGCGAGGTCGGTGACCGCTGGCGGCTGGAGATCCATCTCCGAGAGCAATAAAAGAGGGGAATCCCCGGCCTGCCTGTACCAAGGCCCCCAAAACTGGGTAGTGAATCGAATCACTGAATGAACTATTGCAGGGGGCGTGCCAGGTTTTTATAGGTTGAAACAAAATGTCGCGCTGAAACGTCGAAAGCCCCGTATTCCGGGGCTTTCGTGTTTTCTCGATAAGGGTTCGATGGTGAGCGCAGGCGGAATCTCGAATCTGTTGCCGTGCGCGATTGCGGTTCACCGTGCATTGCGGCGGTGCACGCAAGGGTGTTGAACGTTCCCACGCAGAGCGTGAGAACGATCGGGTTAAACGTTAACCCTCTTCCCCTTCATCATCATCCCCGGCATCAACCTTCATCCCCAACTCCTTGATTTTGCGCGTCAGGGTATTACGCCCCCAGCCCAGCAAAACAGCAGCATCGCGGCGACGGCCGGCGGTGTGTTTGAGGGCGGTTTCGATCATGATCCGCTCGAACGTCGGTACAGCGCTGTCCAGCAGGTTTGACTGACCACGAGCCAGCGCCTGATCAGCCCACTGACGCAGCGCTTGCTCCCAGTTAGTCACGGGCGCCGAATCCTGCGGCAGGTTCAGCAGCTCCGGCGGCAGGTCGCTGATGTGCACTTCGCGACCCGAAGCCATTACCGTGATCCAGCGGCAGGTATTCTCCAACTGACGTACGTTGCCGCCCCACGGCAGGTTCTTCAGGTATTCCTCGGTTTCGCTTTTCAGCAGCTTCGGCTCCACCGCCAGTTCTTGCCCGGCGCGACTGAGGAAGTGCTTGGCCAGCGTCGGGATGTCTTCGCGACGGTCCGACAACCGTGGAATGTGGATGCGGATCACGTTGAGGCGGTGGAACAAGTCCTCACGGAATTTCCCGGCGTGCACCAGGGTTTCCAGATTCTGGTGAGTCGCGGCGATGATTCGCACATCGACCTTCACTGGCACATGGCCGCCGACGCGGTAGAACTCGCCGTCCGCCAATACCCGCAGCAAGCGGGTCTGGGTGTCTGCCGGCATGTCGCCGATTTCATCGAGAAACAGCGTGCCGCCGTCAGCCTGTTCAAAGCGCCCGCGACGCAGGTTGGCCGCGCCGGTGAACGCACCTTTCTCATGGCCGAACAGCTCGGATTCCATCAGGTCTTTCGGGATGGCCGCCATGTTCAGCGCAATGAACGGCGACGTCGCACGCGGACTGTGACGGTGCAGCGCATGTGCCACCAACTCTTTACCGGTACCGGATTCGCCGTTGATCAGCACAGTGATGTTGGAGTGGCTCAAACGCCCGATGGCGCGAAACACTTCCTGCATCGCCGGTGCTTCACCGATGATTTCCGGGGTGCGGGTCAAGGCGACCGGGACTTCCAGGCCTTGCTGTTCCTGAGCGTGCTGGTTGGCGCGCTTGACCAGGGACACCGCTTCGTCAACGTCGAACGGCTTGGGCAGGTATTCAAACGCGCCGCCCTGATAAGACGCGACAGCGCTGTCCAGATCGGAGTGAGCGGTCATGATGATGACCGGCAGTCGTGGGTGTTGTTCGCGAATCCGCGCCAGAAGGTCCAGACCGCTGGCACCCGGCATGCGGATGTCGGAGATGATCACGTCCGGCTGCTGGCGCGCCAGGCGGCTCATCACGCCATCGGCACTGTCGAAGCTTTGCGTGGTCATGCCTTCTTGCTGCAAGGCTTTTTCCAGGACCCAACGGATAGAACGGTCGTCATCGACGATCCACACGGTTTCACTACGGCTCATGTCGATGTGGCTCCTTGTTCCAGTGGCAAAAAGATCGAGAAGGTGGTGTGGCCTGGATGGCTGTCACATTCGATCAGGCCCTGGTGCTGGCTGATGATGTTCTGGGTTATGGCCAGGCCCAGCCCGGTACCGTCCGGGCGGCCGCTGACCATGGGAAAGAAGATGGTTTCTTGCAAGTCCGCAGGAATGCCCGGGCCGTTGTCGATGATTTCGATCTTGGTCGCCAGGCGGTGGCGCACGTGGCCGATAGTGAACTGGCGCATGGCGCGGGTGCGCAGGCTGATGCGGCCAAGGCGCAGTTCGTTCTGGCTGCTGATGGCCTGCATCGCATTGCGCACGATGTTCAGCACGGCCTGAATCATCTGTTCGCGGTCGATCAACACGTCGGGAATGCTTGGGTCGTAATCGCGCACCAGCGTGATGCAGCCCTGGCTTTCGGCCTCCACCAGATGACAAACGCGTTCCAGAACTTCGTGGACGTTGCACATCGCCAGTGACGGCAGCTTATTGGAGCCGAGCATGCGATCGACCAGATTGCGCAGGCGGTCGGCCTCTTCAATGATCACGTTGGTGTAGTCGCGCAGGCTTTCTTCCGGCAGTTCGCGGGCAAGCAATTGCGCCGCGCCGCGAATCCCGCCGAGAGGGTTCTTTATTTCGTGAGCGAGGCCGCGCACCAGCATCTTGCTGGTTTCCTGCTTCGACAGTTGCGCTTCTTCCTTGGTGATTCGCAGCAGGCGGTCACGGGGGTGGACTTCCAGCAGCAACATCGTGTCGCCGTTGGCGAGGATCGGTGTTACCGCGTAGTCGACGGTCAGCGTCTGGCCGGTGAGGGCGGTGAGCATCGCTTCGCGCTTGGTGAACGGATGTGCCTGCTCGACCGCCTGGCGCAGGGCGTTCAGCGCCTCGGTAGATTCGGTGAACAACTCGCTGATGAACTGCCCATGGCTACGCTGACCACTGATGGCCAGGAGCATCTCCGCCGCCGGGTTCATGTACTCAAGGCGCAGTTCGGCGTCGAGCAGAATGGTTGCGGTGGTCAGGTTGTCGAGTAGCAATCGATGCAGTGCGTCACTAATGGTCATCAGGACCTCTTTTGGAGCAGGGCATGCGTGTGAATAACGCGCCGATACGTGGAAACTGCAAAAACCAAACCAAGGCTCCGAAAAGAAGCGTTCAAGGCCTGAAACGGGCGTTTGACGCTCGTTTGCGTGGCGTTATGCCAGCCTTGGCGAGTACTTTCGAACCAAAATGGGTTGGAATGTGGGTACGGTGCAGTCAATTGCACCAATATAGTGCACAAGCCTGTGCGGCGTTAGAAGATGCGCAGCATGTGGAGCGGCTGGTTGGCTGTGCGCTCAACGATGCGGCGTTGCTCGTCGAGGATTCCGCTGAGAGATTATGGCTGCCGCGATCGATGTTGCTCCGGGCGAACGCCGGGTTCAGACCGGGCGCTGCGGTGGGTTGGCCGTCAAGTAGCAGCGAGTGGCGGTGACTGCGTTGCCGGAGCCCGGCTGGTCGGTGTAGGTCCGATTGCCCTGGGCGTCGACGTAGGTGAGCACCTCGGCCGTCACCGGCAGGGTGATCAGGCAGGTCATCAGCAGCCACAGCCTCACGGCTTGTGCACCCGTTGGACGGTGAACGTCACGGTGGGACTTTGTTGAACAATGTTTTCCCCGTCGATCACCTGCACCGCGAGGCTGTGTGTGCCGCGATCAATATTGACCAGTTGCAGGATCGGCACGTTGCTCGGCTGGCCATAAGGTTGATCGTCCAGCAACAGCCTGAACAGATGAGGGCCTTGCAGGCGGGGGTTGATCAGCACGTTGACGGTGAAGGTGCCGTTGTTGGCACGCAGTGCTTCGGTGGTGGGTAAGTGGGTCAGCTGCAGCCCCTCGTACGCGCTGTGCGGCTGTTCGCGGCGGGTGGCTTCGACAGATGGCGCAGAAGGGGCTAGGGGTTCAGCTCTGTTGAGCGGCGGCAACTCGACCGGCTGAGCCTTCACGCCATCGGGCGGTTGATTGCTGTAGGCAGTGTTGCCGTCGGCGTCGGTGTATTTATAGATCTGCGCGGCGGCGGGCAGGGCGATCAACAGCAACATCAGTAGAAAACCACGACCCATAAAATCGACCCGATACGAAAGCATTGGGGTGCAGCATAGGTCAGGGCATAAAACGGCGCCCACAAAAAAGGCCTCCCAAAAGGAGGCCTCTTTTTGTCACGCCGCGTGCAGCTGGCGCTACCGGATCAGCAGCTGTAGTACAGCTCGTATTCCAGTGGGTGTACGAAGGTACGTACTTTGATTTCTTCTTCGCTTTTCAGGGCGATGTAAGCGTCGATGAAATCGTCGCTGAAAACGCCGCCTTTGGTCAGGAACGCACGACCTTTGTCCAGCTCTTCCAGGGCTTCTTTCAGGCTGCCGCAAACTTGTGGGATCTCTTTCGCCTCTTCAGGCGGCAGGTCGTACAGGTTTTTGTCAGCAGCATCGCCAGGGTGGATCTTGTTCTGGATACCGTCCAGGCCGGCCATTACCAAGGCTGCGAAAGCCAGGTACGGGTTGGCTGCTGGATCCGGGAAGCGGGCTTCGATACGGCGAGCGCGAGGGCTGGACACGTAAGGAATACGGATCGAAGCGGAACGGTTACGCGCCGAGTAGGCCAGCATGACCGGCGCTTCGAAACCTGGGACCAGACGCTTGTAGGAGTTGGTCGACGGGTTGGTGAAGCCGTTCAGTGCTTTACCGTGCTTGATGATGCCGCCGATGAAGTACAGGGCGGTGTCGGACAGGCCGGCATAGCCTTCGCCAGCGAAGGTGTTCTTGCCATCTTTGGCGATGGACAGGTGAACGTGCATACCCGAACCGTTGTCGCCGTACAGCGGCTTAGGCATGAAGGTCGCGGTGCGGCCGTAAGCCACAGCTACGTTGTGCACGCAGTATTTCAGGGTCTGAACTTCGTCAGCCTTGGCCACCAGGGTGTTGAACTTCACACCGATTTCGTTCTGGCCGGCAGTCGCCACTTCGTGGTGGTGAACTTCGATGACCAGGCCCATTTCTTCCATGGCGTTGCACATGGAGGTACGGATTTCGTGGTCGTGGTCGAACGGAGGAACCGGGAAGTAGCCGCCTTTGATACCTGGACGGTGGCCGTGGTTGCCGCCTTCGATGTCCTGGTCGGACATCCACGAACCCTGTTCGGAGAAGATTTTGAACATCGAGCCGGAGATGTCCGACTTGAATTTCACCTGATCAAAGATGAAGAACTCAGGCTCCGGGCCAACGAAAACGGTGTCGCCGATACCGGTCGACTTCAGGTATTCCTCAGCACGCTTGGCGATCGCACGTGGGTCGCGATCGTAGCCTTGCATGGTCGAAGGCTCGATGACGTCACACACGATGATCAGCGTTGGGTCTTCGGTGAACGGATCGAGAACGGCAGTGCTGTCGTCTGGCAGCAGGATCATGTCGGAAGCTTCGATGCCCTTCCAGCCTGCGATGGAGGAACCGTCGAACATTTTGCCTTCTTCGAAGAAAGCGTCATCCAGCGCGTCGCGAGCCGGCATGGTCACGTGGTGCTGAGTGCCTTTGGTGTCCGTGAAGCGCAGATCAATCCATTTGACGTCATGATCTTTGATGAGTTGAACCGACTTCGACATAGTGTCCTCCGGGTGGCTTCGGGCTTAGTAGTGGATGCCCTTGGAATGTGGGTGATGCCGGCGCGAATACTCTGCCAAGGCAACCTGCCTCACAAGGGAGCAAATTGCATGCCAGTGCCCCACCATGGGTTTTTTGCCCCAATTTCACGCTTATAAAGATGCAAAGCGTAGTAAAGGCGGAAATAGCGCCCCGTAATGTAGCGTCAAACTCAACAAATGACCTGTTTTGGTGCGCGCAAAACCTTCTGCACATTAACTGGTTAAACCTTGAGCAATTTCCGCTATAATCCGCGCCCCCCTTTTTCGGCTGGCCCAGCGCGCGCTGTTTTCATGAAACTAATCGTAAAAGTCTTCCCCGAGATCACCATCAAGAGCCGCCCGGTACGGATGCGTTTCATCCGCCAGTTGGCCAAAAACATCCGTACCGTGCTCCGCGACCTGGACCCGGCTGTGGTGGTGAACGGTGTGTGGGACAATCTCGAGCTTGAAACGCGCATCGCTGAGCCCAAAGCCCTGAAGGAGATGACCGAGCGCCTGAGCTGCATGCCGGGCATCGCGCATTTCCTGCAAGTCGACGAATACCCGCTGGGTGACTTCGACGACATCGTCGCCAAGTGCAAGCAGCACTTCGGTGATGCGTTGGCCGGGAAGATTTTTTCGGTGCGCTGCAAGCGTGCCGGCAAGCACGAATTCAGCTCGATGGACGTCGAGAAATACGTCGGCAGCCAGCTGCGTCGTCAGTGCGGCGCCGCCGGGATCTCGCTGAAAGACCCGGAAATCGAAGTTCGCCTCGAAATTCGCGACAAACGGTTGTTCGTGATCCACAGCCAGCACAACAGCATCGGCGGATATCCGCTGGGTGCCTTGGAACAGACGCTTGTGCTGATGTCCGGCGGCTTCGATTCCACCGTCGCCGCTTACCAGATCATGCGCCGCGGGCTGATGAGCCATTTCTGCTTCTTCAATCTGGGCGGACGAGCCCATGAACTGGGCGTTATGGAAGTCGCGCACTTCATCTGGAAGAAGTACGGCAGCTCCCAACGCGTGTTATTTGTGAGTGTGCCGTTCGAGGAAGTACTGGGAGAAATTCTCGGTAAAGTCGATAACAGTCATATGGGCGTAGTTTTGAAGCGTATGATGTTGCGCGCTGCTTCCCGTATTGCCGATCGGCTGGACATCGATGCGCTGGTCACCGGTGAAGCGATTTCCCAGGTGTCGAGCCAGACGCTGCCGAACCTGTCCGTGATCGACCGCGTGACCGACAAGCTGGTCTTGCGTCCGCTGATCGCCAGTCACAAGCAGGACATCATCGACCTGGCCAACGAAATCGGCACTGCCGATTTCGCCAAGCACATGCCGGAATACTGCGGGGTCATCTCGGTGAACCCCAAGACCCACGCCAAGCGTCCACGCGTGGAGTACGAAGAACAACAGTTCGACATGGCAGTGCTTGAGCGTGCGCTCGAGAACGCCAAACTGGTGCCGATCGATCGCGTGATCGACGAATTGGGCCAGGACTTGCAGATCGAAGAAGTCAGTGAAGCGCTGGCTGGTCAGATCGTCATCGACATCCGTCATCCGGATGCCGCTGAAGACGACCCGCTGGGCCTCGTTGGCATTGAGGTACAAACGATGCCGTTTTATGCATTGAACGCTCGTTTCAAGGAACTGGACCCTACTCGCCAGTACCTGCTGTATTGCGACAAAGGCGTGATGAGTCGCCTGCATGCCCACCATTTGCTCAGTGAGGGGCATGCCAATGTGCGCGTTTATCGACCGAGCTAAGAGCCCGGGGCTGTATGCCTGTGGCCTGCGTCACCGGCCCCCCGACTCTGCCGTCAAGCTGTAACGGCAAGGCCTGACTCTACTGTAAATCGCTGCCAAGACTTGTCAGCACACCGAATCCTCTGATCGAGATACACAAGTGATCGAAAATCTACGCAACATCGCCATCATTGCTCACGTTGACCATGGTAAGACCACCCTGGTAGACAAACTCTTGCGTCAATCCGGCACCCTGGAGCGCAACGAGCTCAACGACGAGCGCGTGATGGACTCCAACGACCAGGAGAAAGAGCGCGGTATTACCATTCTGGCGAAAAACACCGCCATCAACTGGAACGGCTACCACATCAACATCGTGGACACCCCGGGCCACGCCGACTTCGGCGGCGAAGTTGAACGCGTAATGTCGATGGTTGACTCCGTTCTGCTGCTGGTTGACGCTCAAGACGGCCCTATGCCGCAAACCCGTTTCGTGACCAAGAAGGCTTTCGAAGCCGGCCTGCGTCCAATCGTGGTTATCAACAAGGTTGACCGTCCAGGCGCACGTCCGGACTGGGTTCTGGACCAGATCTTCGACCTGTTCGACAACCTCGGTGCTACCGAAGAACAGCTGGACTTCAAAGTCGTCTACGCCTCGGCCCTGAACGGCATTGCCGGTCTGGAACACACCGACATGGCTGAAGACATGACCCCGCTGTACCAGTCGATCGTCGACAACGTACCTGCGCCGAAAGTTGACCGTGACGGTCCGTTCCAGATGCAAATCTCGGCACTGGACTACAACAGCTTCCTGGGCATCATCGGCGTTGGCCGTATCGCTCGTGGTCGCGTCAAGCCGAACACCCAGGTTGTGGCGATCGATGCCGACGGCAAGCGCCGTAACGGCCGTATCCTGAAGCTGATGGGTCACCACGGTCTGCACCGCGTTGACGTTGAAGAAGCAGCTGCCGGCGACATCGTCTGCATCAGCGGCTTCGATTCGCTGTTCATCTCCGACACTCTGTGCGACCCACTGAACGTCGAAGCGATGAAGCCGCTGACCGTTGACGAACCAACCGTTTCGATGACCTTCCAGGTTAACGACTCGCCGTTCTGCGGTCGTGAAGGCAAGTTCGTCACCAGCCGTAACATCAAAGAGCGTCTGGACAAAGAACTGCTCTACAACGTTGCCCTGCGCGTTGAAGAAGGCGACACCGCCGACAAGTTCAAAGTCTCCGGCCGTGGTGAACTGCACCTCTCGGTACTGATCGAAACCATGCGTCGCGAAGGCTTCGAAATGGGTGTTGGTCGTCCGGAAGTGATCATCCGCATGGTTGACGGCGTCAAGCACGAACCGTACGAAAACGTGACCATCGACCTGCCAGAAGAATCGCAAGGTGCGATCATGGAACAGATCGGTATCCGTAAGGGCGACCTGACCAACATGGTTCCGGATGGCAAGGGCCGTGTGCGCCTTGAGTACAACATCCCGGCTCGTGGCTTGATCGGTTTCCGTAACGAGTTCCTGACCCTGACCTCCGGTGCAGGCATCCTGACCTCGATCTTCGACCGTTACGACGTGATGAAGTCCGGCGACATGTCCGGCCGTCAGAACGGCGTGCTGGTTTCGGTGGCTACCGGTAAGGCGCTGACTTACTCGCTGGAAACCCTGCAAGCGCGTGGCAAATTGTTCCTGGGTCACGGTGAAGACGTGTACGAAGGTCAAATCGTCGGCATCAACAGCCGCGACAACGACCTGGGCGTTAACCCAACCAAAGGCAAGAAGCTCGACAACATGCGTGCCTCGGGTAAAGACGAAACCATCGCTCTGGTTCCGCCTATCCGCTTCACGCTGGAGCAGGCTCTGGAATTCGTTCAAGAAGACGAATTGTGCGAAGTCACTCCTAAGTCCATCCGTCTTCGTAAGAAGATCCTGGGCGAAAGCGAGCGTACCCGCGCGGCCAAGAAAAGCGGCAACTGAGTTTCGACTTAGTTAGCGCTTAAAAAAACGCCCCCGACCGCAAGGTCGGGGGCGTTTTTGTTTGTCTGGGGTGTGTTAAAACTTCTCGAGGGGGCGACGGCTGGCGCTGGTCTCGCGCGCCACTTCTTTGGGCTTATACGCGCAATACCCCGGCCGCGGCCCGATTTTCGGGTGGTTGCGGCAAGTATCCGGGCGCTTTTCATAAATAGTGCACAGACGGCTCTTACGATCCAGGTACAGGCAATCGTTGTTGCTCATGCGCTGAAGGGTGAAGATCTCGGACTTCTGGTTGTAACGCTCGACGATCCCTTCCTTCTGCAGGCGCTTGGCGATGTTCTTCGGCGGCTCACCGCGCTCGAATTCATCGACGATGCCGATACGGATCAGATCCTTGATCTTGACCTCGACCGGCAGCGTGCAGCAGCTGGAAACGCACGAACCACACATCGGGGCGGAGTACTTGGCCCAGGTATCGAGGCGATCGATCTCCGCGGCGGCGATCAGGTTGGACTTCATCATCGGTTGTTACCAGCGTGCATCAGGGCGCGCGATCATACCGGGACTGGTGAATTTTTGAACAACCTTTCGCCAGATTTTTTCGTGTACTGCCCAATAACACCGGTATTGCGGCACGGGCCCTGCATTCTTTCCGGTACATGGCGTTGTAATATCGATCTATCTCGCACTATCAGGAAAAACTGCCGAACCAGAGCTCCAGCGGCCTGTCAGACCGTCTAGGCTCAACTACTCCACGCTCGCTCGAGGTCCTATCAATGACTCAAGAACCACTTGTTCGTGAAGCAGAGGTGGCCGCATTTCGCGACGCCGTCTTGACCAAACTCACCTACGCGGTGGGCAAAGACCCGGACCACGCCTTCGACCACGACTGGTTCGAAGCCATTGCCCTGGCGGCGCGCGATCACATGGTCGAGCACTGGATGGATCACACCCGGCAGATTTACCGTAAAGGTCAAAAGCGGGTTTATTACCTCTCCCTCGAATTTCTGATCGGCCGTCTGCTCTACGACAGCTTGAGCAACCTTGGCCTGTTGGACGTGGCCCGCGAGGCCCTGACTGAGCTCGGCGTCGACCTTGAACGCATTCGCCTGCTGGAACCCGACGCTGCGCTGGGCAACGGCGGCCTCGGTCGTCTGGCCGCGTGCTTCATGGAAAGCATGTCGACCCTGGGCATTGCCGGCCACGGTTACGGCATCCGTTATGAACACGGCTTGTTCCGCCAGGCCATTGTCGACGGCTGGCAGCAGGAACAGACCGAACACTGGCTGGATTTCGGTAACCCTTGGGAGTTCGAACGACCAGAGGTTGTTTACCCGATCGGCTTTGGCGGCAGCGTCGAAACCGTCACCGACGAAACCGGCAAGTCCAGGCAAGTCTGGACCCCGGCGGAAACCGTTCGCGCGATTGCGTATGACACGCCGGTTGTCGGTTGGCGTGGGGCGAGCGTCAACACGCTGCGCCTGTGGCGCGCCCGGGCCATGGAAGATTTGCACCTTGAACGCTTCAACGCCGGCGACCACTTGGGCGCTGTGGCAGAAGTCGCGCGGGCCGAAAGTATTTCCCGGGTGCTCTACCCGGCGGACAGCACCGAAGCCGGCCAGGAACTGCGTCTGCGTCAGGAGTACTTCTTCGTGGCCGCGTCCTTGCAGGACTTGCTGCGTCGTCATCGCAACATGCACACCTCGGTCCTGACCCTGGGCGATCATGCCGCGATCCAGCTCAACGATACCCACCCCTCGATTGCCGTGGCCGAACTGATGCGGCAACTGGTCGATGTCTATGACGTCGCGTGGGATGCGGCATGGCAGGTCACCGTCGATACGCTGTCCTACACCAACCACACGCTGCTGCCGGAAGCGCTGGAAACCTGGCCGGTCGGTTTGATGGAACGGATGCTGCCGCGGCACATGCAGATCATTTACTTGATCAACGCCCAGCACATCGATTCGCTGCGGGCCAAGGGTATCCATGACTTCGAGGTGCTGCGCGCGGTGTCGCTGATCGAGGAAGACAACGGTCGCCGCGTGCGCATGGGCAACCTCGCGTTCCTTGGCTCCCATAGCGTCAATGGCGTGTCCGGGCTGCACACGCAACTGATGCGAAAAACGGTGTTTTCCGAACTGCACAAAATTTACCCGGACCGGATCAATAACAAGACCAACGGCATCACCTTCCGCCGCTGGCTCTACCAGGCCAACCCGGAGCTGACCTCGATGATGGTCGACGCCCTCGGTCCGGATCTGCTGGACAACGCCGAAGAGCGTTTGCTCGAGCTGGAACCGTTTGCCGAGAAAGCTGCGTTCCGCAAAGCCTTCGCCGAGCAGCGCCTGCACAGCAAGAAAGCCTTGGCATACATCATTCACGAGCGACTCGGCATTGCGGTCAACCCGGCGGCGATGTTCGACGTGCAGGTCAAACGGATCCACGAATACAAACGTCAGTTGCTCAACCTGTTGCACACCGTTGCGCTGTATCAGGCCATTCGCGCCGAGCCGGAAATCGATTGGGTGCCGCGGGTGAAGATCTTCGCCGGCAAGGCCGCGGCCAGTTATCACCAGGCCAAGCTGATCATCAAACTGACCAACGACATCGCCCGGGTGGTGAACAACGACCCGACCGTGCGTGGTTTGCTGAAAGTGGTGTTCTTGCCCAACTACAACGTCAGTCTGGCGGAGAGCATCATTCCGGCAGCGGATTTGTCGGAGCAGATTTCCACCGCGGGCTTCGAAGCCTCGGGTACCAGCAACATGAAGTTCGGCCTCAACGGCGCGCTGACCATCGGTACCCTGGACGGGGCCAACGTGGAGATGTGCGAACGCATCGGCGCCGAACACATGTTCATCTTCGGCCTCAGCGCTCAGCAAGTTGAAGCGCGCAAGCAGAACCATGAGTTCAATGCGACGCCCGATATTGCGGCATCCCACCGGCTTAATGATGTGCTTCAAGCGATACGCGGTGGGGTGTTTTCGCCGGATGATCCTTCCCGTTACACAGGATTGATCGATTCGCTGATCGACTACGATCGCTTCCTGGTCTGCGCCGATTTCGACTCTTACTGGGACGCGCAGATGCGGGTAGAAGCCCATTGGCATGATTCGGAGGCATGGTGGCGTTCGGCGGTGTTGAGCACTTCCCGGATGGGCTGGTTCTCGTCCGACCGGACTATTCGCGAGTACGCCACGGAAATCTGGAAAGCTTTGGAGTAACTTTCAGCAATAATTGCGAGCAAGGCCCGACGATGGTTGGGTCTGGCCGATATACTGCGCGTCAGTTTGCCAGATTGGCTGCTGCGCTTAGGGATATCGACCATGCAATGGATGTTCATGCTGATTGGGCTGGTGCTGGGCGGGATACTCGACGAGTCGTTCAGCGATGCGCTGCTGGGCGCGCTGCTCGGGTTGGGTATTGGCCAGGCCATTCGCGTTGGCCGTTTGGGTTCACACGCTGACGAGCAGCATCGGCTGCTTGAGCAGGCGCAGGCGGCGCTGAAGGCGGTCGAGCAACGTCTGGCATTGCTGGAGGTGTCAGGCGTCAAGGCGTCGCACATCAGCGATCCAAATGCCAGCGAAGCTGCTGCGGCTCCTGAATTCATTCTCGACGAAATCCCTGTCCAAGCCCCGGAGCTGATCTGGGAACTCCCTCCCGAAGTGGAACCGATTACCGCGGTCGCCGGCGAGCCGCAACAACCTGCCATCCCGCGTGGCCCGAATTTCATCGAGCGCGCGATCAGTGGCGCACGCAACTGGCTGTTGGGTGGCAACACTGTGCTACGGGTCGGTGTGGTGCTGTTGTTTCTTGGCCTGGCCTTCCTGCTGCGGTACGCCACCGAAGGCATGGTGGTGCCGATCGAGTTGCGTTACGCCGGTGTTGCGGCGGCGGCATTGGGTCTTCTGGGGCTGGGTTGGTGGCTTAGAACACGCAACAGCCATTACGCGTTGATGCTGCAAGGCACCGGGATCGCGGTGTTGTACCTGACCGTGTTTGCCGCGATGCGCCTGCATCCGCTGCTTGATCCCGCGGCGGCGTTAGGCCTGCTGGTCGCGGTGACCGTGTTCTCGGCGATTCTTGCCATCACCCAGGACGCTCTGGGCCTCGCCGCCGCTGCGGCACTTGGCGGTTTCGCCGCGCCGATCCTGACCTCCACCGGCGCCGGCAATCATGTCGCGCTGTTCAGTTACTTCGCCTTGCTCAACGCCGGCATCCTCGCCATCGCCTGGTTCAAGGCTTGGCGCCTGCTCAACCTGATCGGTTTCGTCGGCACCTTCGGCATCGGTGTCGCCTGGGGCCTGCGTGCCTATACCCCGGAACTGTTATGGAGCACCGAGCCGTTCCTGATGGTGTTTTTCCTGATGTACCTGGCCATTGGTCTGCTGTTCGCCCGGCGCAAGTTGCTGGAAATGGGCAACGCGCCCGAGGACGGCAGCCGTGAAGCGCTGCTGCGCTGGTCGGCGCGCAAGGGCGATTACGTCGACGGCACGATGTTGTTCGGTCCTCCGTTGGTGGGCTTCGGCTTGCAGTTCGCACTGGTTCAGCATCTCGAGTTTGCCGCAGCCTTCAGCGCGTTGGCGTTGGGCATGATTTACATGGCCCTGGCGCGGCTGCTGATGGGTGGACGAGCGTTGCTGTTGGCGGAAACCTGCCTGGCGCTGGGGGTGATCTTCGCCAGCCTGGCGATTCCGTTGGGGCTCGATGCGCGCTGGACGGCTGCGGCCTGGGCCGTCGAAGGCGCCGGCATTTTCTGGCTCGGCCTGCGTCAGCAACGACCGCTGGCCCGGGCCTTTGCCTTGCTGCTGCAACTGGGCTCGGCGCTGGCCTTTCTCAGTGAACTGCGAATCGGCGAAAGCAGCCTGCTCAACGGTGCGCCGCTCGGCGCGTTGATGCTGGGCGTGGCGTTGTTGTTCAGCTTCTACCAGTTGCGCAAAGCCTTGCCCGAGCAAGCGTCGGAATGGGAGCGCAAAGGGTTGCCGGTATTGGCTTGCCTCGGTCTGACCTTCCTTTATCTGCTGGCGCCGTTGTTCTTCTTCACTCACGGTACGGCGATCAGTTGGGCGTTGGCGGGATTGGCGACGTTGTTCGTTGGCTTGCGTCTGCAATCGCGCACGTTCCTGTTCACCGCGTTCGCCGTACAGTTGCTCGGTGGTGTGTTGTTCCTGCTGCGGCTGCAGGGCTCGAGCGGTGAGTCCGGCGCCGTTTTCAGCGCGGGGTGGAGCGGCCTGCTGAGCGCGTCGTTGATCGGCCTGGCGCTGATCGCCGGCATGTTGCTGGCGGCGCGCGATGAGATGGTCCGTAGCGACGTGCGATTGCTGCGCGGCTTGTCGGTGGTGTTGCTCGCCGGTCTGGTGTTGATCAATCTGGCGGTGCTGTTCGTCCTGCCTTGGCAAACGGCGAGTGCGGTATGGGCGGCCAGCGGTTTGTTCATCATCTGGCTGAGCCTGTACCTGAAGCAGCGCGTGAGTTTTGTCTTCGGTTTGCTGTTGCAGGTCATCGGTGGCGCGGCGTTCCTGATGGTCGGGCCTGATGTGCTCGGACCGCTTGCGAGCGAAGGATTGAAGCCTCTGGCTCATAGCGGTTTCTGGACACCGCTGGTGTTGGGTTTGGCGGCGATGGTTGGCGCCTGGCGTTTGCAGCTCGGCAACCCTGCCTCGGCCTTCGATGTGCTGGGCTTGCAGCGTTTGTCCGAACTGCTGTTGGTATGGGGCGCGGGTTGGTGGGCGCTGGCGTGGGTCAGTGAAGTGCTGCGCTTCGCACCGTTGAATCTGCAAGCGACGTTGTTGCTGGCCGTTGCGGCGCTGAGCGTTTCGCTGTGGACGGTGTTGGCGCTGCGCCTGAAATGGACGTCGCTGGGCTTGCTCTGCACCTTGCTGATGCCTGCAGCCGGTTGGGTGTTGCTGGCTGCGTGGCACTCGCGTTATCACCCAGCGGCCAATGTCGGTTGGCTGGTATGGGCGGCCGTGTTCGTTGTGCATTTCATCTCCTTGCGGCGTTTGGCGCCGATGTTGCCGCAGCGTGCCCTGAGCGCGGCTCATGTACTCGGCTGCTGGCTATTGATCGGTGTGCTGGCCCTGGAACTGCGTTACGGCCTGTTGCTGTTGTCCGAGCAGTACAACGCTTGGCGCTGGTTGGGGTGGGCGATGCTGCCGAGCCTGTATCTGGTGCTGATGGCAGCAACCCGTGCCTGGCCATGGCCGGTGTCTGCTTATTCGCGCGAATACCGTGTGTACGCGGCGGCACCGCTGGCGTTGCTGATGCTCGGCTGGTTCTGGCTGGCGAACGTCGTCAGCGACGGCACCGCCGAGCCATTGCCTTACGTGCCGCTGGTCAACCCGCTGGAGTTGGGTCTGCTGTTTGCGCTGTTCGGCGTTTACGTGTGGTCCCGCAGCGCCGTGAGGCAACTGGCGATTCGCAAGGACTACTGTGATCGCGCCACGCAACTGATCGCTGGCGTCTCGCTGTTTGTGTTCTTCACGGCGCTGGTGATGCGCACGGCCCACCATTGGGGCGGTGTGCCGTTCGAGCTGGAGGCGTTGCTCGAATCCATGCGGGTGCAGGCCGGTCTGTCCATCGTCTGGACCTTGATGGCCCTGAGTCTGATGATCGGCGGCCATCGGCGTCATCGCCGTGAAGTCTGGCTGATCGGTGCGGCGCTGATCGGCGTGGTGGTGGTCAAACTGTTCTTTGTCGAATTGAGTAACCGCGGCGGACTCGCCCGGATCGTCTCGTTTATCGGCGTTGGCGTGTTGCTGTTGGTGGTGGGCTATTTCGCCCCGTTACCGCCCAAGCGCGTCGAGACTGTGCCGGAGGCTGAAAAACCGGCCCCGCAAACTGAAGGAGTGTCGTCTTGAGTCAGAAGCTGAACCGTGTCTGGTTGGGCGCTGTTGCGCTGGGTATGGCGCTGTCGGCCAGTGCTCAGGAAAAATTGGCGGACTTCGCCACACAGGTGCCGTTGTCGGTCAGCGGCGAAGGTCCGTGGTATCGCCTCGAATTGCCGTTGAGCGTGCAATTGAATGCGCGGCAGACCGATCTCAACGATGTGCGCGTGTTCAATGCCGCCGGTGAGGCTCAGGCGTACTCCTTGGCGCGCGCGACCGCGCAGACCCGCGAAACCCCCACCCTGACTGACGTGACGTGGTTCCCCTTGTACAACTCGGCGGATTCCACAGAGCACGCACCGAGCGTGCGGGTGCAATCGAGCGCCAACGGCACGCTGGTCGAAGTGCAGCCGTCCAGTCAACTGGAGGCGGGCGAAGAAATGCTGCGTGGCTGGTTGCTCGACGCCAGCAGCATCAAAGCACCCTTGCAGCAGTTGATCCTCGACTGGACCAGCGAACGCGATGGCTTTCAGCGTTTCACCATCGAGGCCAGCGACGACTTGCAACACTGGCAGTCGTGGGGCGAAGGGCAGATGGCGCGCCTGACGTTCGCCGATGAGCGAGTCGAGCAACATGAAGTCGCCTTGCCGGGTCAGTCGGCCCGTTACCTGCGATTGCTATGGAGCACGCCGCAATCGGCACCGACGTTGACCTCGGCGCAATTGCAAAGCGCCAAGACCCGCAGCCTGCCACTACCGCTTATCTGGTCGCAACCGCTGGCAGGCAGCAGCGTAAAGGCCGGGGAATACACCTGGCAATTACCCATGGGGCTGAATGTCGAGCGTTTGCAAGTCGAGTTGAGTCAGCCCAACAGTTTGGCGCCCGTGACCTTGTCCGGTCGACGCGAAAGCAGCCTGCCGTGGCAGGCGCTGAGCAGTGGTTTGCTCTACCGCCTGACCCAGAGTGGCCAGGACGTGGTGCAGAACGAATTGCAACTGTCGGGGCAAACCGTGCAGCAGTTGAAGCTGACGGTGGACGAGCGCGGCGGCGGTCTGGGTGCCGAGGCGCCGACGGTGCGATTCGCCATGCGCTCCATTCAACTGGTGTTCCTGGCGCGCGGAGCGGGGCCTTATACGCTCGCGCTGGGAAATGCCACGGTGAAGGCAGCGAACCTGCCGCTGTCGACGTTGATTCCGGATTACAGCGCTGCAAAGTTGGCGACGTTGGGCAAGGCAACGGTGGAGCGCGGGGCGGTGGTCGCGTCGGCGTCGACCGAGACAACGGCTGCGACGACGGACACCAACTGGAAGACGTTCGGGTTGTGGGCGGTGTTGCTGCTCAGTGTTTTGTTTCTGGCCTCGATGGCGTTCAGTCTGTTGCGCAAGCCGCCAGTCAAGCCTTGAAACGGGCAGCAACGCCCTGTGCACATCCGGGCGGTTTCGAACTACGCTCAACCGGGCGCATGAACTCTATTGGGGGTAACACGTCTGATAGGAGGAAATGCGCCCCGACTCGCGTTAAACTGCGCGGGTTTTTAGCCCCCCATTCCACCGGAGCCTTCCATGTCTCGCGTTACCCTGAGTCGCTATTTGATTGAGCAGACCCGCAGCAACAACACCCCTGCCGATCTGCGTTTCCTGATTGAAGTGGTGGCGCGCGCCTGCAAGGAAATCAGCCACGCCGTGTCCAAAGGCGCCCTCGGTGGTGTTCTGGGCAGCATGGGCACCGAAAACGTCCAAGGCGAGGTGCAGAAGAAACTCGACGTGATCTCCAACGAGATCCTGCTCGAAGCCAACGAATGGGGCGGTCACCTGGCCGGCATGGCGTCCGAAGAAATGGACAATGCCTACCAGATCCCGGGCAAATACCCGAAAGGCGCGTACCTGTTGGTATTCGACCCACTGGACGGCTCGTCGAACATCGATATCAACGCACCGGTCGGTACTATCTTCTCGGTGTTGCGTTGCCCGAGCGAATACCTGAGCCAGAATGAAGCCTTGAACGAAAAGGCCTTCTTGCAGCCGGGCACCGAGCAGGTAGCCGCCGGTTATGCCATCTACGGCCCGCAGACCATGTTGGTGCTGACCTTGGGCGACGGCGTAAAAGGCTTCACCCTGGACCGCGAAATGGGCAGCTTCGTCCTGACCCACGAAGACATCACGATCCCGACCTCTACGCAGGAGTTCGCGATCAACGCGTCGAATCAGCGGCACTGGGAAGCTCCGGTACAACGCTACGTCGGCGAATTGCTGGCTGGCGAAGAAGGCCCGTTGAAAAAGAACTACAACATGCGCTGGGTCGCCGCGATGGTCGCGGACGTGCACCGCATCCTGACCCGTGGTGGTCTGTTCATGTACCCACGCGACAGCCGCGAACCTTCCAAACCGGGCAAGCTGCGTCTGATGTACGAAGCCAACCCTATGTCGTTCCTGGTTGAGCAGGCTGGCGGCGCTTCCACCGATGGCCATCAGCGCATCCTCGACATCAAGCCTGACGGCTTGCACCAGCGTGTCGCCGTGTTCCTCGGTTCGAAAGAAGAAGTTGAACGCGTCACGGCTTACCACAAGGAATAAACCATGATCGCGCCCTGGCATCCGTTGCTCGAATGGTGGTTCGGAACGCTCGAATCCCCCAACGAAATAGCGACTGACAAGGGCACGTTATGGTTCGGCAAGCGCAACAGCCAGGACCTCGAAGCGCGCACGCGTTTCGGGGACTGGGTCGAGCAGGCACTGGCCGGCGGTTTGACCGAGTGGGCGCAACGCCCCGAAGGTTGGTTGGCCCTGGTGCTATTGCTCGATCAACTCCCGCGAATGATCTTTCGCGACACTCCAAAATCCTTTTCAGGCGATCTCAGGGCTCAGGCACTGGTGGCGCAAGGCATCGCTGCGGATTTCGATCGGCAATTGCGGCCGATCCAGCGGGTATTCATCTACCTGGTATTCGAGCACTGCGAGAATCTGGCCGTGCAGAACGAAGCGGTTTCGCGGTTTATCGAGTTGGTGGCGCAGCAGCCTGAGGCTGATCGGGCGGTGTTTGCCAGTAACCTGGATTATGCCGAGCGGCATCAGAAAGTGATTGCGCGGTTTGGACGGTTTCCGCATCGCAATGCGGTGTTGGGAAGGGAATCTACGGCTGAGGAGTTAGCGTTTCTTTCGGGGCCTGGATCGCGGTTCTAACTGATCGTTGCCACCCCGTGCATGGGTACGATCAGTGACAGGCGGTTAGATTCGGAAGCTACCCACTAACGGCTTCAACCGCGCCACCGACTGGTTCACCCCGTCGATCGGCTTTACGCTGCGTTTATGTCGACTGACCGGCGCCAAAGATTAGGCGGTTTTTGTGAAAACCGACGAAATTCTCAATAGCGAAACAAAGTTGCTGATTTTTCGAAAAAAGACAGACGAGCGGCCCAACAAATAGCCGGCCGGCCGGGGAACCAGACAGGGGTTTTCTCTTCTAAGCTTCAGCTTGGCAGTCATGCCATTCCCCTTCGCCCCAGGAGCTACTCCATGTCGTTGCGTTCTATTGCCCTGCTTTCGTTCTGCGTGTTGTTGGCCGCGTGCAGCAAGGTTAATCAGGAAAACTACTCGAAGCTGTCGTCAGGCATGCCCAAGACCGAGGTAGAAACCTTGCTGGGCAAACCCGCCGATTGCTCGGGCGCGCTTGGCATGTCCAGTTGCACCTGGGGCGACAAAAACAGCTTTATCAGCGTGCAGTACGCCGGTGACAAAGTGCTGATGTTTTCCGGCCAAGGCCTGAAGTAACCGGGGTTATACACCCACGGGAGAAAAACAATGAAGCGGTTATTGATAGTCCTTTTAGCTGGCCTGGTATTGGCCGGCTGCGCCACGTCTGGCGTAGATCCGTTGGCACCGAAAACCGCCAATAGCGTCAATCTCAAGAAGTACCAAGGGACCTGGTACGAATTGGCCCGTCTGCCGATGTATTTCCAGCGCAACTGCGCGCAATCCGAAGCCCATTACACGCTCAAGCCTGACGGCAAGGTGTTGGTGCTGAACCGCTGCCTGACGGCGGACTGGCAATGGGAAGAGGCCAAAGGCACGGCCTGGCCACAGGAACCGGGCAAAACCGACAAGCTGTGGGTCGAGTTCGATAACTGGTTTTCGCGGCTGATTCCGGGTGTGGCAAAGGGGGAGTACTGGGTGTTGTATGTCAGCGATGACTACAAGACCGCCATTGTTGGCGATCCGAGCCGCAAGTATCTGTGGCTGCTGTCACGGACCCCGACGGTTAATGGCGTCGTGCGTGAAGAACTGCTGAGCAAGGCGCGTCAGCAGGGCTACGACACCACGCGGCTGATCTGGCGGGCGACCGATACGCAGATGGCCAAGACGTCGAATTAACGACCACTGAAGATCAAACACGGTGGGAGCGAAGTTGCGCGCTCCCATTTGTTGTTTCCGGTGTTAGCCCAACAGATCGCGCAGGACTTGGGTGAAAGCCCGATTGCTCTCTTCTTCGTCCGCATGACGCCCGTCGCGCACAACCCACTGGCCGTTGACCAGCACCTCCCGCACCTGGCGATCGCCACCGGCAAACAACCAACGATTGAGAATCGCGTCGCCACTGGCGGTCGCCAGGTACGGATCGTTGCCATCCAGCACCAGCCAATCCGCACGTTTGCCCACTTCCAGCGCACCGATCGGTTGCCCCAGCGCCTGAGACCCACCCTCCAGCGCCGCGTCGTACAGCGTGCGGCCAACCATCGGCTGATCCGCGCCATACAAACGATTACGGCGTTGGTCGCGCAGACGCTGGCCGTATTCCAGCCAACGCAATTCTTCCACCACGCTCAATGACACATGGCTGTCGGAACCGATGCCCATGCGCCCGCCCTGAGCGAGGAAGTCCACCGCCGGGAAAATTCCGTCGCCGAGGTTGGCTTCGGTGGTCAGGCACAGGCCGGCAATCGCACGACTCTTGGCCATCAGCGTGACTTCTTCCGGGTTGGCGTGGGTCGCGTGGACGAGGCACCAGCGCTGGTCGACGTCAGCGTTCTCGTGCAGCCATTGCAGCGGACGGCGACCGCTCCAGCTCAGGCAGTCGTCGACTTCCTTTTGCTGTTCGGCGATGTGAATGTGCACCGGGCACTGCTGGTTGCTCGCCGCCAGCACTTCACTGATCTGCTGCGGCGTTACCGCACGCAACGAGTGGAAACACAAACCCAGCGACTGCGCCGGTTGCTGCGCCAACATCGGCTGCAAGCGCGACTGAAGCTTGAGGTAGTTTTCGGTGCTGTTGATAAAGCGGCGCTGGCCTTCGTTCGGGGCCTGGCCGCCGAAACCGGAATGGCTGTAGAGCACCGGCAGCAGGGTCAGGCCGATCCCGGCGGAACGGGCGGCCTGGCTGATGCGCAGCGCCAGTTCGGCCGGGTCCGCGTAAGGCTGGCCGTTGGTGTCGTGATGTACGTAATGAAATTCCGCGACCGAGGTGTAACCGGCCTTGAGCATTTCGATGTACAGCTGACGGGCGATGACGCCGAGTTGATCCGGGCTGATTTTTCCGACGAGGCGATACATCAACTCGCGCCAGGTCCAGAAACTGTCATTCGGATTACCCGCCACTTCCGCCAGCCCGGCCATGGCGCGCTGGAAGGCGTGGGAGTGTAGATTCGGCATACCCGGCAGCAGCGGACCGCTCAGCCGTTCGGCGCCATCTGCGTTGGAATCGGCCTGAATATGGGTCAACACGCCATCGGCGCCGACCTCAAGACGTACATTGTTGGCCCATCCACTAGGCAGCAGCGCGCGTTCGGCAAAGAAGGCGGACATGGTTCAGCACCCCATCGTGTGTTATTTGTATATACATATACAGACGTTTGCCTGCTCGGTAAACTCCGGCAAGCTAGTAGCCCCCAACAAATGAACAAGGATTAACCGTGCCAACTCCGTCTGCCACATTGCCGCCGAATGCCAATCTGAGCGCCAATCTGGGCGACAGTCCGGCGCCCTTGTACGCCCGCGTCAAACAGATGATCACCCAGCAAATCGACAGTGGAAACTGGCCGCCGCATTACCGAGTTCCGTCGGAAAGCGAGTTGGTCAACCAGCTGGGTTTCAGCCGTATGACCATCAACCGCGCCTTGCGCGAGATGACCGCCGACGGTCTGTTGGTGCGCATGCAGGGCGTCGGCACGTTCGTCGCCGAGCCGAAAAGTCAGTCCGCGCTGTTTGAAGTGCACAACATCGCCGACGAAATCGCCTCCCGTGGCCATCGCCACACCTGCAAGGTCATCACCCTGGAAGAAGAGGCCGCCGGTTCCGAGCGTGCCCTGGCGCTGGACATGCGTGAAGGCCAGAAAGTCTTTCACTCGCTGATCGTGCATTTCGAAAATGATATCCCGGTGCAAATCGAAGACCGCTTCGTCAACGCGCTGGTAGCCCCGGAATACCTCAAGCAGGACTTCACCCTGCAAACGCCTTACGCCTACCTGAACCAGGTCGCGCCGCTGACTGAAGGCGAGCACGTGGTCGAGGCGATTCTGGCCGAGGCCAGCGAGTGCAAGTTGTTACAGATTGAAAAGGGCGAGCCGTGCCTGCTGATTCGTCGCCGCACCTGGTCCGGCCGTCAGCCAGTGACCGCCGCCCGTTTGATCCACCCCGGTTCCCGTCATCGTCTGGAAGGGCGGTTTCATAAATAGAGAGCCATAAATGAATGAGTTGAAGGTTCTACGCGCAATAGATTACCCGCGCATGCCGTGGAAAAACGGCGGCGGCAGTACCGAAGAGATCACTCGCGACGCGGGCACCGGCCTTGATGGTTTCGGCTGGCGCCTGTCGATTGCCGATATTGGCGAGTCGGGCGGCTTCTCGACGTTCGCCGGCTATGAGCGGGTGATCACGGTATTGCAAGGCGACGGCATGACGTTGCGGGTTGATGGTCAGGACACTCCGCCACTGTTACCGCTGGACCCATTTGCGTTCAGCGGCGAGAGCCAGGTTTCCTGCGCATTGCTCTGTGGGCCAATCCGCGACTTCAACCTGATTTATGCACCGCAGCGTTACCGCGCGCGATTGCAGTGGCTGGACGGCGAGCAGCGGTTTTTCAGCTCGGCAGGCACCGTGCTCGTATTTAGTGTCACTGACGAGCTTGAAGTGAAGCTCGGAAACAGAGCGTCACAACTCGGCCGTCATGACTGTCTGCAACTCGACGGTAACGCCGGCCTGCTGGAAGTCTCGAGCAATGGCCCGTGCTGTGTGATCGAACTGACTGCACGCTGATCCAAGACCACCGATGATCGTTACCACGTAGCGCGTGGGAACGATCTTCTGATTCGAAACTGCGCACCAACTTGTTACCGAACGCCCCAGCGTGGCGCAAAACCACGCTCTAGTAACAGCGGTCACGCCCCCCGAAAAATCCCCCCGAAAAATTTCATCTCTTCTACAACCCTTGATCCAGAAGCGTTACAGCGTGTTAAAAACTTTTCTTGAACCGCCATCCAGCAAGTTGGCCGCTTGATTGCATATGCTTGTATGTACAAGTAAAGACGTATGCGTATGAGTCGACCGAGACTCCTCGCAACGTCCACTGATTCGCTTGTGGCGCAACGATGCACACAGGCTGGCTTACCCACCGCCAGGGTTGGTTTGGATTGATCGCTGAGGAGTCTTTTTCGTGACTGACAATACCCAGAAACCTACGAAATATCGTAATGTCGAAATCCGCGCTGCCCGCGGTAACAAGCTGACCGCCAAAAGCTGGCTGACTGAAGCANCGTGACTGACAATACCCAGAAACCTACGAAATATCGTAATGTCGAAATCCGCGCTGCCCGCGGTAACAAGCTGACCGCCAAAAGCTGGCTGACTGAAGCACCGCTGCGCATGTTGATGAACAACCTCGACCCGGAAGTCGCCGAGAACCCTAAAGAACTGGTGGTTTACGGTGGTATCGGTCGTGCGGCACGTAACTGGGAATGCTACGACAAGATCGTCGAAAGCCTGACCAACCTGAATGACGACGAGACCCTGCTGGTGCAATCCGGCAAGCCGGTCGGCGTGTTCAAGACCCACAGCAACGCCCCGCGCGTACTGATCGCCAACTCCAACCTGGTGCCACACTGGGCGAGCTGGGAGCACTTCAACGAACTCGACGCCAAAGGCCTGGCCATGTACGGCCAGATGACCGCCGGCAGCTGGATCTACATCGGCAGCCAGGGCATCGTTCAAGGCACCTACGAAACCTTCGTCGAAGCCGGTCGCCAGCACTACAACGATGACCTGAAAGGTCGTTGGGTCCTGACCGCCGGCCTCGGCGGCATGGGCGGCGCTCAGCCTCTGGCGGCGACCCTGGCCGGCGCTTGCTCGCTGAACATCGAATGCCAGCAGGTCAGCATCGATTTCCGCCTGAACAGCCGTTATGTCGATGAGCAAGCCACCGACCTCGACGACGCGCTGGCCCGCATCGCCAAATACACCAAAGAAGGCAGAGCGATTTCCATCGCCTTGCTCGGCAACGCCGCTGAAATCCTGCCGGAACTGGTCAAGCGTGGCGTGCGCCCGGACATGGTCACCGACCAGACCAGCGCCCACGACCCACTCAACGGTTACCTGCCGGCCGGCTGGACCTGGGAAGAGTACCGCGCGCGCGCCAAGACCGAGCCTGCTGCGGTGGTGAAAGCCGCCAAGCAATCGATGGCCGTGCACGTTAAAGCGATGTTGGATTTCCAGAAGATGGGCATCCCGACGTTCGACTACGGCAACAACATCCGTCAGATGGCCCAAGAAGAAGGCGTAGAAAACGCCTTCGACTTCCCGGGGTTCGTACCGGCGTACATCCGTCCGCTGTTCTGCCGTGGCATCGGTCCATTCCGTTGGGCTGCACTGTCGGGCGATCCGCAAGACATCTACAAAACCGACGCCAAAGTAAAAGAACTGATCCCGGACGACGCGCATCTGCACAACTGGCTGGACATGGCGCGCGAGCGCATCAGCTTCCAGGGTCTGCCGGCACGTATCTGCTGGGTGGGCCTGGGCTTGCGCGCCAAGCTCGGTCTGGCGTTCAACGAAATGGTGCGCAGCGGAGAATTGTCCGCGCCAATCGTCATCGGTCGCGACCACCTGGACTCCGGTTCGGTGGCCAGCCCGAACCGCGAAACCGAATCCATGCAAGATGGCTCCGATGCCGTGTCCGACTGGCCACTGCTCAACGCTCTGCTCAACACCGCGAGCGGCGCGACCTGGGTTTCCCTGCACCACGGCGGCGGCGTCGGCATGGGCTTCTCCCAGCACTCGGGCATGGTGATTGTCTGCGACGGGACTGACGAAGCAGCCGAGCGTATCGCTCGCGTTCTGCACAACGACCCGGCGACCGGTGTCATGCGTCACGCCGATGCCGGTTACCAAATCGCGATCGATTGCGCCAAGGAGCAGGGCCTGAACCTGCCGATGATTACCGGTAAATAACAACGCAAAGCCAACCCCACAAAACAATCCACAGAGGTTGAACCATGGCTGTCAGCGAACGTGCAGGCAACAAACCGTTGATCGAGAAGCGCTCGATCGACTACATCCCGGAAGCGGAAAGACACGGTCGTCTATTTAGCCAGTTCACCCTGTGGATGGGTGCCAACCTGCAAATCACCGCGATTGTCACCGGGGCCCTGGCCGTGGTGCTGGGCGGTGACGTGTTCTGGTCGTTGATCGGTCTGTTGATCGGTCAACTGCTCGGCGGCGGGGTCATGGCGCTGCATGCCGCGCAAGGGCCCAAGCTGGGTCTACCGCAGATGATTTCCAGTCGGGTACAGTTCGGCGTGTATGGCGCGGCCATCCCGATCGTGCTGGTCTGCTTGATGTACCTGGGCTTTACCGCAACGGGAACCGTGCTTTCCGGTCAGGCGCTGGGCCAGTTGTTTGGCGTCAGCGACAGCGTTGGCATCCTGATTTTTGCCAGTGTCATCGTGCTGGTTACGGTGCTCGGTTATCGGGTAATCCATTGGATCGGCCGTGTTGCCAGTGTCATTGGCGTGATTGCCTTTGTTTATCTGTTCAGCCGTCTGATGAGCCAGGTTGATGTTGGCGCATTGTTGCAAATCCGCCACTTCAGCTGGAGCAGCTTCTTGCTCGCGGTATCGCTCGCGGCGTCTTGGCAGATCGCCTTCGGCCCTTATGTGGCTGACTACTCTCGCTACCTGCCGAGCAAGATTTCCTCGGTGAAAACATTTTTTGCCGCCGGCGCAGGTTCGGTCATTGGTGCGCAGGTCGCGATGGTCCTCGGCGTGTTCGCTGCCGCATCGGCCAACGGCCAATTCGCCGGCCACGAAGTGGCCTATATCGTAGGTTTGGGCGGTACCGGTGCCACCGCTGCGTTGCTGTATTTCAGCATCGCGTTTGGCAAGATCACCATCTCCACGCTGAACTCCTACGGCAGCTTCATGTGCATTGCGACCGTCATCAGCGGTTTTCGTGGTGATCTGAAAGTAACGCGCTTGCAGCGCCTGGTCTTCGTACTGGTCATCGTCGGTACTGCGACCCTGATGGCGTTGCTCGGTCAGCACTCGTTCCTCGGTGCGTTCAAGTCCTTCATTCTGTTCCTGCTGGCGTTCTTTACGCCCTGGAGCGCGATCAACCTGGTGGACTACTACTGCATCACCCGCGAACGCTACGACGTGCCGGCGTTGGCCGATCCGAATGGTCGCTACGGCCGTTGGAATGCCCTCGGTATCAGCGTCTATGTCTTCGGTGTACTGGTGCAGCTGCCGTTCATCTCCACCAAGTTCTATACCGGTCCGCTAGTGGCGGCCCTGGGTGATGTGGATATCTCCTGGATCATCGGTCTGGTGCTTCCCGCAGCCCTGTATTACGTGTGCGCGAAAAAATGGCACAGCGCAGTACCCGACCACCTGATTCTGCCAGTCGAGCAGAACAGCGATGCAGCACCTAAAACAAACGGGACCGGTCGCGCTGCGGCGCAGACCTGATTGGACGTGGACAGGGCTGGATGCCTCTTGACTGCCGTAAGCCAATTCATGATTAGGAGCGTCACACAATGAAATCGAACAAGACCCTGCTGACCGCATTGCTTTCGATGGGCCTGCTCGCCAGCGCCGGCGCCACTCAGGCGGCGGGTTGGTGCGAGTCGGGCAAACCGGTGAAATTCGCCGGTCTGAACTGGGAAAGCGGCATGCTGCTGACCGACGTGATGCAAATCGTGTTGGAGAAGGGCTACGACTGCAAGACCGACAGCCTGCCGGGCAACTCCATCACCATGGAAAACGCCCTGGGCAGCAACGACATTCAAGTGTTCGCCGAAGAGTGGGTCGGCCGCAGCGAAATCTGGAACAAGGCCGAGAAGGCCGGGAAGGTCGTCGGTGTCGGCGCTCCGGTGGTTGGCGCAATCGAAGGCTGGTACGTGCCGCGCTACGTGATCGAAGGCGACGCCAAGCGCAAGCTGGAGCCTAAAGCCCCGGGCCTGAAAGCAATCGCCGATCTGGGCAAATACGCTGCAGTGTTCAAGGACCAGGAAGAGCCATCCAAGGGCCGCTTCTATAACTGCCCGGCGGGCTGGACCTGTGAGCTGGATAACAGCGAAATGCTGAAAAGCTACGACCTGGAAAGCACCTACACCAACTTCCGTCCGGGCACCGGTCCGGCACTGGATGCCGCGGTGCTGTCGAGCTACAAACGTGGCGAGCCGATCCTGTTTTACTACTGGTCGCCCACCCCGCTGATGGGCCAGGTTGATCTGGTGAAACTCGAAGAGAAACCAGGCGTGGACAAGAGCGTGACCATCAAGGTCGGCCTGTCCAAGACCTTCCACGAGCAAGCCCCGGAACTGGTGGCGGTGCTGGAAAAGGTCAACCTGCCAATCGACCTGCTCAATCAGAACCTTGGGCGCATGGCCAAGGAGCGGATCGCTTCGCCGAAGCTGGCGAAAACGTTCCTCAAGGAACATCCTGAAGTCTGGCACCAGTGGGTAAGCGAAGACGCGGCCAAAAAGATCGACGCGGCCTTGTAGGTCCAGCTTTCACGACTGCCGGCAACGGCAGTCGCAGGCTGTATCGCAACCCCTTGATTGAGAGTCTCTTATGTTTCCCGAAAGCTTTACCTTTTCTATCGCCGACTGGGTCAACGGTTGGGTCGATTCGCTGGTCACCAACTACGGCGACGTGTTCCGGCAGATCTCCGACACGCTGTTGTGGGCTATCGTCAATCTTGAAGGGCTGCTGCGTGCGGCGCCTTGGTGGCTGATGCTGGCGATCGTGGCGGGCGTGGCCTGGCACGCGACCCGCAAGGTCGTGACGACGGCGGTCATCGTCGGCCTGTTGTTCCTCGTCGGTGCCGTCGGGCTGTGGGACAAGCTGATGCAGACCCTTGCGCTGATGATGGTCGCGACGGTCATTTCGGTGTTGATCGGCATTCCTCTGGGCATTCTCTCGGCGCGCAGCAATCGCCTGCGTTCGGTGCTGATGCCGTTGCTCGACATCATGCAAACCATGCCGAGTTTCGTGTACCTGATCCCGGTGCTGATGCTATTCGGCCTGGGCAAGGTCCCGGCGATTTTCGCCACCGTGATCTACGCCGCACCACCGCTGATCCGCCTGACCGATTTGGGTATTCGCCAGGTCGACGGTGAAGTGATGGAAGCAATCAACGCCTTCGGTGCCAACCGCTGGCAGCAACTGTTTGGCGTGCAACTTCCACTGGCCCTGCCGAGCATCATGGCCGGGATTAACCAGACCACCATGATGGCCCTGTCGATGGTAGTGATTGCCTCGATGATTGGTGCCCGTGGCTTGGGTGAGGACGTGTTGGTGGGGATTCAGACCCTCAACGTCGGGCGTGGTCTTGAGGCGGGCCTGGCGATCGTGATTCTGGCAGTGGTTATCGACCGTATTACTCAGGCGTATGGTCGGCCACGGCATGAGGTGAGCAAATGAACAACGAAGCCATCAGCAAGATCGAAGTCAAAAACGTCTTCAAGATTTTCGGCAACCGTTCCAAGGATGCGCTGGCCATGATTGGGCAGGGCAAAACCAAGGATCAGGTGCTGTCCGAAACCGGCTGCGTGGTCGGCGTGAACGACTTGTCCCTGAGCATCGGCACCGGCGAGATCTTCGTGATCATGGGCCTGTCGGGTTCCGGCAAGTCCACCCTGGTGCGCCACTTCAATCGCCTGATCGACCCGACCAGCGGCGCGATCCTGGTGGACGGCGTGGACATCCTGCAATACGACATGCAAGCCCTGCGCGAGTTTCGTCGGCACAAGATCAGCATGGTGTTCCAGAGCTTCGGCCTGCTGCCGCACAAAACCGTGGTGGATAACGTTGCCTACGGCCTGAAAGTGCGCGGCGAAACCAAGCAAATGTGCTCCGAGCGCGCGCTGCACTGGATCAGCACCGTGGGCCTCAAGGGCTACGAAAACAAATACCCGCATCAGCTTTCGGGTGGCATGCGTCAGCGTGTGGGCCTGGCTCGCGCCTTGGCGGCAGACACCGACATCATCTTGATGGACGAAGCCTTCAGTGCCCTCGACCCACTGATTCGCGCAGAAATGCAGGACCAGTTGCTGGAGCTGCAAAAGACCCTGCACAAGACCATCGTCTTCATCACCCACGACCTCGACGAGGCCGTGCGCATCGGCAACCGCATTGCGATTCTCAAGGATGGCCGCCTGATTCAGGTCGGTACGCCAAGAGAGATCCTGCATTCGCCGGCGGATGAGTATGTGGACCGGTTCGTACAGCGTCGGGCTGCGGTGGTTTAAAGACGGCGTTCCCACGCAGAGCGTGGGAACGATCAAGTTCAAGAGGTCAAAGATGTCCCAGGCTGAAAAAATCGTTATCGCCGACGCCCCGTTGCGTTGGCAGGATGTGGTTGCCGTTGCCCGCCATGGCGCACAGCTTGAGCTGTCGTCACAGACCTGGGCACGGATCGAGAATGCCCAGGCGATCGTCCAGCGCATCGTCGCCAGTGGCGAGCGCGCCTATGGCGTCAACACGGGCCTTGGTGCCTTGTGCAACGTCTCGCTCAAAGACGAGCAACTGAGCCAGTTGTCGCGCAACACCCTGCTCAGTCACGCCTGTGGCGTTGGCGCGCCATTGGCCGACGAACAGACTCGCGCAATCCTCTGCGCCGCTATTCGCAACTACAGCCATGGCAAATCCGGTATTCACCGCCGGGTCGTCGAGGGTCTTCTGGCGCTGCTCAATCGCGGCATCACCCCGCAAGTGCCGTCCCAGGGTTCGGTGGGTTACCTGACCCACATGGCCCACATCAGCATCGCGTTGCTGGGTGTCGGCAATGTCAGTTATCGCGGGCAGATCGTTTCCGCGCAGCAAGCCCTGGCCGAAGAAGGTCTGCAACCGGTTCAGCTGGGCGCCAAAGATGGCCTGTGCCTGGTGAACGGCACACCGTGCATGTCCGGCCTCAGCTGCCTGGCACTCGCCGACGCGACGCGTCTGGTGCAATGGGCCGACGTGATCGGCGCCATGAGTTTCGAGGCCCAACGCGGTCAGATTGCCGCGTTCGATGCCGAGATCATCGCGCTCAAACCGCATCCAGGCATGCAGCAAGTCGGCATCAACCTGCGTGCATTGCTCGATGGCAGTGAAGTGATCGCCAGCAGCAAAGGCATTCGCACTCAGGATGCGCTGAGCATCCGCTCGATTCCGCAAGTTCACGGCGCCGCTCGCGATCAGCTTGAACACGCGAAAAAGCAGATCGAAACCGAACTCAACTCTGTTACCGACAACCCGATGCTGTTGGGGACGCCGGACGACTTCCGAGTGATGTCCCAGGCTAACCCGCATGGTCAGTCGGTCGCGATGGCGGCGGATGTGCTGGCCATCGCCATGGCTGAAATCGGCTCCATTGCCGAACGTCGTCTGGACCGCTTGATCAACCCGCATGTCAGCGGTCTGCCGGCCTTCCTGGTGGCCAACCCGGGGGTGAACTCCGGGATGATGATCGTCCAGTACGTCGCCGCTTCGCTGTGTGCGGAAAACCGTCAACTGGCGCAACCGGCGGTGCTCGACAACTACGTTACGTCCGGCCTGCAGGAAGACCACCTGAGCCTGGGCACCAACGCCGCGCTGAAGCTGCATCGCGCCCTTGAAAACTGCACGCAAATCCTCGCTATCGAGTACTTGCTGGCGGCCCAGGCGTTTGAATTCCTCAAAGAACAACGCTTCGGCGCCGGCACCGATATTGCCTGGCGCCTGCTGCGCGAACACGTCCCGGCCTACGACCAGGACCGTTGGTTGGCACCGGACATCGCCGCCGCTGCCAGCGTGTTGAAAGACCCGAATTTGCTGCACAAGGCTTTACCGAACCTGAACTGATTTCCACCACACCAGCGTGCCAAGGCGCGTCTCCCCAAAAGCGAGACGCGACGGACAACGGACCTCTCCGGAGCGTCTGGTGAGTTAATAAGAAGCTCTCAAAAGGAGAATGATGTGACTACGCTTAATTTGATTCCTGGCCAACTGAGCCTTGCCCAACTGCGTGATGTTTATCAGCAACCGGTCAAAATCACCCTCGACAACAGCGCCTCGGCGCAAATCGAAGCCAGCGTTGCCTGCGTGGAACAGATCCTCGCCGAGAACCGCACCGCGTATGGCATCAACACCGGTTTCGGCCTGCTGGCCTCGACCCGTATCGCCAGCGAAGACCTGGAAAACCTGCAGCGTTCGCTGGTGCTGTCCCACGCCGCCGGTGTCGGTGAACCAATCAGCGACGCACTGGTTCGACTGGTCATGGTGCTCAAGGTCAACAGCCTGAGCCGTGGTTTCTCTGGCATTCGACGCAAGGTCATCGACGCCCTGATCGCCCTGATCAATGCCGAGGTTTACCCGCACATTCCATTGAAAGGATCGGTCGGTGCATCCGGTGACCTGGCGCCTTTGGCCCACATGTCGCTGGTGCTGCTGGGCGAAGGTAAGGCTCGCTACAAAGGCGAGTGGATGGAAGCAACCGAAGCGCTGAAAGTCGCCGGTCTGACCCCGCTGACCCTGGCTGCCAAAGAAGGTCTGGCGCTGCTCAACGGCACTCAGGTGTCCACCGCTTACGCGCTGCGTGGTCTGTTCGAAGGTGAAGACCTGTTCGCTGGCGCTGTGGCGCTGGGCGCACTGACCGTTGAAGCCGTGCTGGGCTCGCGCTCGCCGTTCGACGCGCGTATCCACGCCGCGCGTGGCCAGAAAGGCCAGATCGACGCCGCTGCCGCTTACCGCGATCTGCTGGGCGAGCGCAGCGAAGTGTCCGACTCGCACCAGAACTGCGAAAAGGTCCAGGATCCGTACTCCCTGCGCTGCCAGCCCCAAGTCATGGGCGCTTGCCTGACCCAGTTCCGTCAGGCCGCCGAAGTGCTCGCCATCGAAGCCAACGCCGTTTCGGACAACCCGCTGGTATTCGCCGCTGAAGGCGACGTGATCTCCGGCGGTAACTTCCACGCCGAACCGGTCGCCATGGCCGCGGACAACATGGCGCTGGCCATCGCGGAAATCGGTTCCCTGAGCGAACGTCGTATCTCGCTGATGATGGACAAGCACATGTCGCAACTGCCGCCGTTCCTGGTGGCCAATGGCGGCGTGAACTCCGGTTTCATGATCGCCCAGGTGACGGCTGCGGCACTGGCCAGCGAGAACAAGGCGCTGTCCCATCCGCATTCGGTGGACAGCCTGCCGACTTCCGCGAACCAGGAAGACCACGTGTCCATGGCGCCGGCTGCCGGCAAGCGCCTGTGGGAAATGGCCGAAAACACTCGCGGCGTTCTCGCGGTGGAATGGTTGGCGGCCTGCCAGGGTCTGGACCTGCGTGATGGCTTGAAGACGTCTTCGAAGCTGGAAGAAGCCCGCGCGATTCTGCGTGCGCAGGTGCCTTTCTATGAGAAGGATCGCTTCTTTGCGCCGGACATCAACGCGGCGAGCGAGTTGTTGGCGACCCGTTGCCTCAACGCACTGGTGCCGGCGACGTTGCTGCCGAGCCTGTAAGTCTGATGATCGTTCCCGCGCGGGAGCGTGGGAACGACCATTTCCGCCAATAAAAATAATAAGGACCGAGCAATGCAACAGCAAGCAACAGGACTCAAACGCGGGCTCTCTGCCCGACATATTCGCTTCATGGCGCTGGGGTCGGCGATCGGCACCGGGCTGTTTTACGGTTCTGCCTCGGCCATTCAAATGGCCGGTCCTGCGGTCCTTCTCGCTTACCTGATCGGTGGCGCGGCGGTGTTCATGGTCATGCGCGCCCTCGGCGAGATGGCGGTGCACAACCCGGTGGCCGGCTCTTTCGGCCACTACGCCAGCACCTACCTGGGGCCGATGGCGGGCTTCATCCTCGGTTGGACCTACGCGTTTGAAATGGTCATCGTCGGCATGGCCGACGTCACCGCATTCGGTATTTACATGGGTTTCTGGTTTCCGGAAGTCGCCCGTTGGATCTGGGTGCTGGGCATCGTCTCGGTGGTCGGCGGCTTGAACCTGTGCAACGTCAAAGTCTTCGGTGAAATGGAGTTCTGGCTGTCGTTGCTCAAGGTCGGGGCCATCGTCGCGATGATCCTGGGTGGCTTCGGCATCATGTTGTTCGGCATCAGCACGGCCCCCGGCGCCCAGGCGACCGACATCAGCAATCTCTGGAGCCATGGCGGCTTCATGCCCAATGGCGTGGGTGGTCTGATCGCTTCGTTTGCGGTGGTGATGTTTGCCTTTGGCGGCATTGAAATCATCGGCGTAACGGCCGGAGAAGCCAAAGACCCGCAGCGCGTGCTACCCAGGGCGATCAATGCCGTACCGTTGCGTATCCTGCTGTTCTACGTGCTGACGATGTTCGTATTGATGTCGATCTTTCCTTGGCAGCAGATCGGCAGCCAAGGCAGTCCATTCGTGCAGATTTTCGACAACCTGGGGATCAGCTCGGCAGCGACCATTCTCAATATCGTGGTGATCTCGGCGGCGGTGTCGGCGATCAACAGTGACATCTTCGGCGCTGGCCGCATGATGTACGGTCTGGCCCAGCAAGGGCATGCGCCCAAAGGCTTCGCCCGCTTGTCACGCAATGGCGTGCCATGGATGACGGTAGTCGTGATGAGTGGCGCGCTGCTGCTAGGCGTACTGCTGAACTACCTGATTCCGGAAAACGTCTTTCTGTTGATCGCCTCTATCGCCACCTTTGCGACGGTGTGGGTCTGGTTGATGATTCTGTTCACCCAAGTGGCCATGCGTCGTTCCATGAGCCGCGAGCAGGTCGCCCAACTGAAATTCCCGGTGCCGTTCTGGCCCTATGCGCCGATGGCAGCGATTGCGTTCATGCTGTTCATTTTCGGCGTGCTCGGCTACTTCCCGGATACCCAGGCAGCGCTGATCGTTGGCGTAGTCTGGATTGTGCTGCTGGTGCTGGCCTACCTGACGTGGGTCAAACCAGCGGCAGGTAAAGCGGCACTGGTGGCGCGAGACCCTGATTTTTCTCATCGATAACCTAACGGAGGCCAGGATGAAAACGCTCTGGCAACACTGCAACGTTGCAACCATGGCGCAAGGCGTCTACTCGATCATCGAGGATGCGGCCATCGTGACGTCCGGTGCGCACATTGAGTGGATCGGCCCACGTGCTGAACTGCCGTCGGGTGAATACCCGGCGGTCAACGACCTGAAAGGGGCCTGGGTCACGCCGGGCCTGATCGACTGCCACACCCATACGGTGTTTGGCGGTAACCGCAGCGGTGAGTTCGAACAGCGTCTGCAAGGCGTCAGCTATGCAGAAATCGCAGCGGCCGGTGGCGGTATCGCCAGCACCGTAAGCGCCACTCGCGCGGCCACTGAAGAGGAACTGTTCGCCAGTGCCGCCAAGCGTCTGAAGAGCCTGATGCGCGACGGCGTGACCACGGTCGAAATGAAATCAGGCTACGGCCTGGACCTGGCCAGTGAGCGCAAGATCCTGCGGGTCATCCGCCGTCTCGGCGCCGAGTTCCCGGTCAGTGTGCGCAGCACTTGCCTGGCCGCTCACGCCTTACCGCCGGAATACGCGGATCGTGCCGACGACTACATCGATCACGTCTGCGCCGCCATGCTCCCGGCCCTTGCCGCCGAAGGGCTGGTGGATGCGGTGGACGCATTCTGCGAATACCTGGGGTTTTCGCCGGCGCAGGTCGAGCGGGTGTTCATCACCGCGCAGAAGCTCGGTTTGCCGGTGAAGCTGCACGCCGAACAGTTGTCGTCGTTGCATGGTTCGAGTCTGGCGGCACGTTACCACGCACTGTCGGCCGATCACCTGGAGTTCATGACCGAAGACGACGCCATCGCCATGGCGGAATCCGGCACCGTCGCGGTGCTGCTGCCCGGCGCGTTTTACTTCCTGCGGGAAACCCAATTGCCGCCGATGGAGGCGTTGCGCAAACACGGCGTGAAAATCGCCATCGCCAGCGACCTCAACCCAGGCACTTCACCAGGGCTGTCGTTGCGTTTGATGCTGAACATGGCGTGCACCTGTTTCCGCATGACCCCGGAAGAAGCCTTGGCGGGTGCAACGATTCATGCCGCCACGGCGCTGGGCATGGCTCAAACCCACGGTTCGCTGGAAGTCGGCAAGTGTGCAGATTTCGTCGCCTGGCAAATCGACCGTCCAGCCGACCTGTCGTACTGGCTGGGCGGCGACCTGGAAAAACGCGTCGTGCGTCACGGCGTTGAAGTGAGCATTTAGGAGAACAGTTGTGAATAAGGTTCTGAACTTCAAACAAGGTCGCGTACCGCTGCTGATCAGCATGCCCCACGCCGGTCTGCGCCTGACCCCGGCGGTTGAAGCCGGGTTGATCGCCGAGGCGAAATGCCTGCCGGACACTGACTGGCATATCCCGCAGCTTTACGCATTTGCTGGCGAACTGGGCGCCAGCACGTTGGCCGCCGAGTACTCGCGTTTTGTCATCGACCTGAATCGACCGTCTGACGACAAGCCTTTGTATGTCGGCGCGACCACCGGCCTGTACCCGGCGACGCTGTTCGATGGCATTCCGTTGTTCCGTGAGGGCATGGAGCCGTCAGCGGCGGAACGCACGACTTACCTGGAGCAGATCTGGACGCCGTACCACAACACGTTGCAGAACGAGCTGGCGCGATTGAAAGCCGAGTTTGGCTACGCGTTGCTGTTCGATGCGCACTCGATCCGTTCGATCATCCCGCACCTGTTCGACGGCAAACTGCCGGACTTTAACCTCGGCACCTTTAACGGCGTCAGTTGCGATCCACAGTTGGCCCCTCAGTTGGAAGCCATCTGCGCGCGCCACGGCGATTACAGCCATGTGCTGAACGGTCGCTTCAAGGGCGGCCACATTACCCGGCATTACGGCAATCCGGCCGAGGACATCCATGCGGTGCAACTGGAGTTGTGCCAGTGCACGTATATGGAAGAGTTCGAGCCGTTCCGTTATCGCCCGGACCTGGCGGCATCGACTCAGGTGGTGCTCAAGGAATTGCTGCAAGGGTTGTTGGCTTGGGGCGAACAGCACTATCAGTGATAGTCGCCACCGTGCAAAACACGGTCGCTACCGTTCGCTTTTGCCGTCTCGGCGCTGCGTAATGTTATGGGCACGGTGCGTGAAGACACCGGGCCCATAATAATCTGCTGCCAAGCGAGCCCTCCCGATGAATCGACTGTTCAACCGCTGTCTGTTAATCCTCACCGGTGCTGCTCTGCTGAGCACCAGCGTTCTGGCCAGTGACGACGCTTCCTGCAAGGCCGTGCGCATGGGCGTGGTCAGCTGGACCGACGTGATCGCCACCAGCGGCATGGCCGATGTGTTGCTCAACGGCCTCGGTTACGAAAGCAAGCAAACCAGCGCCGTGCAGCAAATCATCTTCGCCGGCATCCGCGACAAGCGCCTCGACATCTTCCTCGGTTACTGGAAACCGGCGATGGACAAAAACATCGCGCCGTTTGTGGCCGCCAATCAGGTGAAGGTCATGGACAAACCGAGCCTGGCCGACGCCCAGGCAACCCTCGCCGTACCGGAGTACGTCGCGCAAGCAGGCCTGAAAACCTTCGCCGATATCGCCAAATTCAAGGATCAGCTCGGCGGCAAAATCTACGGCATCGAGCCGGGCAGTGGCGCCAATACCACCATCAAAACCATGATCGAGACCAATCGTTTTGACTTGAAGGATTTCAAGCTGATCGAGTCGGGTGAGGCCGGCATGCTTGCCGCCGTTCAACGGGCGGTCAATCGCAAGGAATTCGTGGTGTTCGTCGGCTGGACCCCGCATCCGATGAACATCAACATGAAAATCGCCTACCTGACTGGCAGCGAAGACGTTTACGGCCCGGACGAAGGCGCCGCCACCGTCTCCATCGTGACCGCCCCGGACTACGCCCAGCGCTGCCCGAACGTAAACCGTCTGCTGGAAAACCTGACCTTCACCGCCGCCCAGGAAAGCCAGTTGATGGTGCCGATCATGGAGCGCCAGACACCTCAGGACGTTGCCAAACAATGGCTGCGTGATCATCCGGACGACCTTCAACGCTGGTTGGCAGGTGTCAGCAGTTTCGATGGCAAGGACGGCGTGGCAACCGTTCAGGCCTATTTGAAGCCTTTATGAGTTCCTATCCGTTATCCGAGCAGATGACGGCGTTCGTCGAGAAAACCGTCAGCTTCAACAGCACCGACAACCGCCTCACCGAGTTGCGCCAGGCCTACAGCGCCATGTGCCGGGCGTTCACCCCGTCCCGTCCCGCCGGGCTCGATGTGGTCGACTTTGAATTGGCCGGCGTGCCATTACGGTCTTATCAACCGCCGGTTTCGTCACCGACCAGCGGTTGCCCGTGCATCGTTTATCTGCACGGCGGCGGGTGGGTGGTGGGGGGGCTGGACTCCCACGACTTCATCTGTGCCGACCTGGCCTCGACGCTCGGTGTGCGGGTGATCGCCGTCGATTATCGGTTGGCGCCGGAACATCCGTTTCCGGCGGCGTTTGAAGACTGCCTGGGTGTCTGGCGCGCGCTACGGACCGGGCCATTCCAGCTCGATCCTGAGCGTACGCTGGTGGCCGGGGACAGCGCCGGAGGCAACCTTGCGGCGGCGTTGTGTCTGGCGTTGCGCGATGCAAGTGAGCCATTGCCGGCTGCGCAAGTGCTGATTTATCCGGGGCTGGGCGGTGATCACCGATTGCCGTCGCGCAGCGAATGCGTCGATGCTCCTTTGCTCAGCAGCCGTGATGTGGATTGCTATCACGCGTTGTACTTGCGCGGTATCGGACAACCGAGTCCCTATGCGATGCCGTTGCTCGCAGAGGATTTCAGCGGCCTGCCGCCGGCATTGATCGCCGTGGCGCAATTCGACCCGCTGCGCGATGACGGCATGCTCTACGCCGAGCGCCTGAATGCAGCAGGCGTAGCCGCGACGCTTTATTACGGGGAGGGGTTGGTTCACGGCTGTCTGCGGGCTCGGGGGCAGGTCGCCGAGGTTGATGCACTCTATGAAACGCTGCTCGGCTATTTGTCCGAAAAAACGGGCTGAAAAACTCTGACTCTGCAAGGCATGCTCATTGGCGTAATTCGGGTTTATGATGCCGGACGGCAGAATATTAGAAGTCCCCCCAGGGATGACCTCGACCCCTTACGGAGCGCGCAATGCAGACTTTGTACCCGCAGATCAAACCCCACGCCCGGCACGATCTGGCCGTCGATGAAACCCACACGTTGTATGTCGACGAAAGCGGTTCACCGGAAGGTTTGCCGGTCGTGTTCATCCACGGCGGCCCCGGCGCCGGGTGTGATGCCCAGAGCCGTCGGTATTTCGATCCGAACCTGTATCGCATTGTGACCTTCGACCAGCGCGGTTGTGGTCGTTCAACGCCTCACGCCAGCCTGGAAAACAACACCACCTGGGATCTGGTCGCCGACCTTGAGCGAATTCGCCAGCACCTTGGCATCGATAAATGGGTGTTGTTCGGCGGTTCATGGGGTTCGACCCTGGCGCTTGCCTACGCGCAAACCCACCCGGAGCGTGTGCACGGCCTGATTCTGCGCGGGATTTTTCTGTGCCGCCCGCAGGAAATCGAGTGGTTCTACCAGTGTGGCGCCAGTCGTCTGTTCCCCGATTACTGGCAGGACTACATCGCGCCGATCCCACTGGACGAGCGCGAAGACTTGCTCTCGGCTTTCCACAAGCGCCTGATCGGCAACGATCAGATTGCCCAGATGCACGCGGCCAAGGCCTGGTCCACCTGGGAAGGCCGCACTGCCACCCTGCGCCCGAACCCGATGGTGGTCGATCGGTTCTCCGAGCCACAGCGCGCGCTGTCCATCGCCCGCATCGAATGCCACTACTTCACCAACAATGCGTTCCTTGAGCCCAACCAACTGATCCGCGACATGGGCAAGATCGCTCATTTGCCTGGCGTGATTATCCACGGCCGCTACGACGTGATCTGCCCGTTGGATAACGCCTGGGAACTGCACCAGAACTGGCCGAACAGTGAATTGCAGGTGATCCGTGACGCCGGTCATGCCGCCTCCGAACCTGGCATTACTGATGCACTGGTTCGTGCCGCCGATGTAATGGCCCGTCGTCTGCTCGACCTGGCCCCTGAAGAAGCATGAAGGGCCTGCTGCAACGCGTGCTTGGCGCGCGAGTCGAGGTGGCGGGGGAGGTGGTTGGCGCCGTCGATCAGGGTTTGTTGGTGTTGGTGGCGGTCGAGCCCGAGGATACTCGGGCCAGCGCCGACAAACTTCTGCACAAACTGCTTAACTATCGGGTGTTCAGTGACGCCGAGGGCAAGATGAATCTGTCCCTGTCGGACGTCGGCGGTGGGTTGTTGCTGGTCTCACAGTTCACCCTGGCCGCCGATACCAAGAGCGGCTTGCGCCCGAGTTTTTCGACCGCCGCCCCCCCGGCCTTGGGCGAGGAGCTTTTCGACTATCTATTAGGTAAGGCGAAACAGGTGCATGGCACTGTGGCATCAGGTAGATTCGGCGCGGATATGCAGGTGCACCTGGTCAATGACGGTCCGGTCACCTTCCTGTTACAGACCTGAAAGCGCTGATACATGTTTTTAAGGGTTTTTCGCCTAAAAACAGGCGTTTTTCGCGATAAATACTTTGTTACCCCTGATGCGTTGTAACGCGGCCTACTAGATAATCGCGCGCTACGGGGATCAGCGTTCGTTGGTCCGTTTTGACTTAGGTAGAGACTTGTCCTGGACCTCTTGGGGAATCATTTAGCCCCATAGGGGTCGGAACAATGCTCGCCAACTTGGCAAGAGTGGTCTGTAGGGTCGGTTTTTTATGCCTCACACCTCACAGGCACTTTAACTGGCCGTTGGTTTTTTGATCTGTTTTCGGCGAGGGTTGCTCGTGATTGTTAGTCCCTGTAATGCTCCAAAATTGTCTGCCAAACGGTTACGAAGCGCTTTGGTAGCGGGCTCTGCACTGCTCTGCCTGCTCAGCGCCGGTCAGCTTTGGGCATTCAATCTGGATGATGTATCGGTCAAGGCAAAAGAGCTGGCTGAGCAGAAATACGAAGCTCCGCGCAGCAACCTGCCGAACGAGTTTCGCGAGATGAAATTCGCGGACTATCAAAAAATTCGCTTCCGGACCGAAAAAGCCGAGTGGGCCGATCAGAAAACCCCGTTCAAGCTGTCGTTCTATCACCAGGGTATGCATTTCGATACGCCGGTGAAAATCAACGAAATCACAGCAAACACCGTCGAAGAGATCAAGTACGACCCCAGTCGTTTCGATTTCGGCGACGTGAAGTTCGATCCTAAAGCCACCGAAGAACTGGGTTATGCCGGTTTCCGTGTGCTGTACCCGATCAACAAGGCTGACAAACAAGACGAAATCATGACCATGCTCGGCGCGAGTTACTTCCGCGTTGTCGGCAAGGGCCACACCTATGGCTTGTCCGCTCGCGGCATGGCCATCGATACCGCGTTGCCGTCCGGCGAAGAGTTTCCGCGTTTTACCGAGTTCTGGATTCAACAGCCCAAGCCGGGTGACAAGCATTTGGTGATCTTCGCCCTGCTGGATTCGCCACGCGCGACCGGTGCCTATCGCCTGATCCTGCGCCCGGGCAGCGACACCGTTGTCGACGTCAAGGCCAAGATGTTCCTGCGTGAGAAGGTCACCAAGCTTGGCATTGCGCCGCTGACCAGCATGTTCCTGTTCGGCGCCAATCAGCCGTCGAAAGTGCTGAATTACCGTCGCGAACTGCACGATTCCAGCGGTCTGTCGATCCATGCCGGCAATGGCGAGTGGATCTGGCGCCCACTGAATAACCCGAAACACCTGGCGGTGAGCAATTTCTCGATCGAGAACCCACGCGGTTTCGGCCTGCTGCAACGTGGCCGCGACTTCAGCCACTACGAAGACCTCGACGACCGCTACGACAAGCGCCCAAGTGCCTGGATCGAACCAAAAGGCGATTGGGGCAAGGGCTCCGTCGATCTGGTCGAAATTCCGACTGCAGACGAAACCAACGACAATATCGTTGCGTTCTGGAGTCCGGAAACACTGCCTGAGCCGGGCCAACCGCTGGACGTCGCTTATCGCATGCACTGGACCATCGACGAAGCCGCGCTTCACGCACCGGACAGCGCCTGGGTTCAACAGACCCTGCGTTCCACGGGTGACGTGAAACAGTCCAACCTGATCCGTCAGCCAGACGGCAGCGTTGCTTATCTGGTGGACTTCGAAGGCCCATCCCTTGCTGCATTGCCGGAAACGGCGGACGTTCGTAGCCAGGTCAGCATCGGCGAGAATGCCGAGCTGGTCGAGAACAGCGTACGTTACAACCCTGAAACCAAGGGCTGGCGCCTGACGCTGCGGATGAAAATCAAGGATCCGGGCAAGCCTACCGAGATGCGTGCTGCGCTGGTCGAGAGCATCGTGCCTGCCGACCTGGCCAAAACATCGGTGCCATCGTCCAATTCTTCCGTCGCCAAGGCCGACAAAATTGCCGCCCGACAGCAGGCGAAGATGGACAAGGAAGCCAAGGAAACCAAGCAAGCTGAGGCCAAGCAGGCCGACGCCAAGCCAGTTGCAGAGACGAAGAATAAGGACAACAAAAACGCCAAGCAGCCAGTCGCTGCAGACGCGGCCCCAGCCACACCGGAATCGGCACCGACTGTAGAAGTCCTGACCGAGACCTGGAGCTACCAGTTGCCTGCCGATGAGTAATTCTCAAGCACAGCCAGAGACTCTTGCCGAGTATCTGGCGCACCTGCCGATGACCGACGAGCAGCGCGCGGAACTCGCGGGCTGCAAGTCTTTCAGCGAATTGCACGAACGCCTGTCGTCCTCGACGTTCGACGCGCCAACCGAGGCGGCTCAAGCTTCGGTGGGACGTCGTTTGACCCTGAACACCGCCGAAGAACTGGCCGACGCGCAAATGCTGGTGCTTGATGCCAGCGGCCGGGTTTGCCTGCGGGCAACCCCGCCGATTCGTCGGACCAAAGTCGTGCCGGAGCCGTGGCGCACCAATCTTCTGGTGCGTGGCTGGCGGCGTCTGACCGGTCGCAAGAATCCACCGGCCCCGCCGAAAGATGAGAACGTGCTGCCAGCGGCTCGCTGGCGCACTGTCGGTTCGATCCGCCGCTACATTCTGCTGGTACTGATGCTCGGTCAGACCATCGTTGCCGGCTGGTACATGAAAGGCATCATGCCGTACCAGGGCTGGTCGTTCGTCGACCTGAACGAAGTCCTGCATCAGCCGTTCCTGCAAACCGTCACACAAGTCCTGCCATATGCACTACAAACCAGCATCCTGATTCTGTTCGGTATTCTGTTCTGCTGGGTATCGGCCGGTTTCTGGACCGCACTGATGGGCTTTCTGGAGCTGCTCACCGGTCACGACAAGTACCGCATTTCCGGTAAAAGCGCCGGCAACGAGCCGATCCCCAGGGACGCTCGCACCGCACTGGTGATGCCAATCTGCAACGAAGACGTGCCACGGGTGTTTGCCGGTTTGCGGGCGACCTTCGAGTCGGTTGCGGCCACGGGTAACCTGGATCGCTTCGACTTCTTTGTCCTCAGCGACAGCAACGATGCCGATATCTGCGTTGCCGAGCAACAAGCCTGGCTGGACGTCTGCCGTGAAGCCAAGGGCTTCGGCAAGATTTTCTATCGCCGCCGTCGCCGCCGCGTTAAACGTAAAAGCGGCAACCTCGACGACTTCTGCCGTCGCTGGGGCGGCGACTACAAGTACATGGTCGTGCTCGACGCGGACTCCGTGATGAGCGGCGACTGCCTGACCAGTCTGGTGCGCTTGATGGAAGCCACGCCGGACGCCGGTATCATCCAGACCGCGCCGCGCGCGTCGGGCATGGACACCCTTTACGCGCGTATGCAGCAGTTTGCGACCCGTGTGTACGGTCCGCTGTTTACCGCCGGTCTGCACTTCTGGCAGCTGGGTGAATCCCATTACTGGGGCCACAACGCCATCATCCGTATGAAGCCGTTCATCGAGCACTGCGCCCTGGCGCCGTTGCCCGGTAAAGGCGCGTTTGCCGGTGCGATTCTGTCCCACGACTTCGTCGAAGCTGCGCTCATGCGCCGTGCCGGCTGGGGCGTGTGGATTGCCTACGACTTGCCGGGCAGCTACGAAGAGTTACCGCCGAACCTGCTGGACGAACTCAAGCGTGACCGCCGCTGGTGTCACGGCAACCTGATGAACTTCCGGTTGTTCCTGGTAAAAGGCATGCACCCGGTGCACCGTGCGGTGTTCCTGACGGGCGTGATGTCTTACTTGTCGGCGCCTTTGTGGTTCTTCTTCCTTGTGCTGTCGACGGCGCTACTGGCGGTCAACACACTGATGGAGCCGCAGTACTTCCTTGAGCCACGTCAGCTGTATCCGTTGTGGCCACAATGGCACCCGGAAAAGGCGATTGCGCTGTTCTCGACCACCGTCGTGCTGCTGTTCTTGCCGAAGTTGCTGAGCATCATCCTGATCTGGGCCAAGGGCGCGAAAGAGTTCGGTGGCAAGTCCAAGGTGACGATGTCGATGCTGCTGGAAATGCTGTTCTCCATGCTGCTGGCGCCGGTGCGGATGATTTTCCACACCCGCTTCGTGCTCGCCGCGTTCCTCGGCTGGGCCGCGACCTGGAACTCGCCACAACGTGACGATGACTCCACGCCATGGGGCGAAGCGGTCAAACGCCACGGTCCGCAAACCTTGCTGGGCTTCTTCTGGGCCCTGTTGGTGATCTGGCTGAACCCGAGCTTTCTCTGGTGGCTGGTGCCGATCGTCGGTTCGTTGATGCTGTCGATTCCGGTGTCGGTGATCTCCAGTCGAGTGGGCCTGGGCCTCAAGTCCCGTGACGAGAGCCTGTTCCTGATCCCTGAGGAATACAATCCGCCACAGGCGTTGCTGGCGACCGACCAGTACACCCACGAAAACCGTTGGCATGCGCTGAACGACGGCTTCATCCGGGCAGTGGTCGATCCACAGCAGAACGCCTTGGCGTGCTCGCTGGCGACTTCACGCCACCGTGAGGTCGAGCTGATCGAATGGATGCGGATCGAACGGGTGCGTCATGCGCTGGAAGTCGGGCCTGAGGGTCTGAACAATAATGAGTGCCTGCAACTGCTCAGTGATCCGGTAGCTCTGGGTCGTCTGCATGAGCAGATCTGGAACGAAGCTCAGCCCGAGTGGCTGAACGCGTGGCGTAAGTCGGTGAAAGCCGATCCCCATGCGCCGCTGTTGCCGCTCAAACCGCTGAGTGTGCAGCCTCAGTTGGCCTGACAAAAAACCCCGCGAAAGCGGGGTTTTTTATGATCGCGTCAGGCTACAAATCCTGTGTAAACCCTTGTGCAAACGAGCGGGCGTCACGGCATTGGTTGCAGTCCACGCGGCGCACGCCGGTGCCATCGATGACGCGAGATCATCGTGGTGGGCTCGGGTGGTCTTCGCCCTGCTGAAGGGGCAGAGCGAATACCAAACAAAAGTCAGCTGAGCGCTTCCCCTCAACCATAGAATCTCCCACAGGGGATGTGTGTCGATCACAAAACCTGTGTGGAAGCGAGCTTGCTCGCGATGGCATCACCTCGGTCCTGTATGAACCGAGGAACCCTCATCACCTCAAACCTTGAATCGGCCAACCAGCATCTGCAGATGCGTCCCCAACCGCGCCAGCTCAACGCTGGACGCCGCGGTCTCTTCACTGGCTGCCGAGGTCTGCTCGGACACATCGCGCACGTTCAGCACGCTACGGTTGATCTCTTCGGCCACGGCGCTCTGCTGTTCTGCCGCGGCAGCGATCTGCTGGTTCATCGACTGAATCGCCGAGACGGTGCGGGTAATGCTTTCCAGCGAGCCACCGGCGCGACGGGTCAGTTCGACGCTGCTGTCGGTCAGGTTGCGGCTATTGTCCATGATGGTCGCCACTTGCTGGGTGCCGGTTTGCAGGCCGACGATCAGCTCTTCAATTTCTTCGGTGGACTTCTGCGTGCGCTGGGCCAGGCTGCGGACTTCGTCGGCGACCACTGCAAAACCCCGTCCGGCCTCACCGGCACGGGCGGCCTCGATGGCGGCGTTGAGCGCCAGCAGGTTGGTTTGCTGGGCCACGGATTTGATCACGTCGAGCACGCTGCCGATCTTGTCGCTTTCGCGTTTGAGATGAGCCATGGCTTCGGTCGAGTTGCCGACTTCCTTGGCCAGTCGCTCGATCTGGGCGATGGCTTCGCCGACCACTTTGTCACCTTCGCGGGCCTGCTGGTCAGCGGCGACGGCGGCTTCGGACGCTTCTTCGGCGTTACGCGCGACTTCCTGCACGGTGGCGGTCATTTCGTTCATGGCGGTGGCCACCTGGTCGGTCTCGACCTTCTGGCTGTTGACCCCGGCGCTGGTCTGCTCGGTGACGGCTGACAGCTCTTCGGCGGCGCTGGCGATTTGGGTCACGCCATCGCTGATACCGCCGATCAACTCGCGCAGGCCCAGGGTCATGCTCTGCATGGCGCGCTGTAGCTGGCCGAGTTCATCCTGACGCTCAGAGATAAGGTTTTGGGTCAGGTCGCCAGCAGCGACGCGCTCCGCCACCTTGAGGGTCTGGCTCAGGGGCATCACGATCTGGCGAGTGATGGCCCACGCGGCAAGCAGGCCGAAGGCGAGCGCCAGGACGGTGGCCAGCAGCAGCAGGTCCTTGGCGTGCGCGGCGTCGGTGTCACGGACGATGGTTTGCGACACGGTGAGTTTTTTGCTGGTGTCGCGCAGGATCTCGCCTTGAACGGCCATGTGTTTGAGCGCGGCAGCGTTGGCCACCTGAGCGTCACGGAACTGGCTGACGGCGGCGCGATAGGCCTTGAGCGAGTCAGTGGCCTGTTGCAGGTTGGCGATGTGTTGTTCGGGCAGTTTGGAAGGCAGGCTTTCGAGGTTTTTCAACGCGTTGTCGATGGCATCCAGAGCCGGCTGCTCGGCCTCGGTTTTGCCGCTGTAGGTGTAACCGCGCACCTGGAAGCGCGCTTGCTGGATCAATTTGCTCAGGCCGATCACGCTATTGAAATCGGCGACGCTGTCACCTTGCAGCATGGATTTTTCGACTTCGGCGACACGGGCCACGGCGTTGTCGGCAGTGGCACCGAGTTTGCTGCGGGCGTCTTCGCGGTTGGCGCCGGCCTGGGTCATGGCAGCAAAGGCTTGTTTGTACTCACTGACGGCGGCCAGTTGCTGGTCGATCATGGCGGCGTCGGCCGGTTGTTCGATCAACGTGCGCGCGGTTTTCAGGCCGGTATCGAGTTGGCCAAGCAGATCGTTGACCGCGCCGGGGCCTTGTTCTCCACGACGCATTTCGTAATCCAGACGGGCCAGGCGCAGGTCTTTGGTCAGGTCGTTGAGGCTGGCAATAAACCCCAGCTTATCGCCGCGACTCATCACACCGCTCAGGCCGGTCCAGCCGGTGAAGGTGATCAACAAGGTAAGCAGCAGCACCAGACCGAAGCCGACACCTAGTTTGCGATTGACGCTGACGTTCCCCAGTTTCTCGGCTAGCCATCGGTACATGCTGCAACTCCCTCGAACCATTCGTTGGTTTTATGGGAACTGTGTCGGCAGGCAGCCGGGAATCTGTAGGGTTTAGAAGAGGCGCGCGAGCAGCGCAGTGACGGCGGTTTCGACCCGCAGGATGCGGTCGCCAAGTTGCACCGGTTGCAGGCCGGCCTTGCCCAGCAGGTCGATTTCGTAAGGAATCCAGCCACCTTCGGGGCCGATGGCCAGGGTTACCGCTTCGGTCAGGCCGCGAGGGCAGGGCGGATAATGGCCGGGGTGGCCAACGAGCCCGAGGGTACCGTCGGTGATCGCCGGTAGACGGTCTTCGACGAACGGCTTGAAGCGCTTCTCGATGACGACTTCCGGCAGTACGCTGTCTCGGGCCTGTTCGAGGCCGAGGATCAGTTGTTCGCGAATCGCCTTGGGCTCCAGAAACGGCGTTTGCCAGAAGCTCTTCTCGACGCGATAGCTGTTCACCAGAATAACTCGAGGCACCCCCATGGCCGCTACGGTCTGGAACACCCTGCGCAGCATTTTTGGCCGTGGCAGGGCCAGCACCAGGGTCAGCGGCAGCTTGGCCGGTGGTGGCTGGTCGAGGGTGACGCACAACTCGGCTTCATCGGCGTCCAGGCGCAGCAGTTCGGCCGAGCCCATCAGCCCGCCGATACGCCCTACCCTCAGGCTGTCGCCGACAACAGAGCGATGGACTTCCTGCATGTGCGTCAACCGGCGATCACGCAGGATCGCCCGGTCGGCCGCCATGAAGTCGGCCTCTTCGAGCAGCAGCAGGTTCACGGTTGGGTCGCTGGCGGCTGGTCGTTGTGATCGTCGGCCGGCTGGTCGTCCGGGTGTTCTCCGCGTTTGCTGATCAGGCTGCCGAACAGGATGCCGATTTCAAACAGCAGCCACATCGGTATGGCCAACAGTGTCTGCGAGAAGATGTCCGGTGGCGTCAGGATCATGCCGACCACGAAGCAGCCGATGATCACGTACGGACGGATTTTCTTCAGGTATTTGACGTCGACCACGCCGATCCACACCAGCAGCACCACGGCCACCGGAATCTCGAACGCTACGCCGAAGGCGAAGAACAGCGTCATGACGAAATCGAGGTAGCTGGTGATGTCGGTCATCATTTCCACGCCGGCCGGGGTGGCGGCGGCGAAGAATTTGAAGATCAACGGGAACACCAGGTAATAGGCGAACGCCATGCCGGTGTAGAACAGCAGGATACTGGACATCAGCAACGGCACGGCGATGCGCTTCTCATGCTTGTACAGGCCTGGCGCGATAAAGCCCCAGATCTGATGCAGGATCACCGGGATCGCCAGGAACAGCGAGACCATCATCGTCAGCTTCAGCGGCGTCAGGAACGGCGACGACACGTCGGTGGCGATCATCGTTGCGCCCACGGGCAGGTACTGACGCAGCGGCGTGGAGACGAAGGTGTAGATCTGCTGGGTGAAGGCAAACAACCCGGCGAAGATGATGAAGATCGCCGCTACACAACGTAGCAGACGGGTACGCAACTCGGTGAGGTGCGAAACCAGCGGCATGTGCTGGTCATTTTCGGGGAGATCGCTCATGAGGCTCGCGGCGGCAAAGTGGTGTCGTGAGGAGCCGGCGTTGTCGGCGCGGCGGCAGGAGCAACAGGTTCTACGGGTGCAGGTTCTATCGCCGCTACAACCGGGGCAGGTTCCGCTGCCATCGGAGCATGAATCGTTTGCTCCGCCACCGGTTCAACCGGCTGAACCGGTGTAGCCTCCTGCTGAGTCGGCGTGAAAATCTTCCGCGCCTCCTGCTCAAGCGACAGAATGTGCTCGTTGTGCAGTTGCCGCCGAATCTCGTCGGCACCGATTTCACGTTCAACTTCCTGTTTGATCGCGTTGAAGCTGCGCTTCAGACGGCCGATCCACAGGCCGGCGGTGCGCGCAGCACCCGGCAGACGCTCGGGGCCCAGCACCAGCAGGGCCACGAGGCCGACGAGCAGCAGTTCAAGGAAGCTCATACCAAACATTAGTCAGTGCTCACACGTCTTTGCGGATCGGCTCTTCAACTTTTTGCGCCTGCACGTCGATGGTGTGCGGCTGGTTCACCGAGGCCTGCGGCTGAACCGGCGGTACCGGTTGGGACGGTGTCGCAGTCGGATCGGTCGGTTTTTCGTCGTCGTTCATGGCTTTTTTGAAGCCTTTGATCGACTCACCCACGTCAGTGCCCAGGTTTTTCAGTTTCTTGGTGCCGAACACCAGCACGACAACAACCAGGATGACGATCCAGTGTTTCCAGTCAAAAATGCCCATGTTGCTGTTCCTCTCTAATTAGATGTTCAGGCGGACGGGCGAGAGGCTTTCTCGGCGTGTCCGGACAGACCGAAACGACGGTCCAGTTCATCGAGTACAGCCTGTGGATGCTGCCCCAGTTGGGCGAGCATGACCATGCTGTGGAACCACAAATCGGCGGTTTCGTAGATCACATCGCTGCAGTCACCGCTGATGGCGGCATCCTTGGCGGCAATGATGGTTTCGACCGACTCTTCGCCGACTTTTTCCAGAATCTTGTTCAAGCCCTTGTGGTACAGGCTGGCGACATACGAGCTGTCGGCAGCGGCGCCTTTGCGCTCTTCCAGCACTTCGGCCAGACGGGTCAGCGTGTCACTCATGTGGGTGTCCTGCGGAATAGATGGCGTGCGGGTCTTTGAGCACCGGATCGACGGTTTTCCAGTCGCCGTTCTCGAAGACGCGGTAGAAGCAGCTCTGACGGCCGGTATGGCAAGCGATGTCGCCGATCTGCTCGACCATGAGGATGATCACGTCGGCGTCACAGTCCAAACGCATCTCATGCAGGGTTTGCACATGGCCGGACTCTTCGCCCTTGCGCCACAGCTTGCCACGGGAACGTGACCAGTAAATGGCGCGGTTTTCGGCAGCGGTCAGTTCCAGCGCTTCACGGTTCATCCAGGCCATCATCAGGACGCGCCCGGTCTTGTGATCTTGGGCAATCGCCGGCACCAGGCCATTCGCGTCCCACTTGATCTCGTCCAGCCAGTTTTTCATCTTCGACTCCGACAGCGGGCCCGACACTTCATTAGCAGGGCCCAACGTTCAAACAGTGTGCCAGTGGATCACACAACTGGCTATCGGCGAACGACCAGATACAAACCGACGGCCATCATGATACCGGCCGGCCAGTAAGCCAGATCGTTCAGAGGTCCGCCCACGGCCAATATTGCACCGCCGGCCAGATGCGCCGTACCGAGCAGCCGCAGGAACCAGTCGTCCCGGCGCCGATGCCAAGGTGGCGGTGGATCATAGGCATGAGGCTGGGACATGCGTTCAAGCAGATCGCGCGCCATATTGGCCAGGTGCGGCAGTTGCTCGAACTGGCTCTGCACGTTGCCGAGCAAAGCTTTGGGGCTGACACGCTCGCGCATCCAGCGTTCGAGAAACGGCTGGGCGGTGTTCCACAAATCGAGGTCCGGGTACAACTGGCGGCCCAGGCCTTCGATGTTCAACAGGGTTTTTTGCAGCAAAACGAGCTGCGGCTGCACTTCCATGTTGAAACGCCGAGCGGTCTGGAACAGGCGCATCAGCACCTGGCCGAAAGAAATATCTTTTAACGGCTTTTCGAAAATCGGCTCGCACACGGTGCGGATCGCCGCTTCGAATTCGTTGAGTTTGGTTTCCGCCGGTACCCAGCCTGAGTCGATGTGCAACTGCGCGACGCGACGGTAATCACGCTTGAAGAACGCGAACAGGTTACGCGCCAGGTAGTCCTGGTCTTCCGGGGTCAGGCTGCCGACGATGCCACAGTCGATCGCAATGTACTGCGGGCTCCACGGGTTGACGGTACTGACGAAGATGTTGCCGGGGTGCATGTCGGCGTGAAAGAAGCTGTCGCGGAACACCTGGGTGAAGAAGATCTCGACGCCACGCTCGGCGAGCATTTTCATGTCGGTGCGCTGGTCGGCCAAGGTTGTCAGGTCGGTGACCTGAATGCCGTAGATGCGCTCCATCACCAGCACTTTCGGCCGGCACCAGTCCCAATAGACTTGTGGCACGTAGAGCAGCGGCGAGCCGTCGAAGTTACGCCGCAACTGGCTGGCGTTGGCCGCCTCGCGCAGCAGGTCGAGTTCGTCGTAGATGGTTTTTTCGTAGTCCTGGACCACGTCCACCGGGTGCAGCAGGCGCGCGTCGGCCGAGAGCTTTTCGGCGGTGCGGGCGAGGATGAACAGCCACGCCAGATCCTGCGCGATGATCGGCTTGAGGCCGGGGCGGATGACCTTGACCACCACCTCTTCGCCGGTTTTCAGTTGCGCGGCATGCACCTGCGCCACCGAGGCCGAGGCCAGCGGTTCGACGTCGAAGCGGCTGAAGACTTCGCTGATCTTTTTGCCGAGCTGTTCTTCGATCAGCTTGATCGACACTTGCGAGTCGAACGGCGGCACGCGGTCCTGCAGCTTCATCAGTTCATCGGCGATGTCTTGCGGCAGCAAGTCGCGGCGGGTGGACAGGATTTGCCCGAACTTGATGAAAATCGGCCCCAGGTCCTGCAACGCCAGACGCAATCGCGCGCCACGGCTCAGGTCCAACGTCTTGCGCGGGAACCAGCGCCACGGCAAGGCGTAGCGCAGCGCCAGCAGAAACCAAGGCAGTGGCAGGGCGAACAACAGGTCATCGAGACGGTAGCGAATGACAACGCGCTGGATGCGCAACAAACGGCGGACGGCAAGCAGCTTCATGCGTTATCGCTTGGGTCGAGGGATCGGGAAAGGCGCTCGAAACGCGCCTCGAGACGTTCCAGATCGAGTTTGATCTGGTCCAGTTCACTGAAACGGGCTTCGGCTTCGCGCTGACCGACGAGGGTGCGCGATTCTTCGGCCAGGTACTCGCCAAGATTCTGGTTCAGGCTGGCGAACCCTTGCTGATACCAGCGTGCGCGACTGCGCAGGTGGCCGCCGAGCAGTTGCGTGGCGACAGGTCCCAGCCAGCGCGAGAGTTCATACTCCCAGTCCAGCTCAAGGTCCTGAAGGATCGCCGCCAGTTCCAGCAACACACCGCTGTCGCCGTCGAGTTCGACTTCCGGAGCATGCAGCACCGAAGTCTTGTCCTTGCTCATGGCCAGTTTCAGCAGGCTGGAGGCCGGTGCGCGCAAGGTGCAGTCGGCGCCGGTTTCCCAGTGGGATGCCAGCATCAAGCCTTCGTCGCTGGGCAGGATGAACACTTGCAGCGCCGGGCTGCGGCAGTCGACGGCAATCACCTTGCCACTCAAATGCGCCAGCCGTGGCAGCGCCGTGCTGTCGAGGCGCAGCACCCGGTTCAGACCGAGTTCAACGCTGGCGAGCAGGCCGGCCAGCAACATCAGGGTTTGATGCCACGGTGCAGGGCGACGATGCCTGCGGTCATGTTGTGGTAGGTCACGCGGTCGAAACCGGCTTCGACCATCATCGACTTCAGGGTTTCCTGATTCGGGTGCATGCGGATCGATTCGGCCAGGTAGCGGTAGCTTTCCGAGTCGTTGGTAATCAGCTTGCCCATCAACGGCATGAAGGCGAACGAGTAGGCGTCGTAGGCTTTGGACATCAGCGCATTGGTCGGCTTGGAGAACTCCAGCACCAGCAAGCGGCCGCCCGGTTTCAGTACTCGCAGCATCGAGCGCAGGGCGTCTTCTTTATGGGTAACGTTGCGCAGGCCGAAAGCGATGGTCACGCAGTCGAAATGGTTGTCCGGGAACGGCAGCTTCTCAGCGTCGGCCTGAACGAATTCGACATTGCCGGCCACGCCCAGATCCAGCAGGCGGTCACGACCGACCTTGAGCATGGATTCGTTGATGTCGGCCAACACGACCTGGCCGGTCGGCCCAACGAGGTGCGAGAACTTCTTGGTCAGATCGCCCGTGCCGCCAGCGATGTCCAGCACGCGGTTACCGGTGCGCACGCCCGACAGCTCGATCGCGAAACGCTTCCACAGACGGTGCATGCCGCCCGACAGGAGGTCGTTCATCAAGTCGTACTTGGCGGCTACCGAGTGGAACACCTCAGCGACTTTTTCCGCTTTTTGGCTTTCCGGAACGTTTTTGAAACCGAAGTGAGTGGTGGGTTCGGCATCGCTGCCTTTGCGCTGATCAGTCATATCGCTGTCACCAGAAGAGAATGCGGGACATTCTAATCCCGGTGGCCTGCTTTGTCTTGGCAAGGCTGCAGGTAAGATAGGTAACCGCCGAGACGTTTTGCCGCAGTAGCGGTCAGGATGCTTCGGGAAAGTATTTATAAAGCAGGAGTCATTCGATGGCCCGTATTAGTGTTGAGCGTGCCCATGGCCTGGGTAAGGAAGCGGCCCGCGAGAAGGCCGACCAGTTGGCGCAGAAACTGTCCGATCAATATGGCCTTGAGCCGCAATGGTCCGGCGACACCCTGAACCTCAAACGTTCCGGTGTGAAAGGCGCGGTGTATGTGGGCGAGGATTCGATCAAGGTCGATGTCGAACTTGGCCTGTTGATGTCGGCCATGAGTGGCACCATCAAATCGGAAATCGAAAAGGCTCTCGACAAAGCCTTGGCGTAACCGATTTGTGTCAGTTGTTAGGGTGCCGTTTCTAATTATTCTCACTACTTTGTGCCTGAGCCCGACTCTTTCGCGGGCAGTTCCTCAAACCTTCTGCGCGTGAGGTGCACCATGGCCAAAGTTATTCTGAAGAAAAAAATCGACGCTTCGACGACTGCTCTGAGCGACGTTAAATTTTATGCCCGCAGGATCTGGCTGGCAGGCCTGGGTGCCTACACCAAGGTCGGCCAAGAGGGCAGCGAGTACGTTCAAGAGTTGATCAAGGCTGGTCAAATTGTTGAAAAGCAAGGCAAAAAAGTAGTTGCCGAGAAACTTGAAGCGGCCAATGCCGAGATTGATGACGCCAAGAGTGAAGTCAATACTTTCAAAGGGAAGGTCGAACTTCAACTCGACAAGGTCGAGAAGGCTTTTGACTCGCGTGTGGCAAGTACCTTGAATCGTATCGGCATTCCGTCTAAACATGACGTTGAGGCACTTTCTGCCAAGCTCGATGAGCTGACGGCATTGCTCGAACGCGTCGCGCGTAAATCTTAAGGAGAACGGGATGGCTGGTAAAAAGAATACTGAAAAAGAAGGCAGCTCGTGGATCGGGAAAGTCGAAGACTACTCCCGCAAAATCTGGCTGGCTGGTTTAGGCGTGTACTCGAAGATTGACACTGACGGCAGCAAACTCTTCGATACATTGGTTAAAGACGGCGAGAAAGCCGAGAAGCTCACCAAGAGCGTTGTCGGCAAGAAAGTCGATGCTGCCAAGGACTCTGCTTCGTCGGCCAAGTCGCGTATCAGTGGCGTGAAAGATCGCGCACTGGGCAAGTGGGATGAGCTGGAAGGGGCTTTCGACAAGCGTCTGAACAGTGCCATTTCGCGCCTGGGTGTACCGAGCCGCAGTGAAGTCAAAGCACTGCACAGCAAGGTCGATACCCTGACCAAGCAGATCGAAAAGCTCACGGGTGCCAAGGTGGCGCCGGTTGCGGCGAAAACCGCAGCGGCCAAACCTGCAGCGAAGTCCGCTGCCAAACCACTGGCTAAAGCTGCCGCTAAACCAGCGGCCAAAACCGCCGCAGCGAAACCTGCGGCCAAAGCAGCAGCAAAACCGGCTGCCAAAACTGCAGCGGCCAAACCCGCTACCAAGCCAGCGGCCAAACCTGCCGCAGCGAAGAAGCCTGCGGTGAAAAAGCCGGCAGCGCCGAAAGCGGCTGCCGCCAAACCGGCAACCCCGGCGCCGGTCAGCGCATCGAACTCCGCTACTGCGCCGACCCCTGCTGCAACCCCGACTGTCGCGCCAGTTTCTTCGACGCCAACCAGTCAGTCCTGATTTTCAGGGCTCAAGAGAACGCCCGGCCTGAAAAGGTCGGGCGTTTTTGTTTGGCATTTGAAAAGGTCTTAATGATCCTCTAGGTACTGCAACGCCAGTTGCTCTGTGGCCGCCTTGATCGGCGGCAACAAATGCGGCGCCACCAGCATCATGATCTGGTACACCACCAACCTCACCTCACCCGTGCGATCAAGAATCCGCTGATAGTCCAGCGAGAACAGCAGCGTCATGGTGATCTGTTCCACCAGTTGCCCCAACGCTTGGGTATCGCTGACCAATCGCCCCTGAGCCTTTAAGCGTGCGAGCAACGAAGCCAGCGTGCGTTTCAACGCATTGAGCAGGTTGCGTATGCCCTTGGCCAGTTTCGGCAAGCGCCCGGCGAGGTTCGACAGGTCCTGGAACAGAAACCGGTAATGGGCCAGGCGCTCGACGATCAGGTGCAGAAACAGCCAGTAATCTTCCGGTGCAAGTTCCACATCGGCCGGTGGATCGAGCAGGGGCGCCAGTTCGGCCTGGAAACGCTCGAACAGTCCGAGAATCAACGGTTCCTTGCCGTGGAAGTGGTAGTAGAGGTTGCCCGGGCTGATGCCCATTTCGTTGGCAACTTCCATGGTGGAGACGTTCGGCTCGCCCTTGTGATTGAACAACTGCAAAGCACATTCGAGAATCCGGTCGCGGGTTTTCATCCAGTCTTCTTAATGGTCGAGTCATGCCACGGCCGGCGCCGGCCGTGGTTCGTTGTCAGTCAGCGCACGCGCACATAAGTGCCGGGAGCCGCTTCCATCGGTGGATAGTTCGGGTTGCCAAGCGTTATGTGGGTTTCTTTTAGCGCACCTGAACGTTCTTGAATCCAGCCCAGCCACTGAGTCCACCAACTGCCGTCAACTTGCTTGGCGTCGTAATACCAGGCTCTGGGGTCACTGCTCAGCTTCGTGCTCTCGACGAAGCTGGCTTTCGGGTTTGATGGTGGGTTGAGAATGCTCTGTACATGACCGCTGTTGGACAGCACGAAGCGTCGCTCCCCACCCAGCAGCAGGGTAGAGCGATACACGGCATCCCACGGGGTGATGTGGTCATTGATGCCCGCAACGCTGAAGCTGTCGACGGTGACTTTATGCAAGTCGATCGGCGTGCCACACACCTCCAGACCACCTGGATGACTCAGCGGGTTGTGTTTGAAGAAGTCCAGCAAGTCACCATGCAAAGCTGCCGGCAAACGTGTGTTGTCGTTGTTCCAGTAGAGGATGTCGAACGCCGGCGGCTCCTTGCCCAGCAGGTAGTTGTTGACGAAATAGCTCCAGATTAAATCGTTGGGGCGCATCCAGGCGAAGACCTTGGCCATGTCGCGACCGTCCAGCACGCCTTTCTGATAGGAGCGACGCTTGGCCGCTTCAAGCGTCTGTTCGTCGGCGAAGAGAGTCGCAGGCGTGTCCATCTGACTGTCGAGCAGACTCACCAGGTACGTTGCGCTGGACACTCGCCGCAGTTGCCGCTTGGTCTGTAAGTGACCTTGCAGGGCGGCGATGGTCAGCCCGCCCGCGCAGGCGCCCATCAGATTGACCTCACGAGCGCCGGTGATCGCCCGGCACACATTCAGCGCTTCTTCCACGGCTTCAACGTACGTCGAAAGCCCCCATTCGCGATGACGTACATCCGGATTGCGCCAACTGATCATGAAGGTTTGCAGGCCGTTCTTCAGGGCGAACTGAACGAAGCTGTTGTGCGGGCTCAAGTCGAAAATGTAGTACTTGTTGATCTGCGGCGGCACCACCAGCAGCGGTTTTGAATACTGCTTTTCGCTCATGGGCTTGTACTGGATCAACTCCAGCAGTTCATTGCGAAATACCACGGAGCCCGTAGTGGTGGCGACCGTTTTGCCGACCTCGAAAGCTTGCTTGGTCACTTGCCTGGGCAGGCCGTCGTTGTGCAGGAAGTCGTCGACCAGATGGCTGATACCTCGCACCAGGCTGTTGCCGCCGGAGTTGAAAATCTCCTTGATCGCCAGCGGATTAAGCAGGCTGTTGGACGGTGCCATGGCGTCGTTGAGCAAGGCGAACGCGAAGTGGGCACGGGCGCGATCGTCCGGGGTCATGTTGCTGTCGTCGATCCAGTGTTTGACCTGCTTCTGCCAGCTCAGGTAGGCCTGCAAACTGCGGCGATAAAAAGGATTGAGGCTCCACGCCGGATCGGCAAAGCGATTGTCCTGCGGGTTGGTCGGGTGCAGGGTTTCGCCCAGCAATACGCGGCCCAGTTGACCGCCCAGCTTCAAGGCGTGTCGGGCGGTGTGCACCGGGTTGCGCAAACCATGGGCGGCAACGCTGCGCAGGGTGGAAAACAGATCCCGACCACGAAGGCCGGTAATCGCACTCTGTGCATTGATGAACGCGGCGGGAGTGGGCAAAAATTCCCTCGCTGGTTTTTCGCGCATGAATCAACACTCCTTCGTCTTCAGGCCAAATACAGATACACCGAACCAAAACACCATAGACGCTGTTGCGGATTGTTGCGCTGCGCTGCGTCTCCCCGACCGACAATGGGCCGATTAGCCGCCCAATGGCGTCGGATGCGGATGCATCACGGCGCGCTGACGTTCTTCCTCCAGAAACTTCATGATGATCGGTGCCACTGCTTCGGCCCGGGTAATCAAAAACAGATGCCCGTCATCGATGATGTGCAACTGGGCGTTGGGAATCCGCCAGGCCAGTAACCGCATGTTGACTAACGGAATCAGTGGGTCGTCATCACCGGCCAGTACCAAGGTTGGCTGGTGGATCTTGTGCAACCAGTGAATGCTGGTCCAGCCGAGGCCGGCGAACAGCTGCCAGTAGTAACCGAGTTTGCCGGCCGAGCGGACCTTGGCGGCATGGCTGGCGGCGAGGGTTGGATCGCGACGAAACGCACCGCCATAGATCATCGGCGCAATGCGAATCACGTGAGACGGCTGGATGTAGCGTCTTGGGCTGGCCATCATCCAAAGAACGCTCGGCTTGCCCGGCACCATCACCGCGCCCGCCGCCGTGGCCGCCAGAACGAGTTTCTTGCAGCGCTCGGGATAGTCGTAAGCGAACTGCTGGGCCAGGGCGCCACCCCACGACACGCCAATCACATTGACTTGCCCGTAGTCGAGATAGTCGAGCATCCGCGCCGTGAGTTTCGCCAGGCCCGCAAAGCGATACGGTCGCCTTGGCGTCGACGAACCGCCGACACCAGGGACGTCGAAAGCGATGACTTCCAGGTCCGGGTCCAGCGCCGCGACAAACGGAAACACCAGCTCCAGGTTGGCGCCGATGCCGTTGAAAATCAGCAAGGGCGTCAAGTGAGGCTTGCCGGGGCGTACCGCCGTGCGGAGGGTCTGGCCATCCAGGTCGACAGTACGAAATATGAACGCTTGCGGCATGCACGGAGCCCTGTAGGTGTGTATGGGAGCAGGCTTGCCCGCTCCCACGAGTGTTACTTCAATTACCGCTCATGCACATAGGTGCCCGGCGCAGCTTCGCCCGCCGGATAAGCCTTGTTGCCCAAACTGCCCGGAGATTTCTTCAGCTTGCCCGAACGTTCGGCTTGCCATGCCTGCCAGTGCAGCCACCAGGAGTCGGTGTGCTTGGTTGAGTTTTCTTGCCACTCCTCTGCGTTGACCGGCATCTCGATGCTGGTCATGTAGCGCGATTTCGGATTGCCGGGCGGGTTCAGAATGCTCTGGATATGCCCGCTGGTGGACAGCACGAATTCAACCTTGCCACCGAACAGTTGCGCCGACTTGTAGCAGGACTTCCATGGCGTGATGTGGTCGTTGGTGCCGGCCAGGGAGAAGATGTCGGCAGTGACCTGCTTCAGATTGATCGGTGTGCCGCACACTTCCAGTGCGTCAGGACGGATCAGTGGGTTGGTTTTGAACATCTCGATCAGGTCGCCGTGAAACGCTGCGGGCAACCGTGTGGTGTCGTTGTTCCAGAACAGGATGTCAAACACCGGCGGCTCGTTGCCTAGCAGGTAATTGTTGACCCAGTAGTTCCAGATCAGGTCGTTGGGGCGCATCCAGGCGAAAACTTTCGCCATGTCGCGGCCTTCCAGGACGCCGGCCTGATAGGAGTGGCGCTTGGCGGATTCGAGGGTCTGCTCGTCGACGAACAGTGCCACATCGCTGTCCAGCGTGGTGTCCAGCACGCTGACCAGCAGCGTCAGGGCGTTGACCTTGTTCTCGCCGATCGCGGCGTAATGGCCCAGCAGGGCGGTGCAGGTGATGCCGCCGGAGCAGGCGCCGAGCATGTTGATGTCTTTGCTACCGGTGATCGCGGTGACCACGTCGACCGCTTCCTTGAGCGCCTCGATGTAGGTCGACAGACCCCACTCACGCTGCTCCTTGGTCGGGTTGCGCCAGCTGACGATGAATGTCTGCATGTTGTTGCGCAGGCAGAAGCGCGCCAGGCTCTTGTCCGGGCTCAGGTCGAAAACATAGAACTTGTTGATCTGCGGTGGCACCACCAGCAGTGGGCGTTCGTGCACTTGCTCGGTGGTCGGCCGGTACTGGATCAGTTCCAGCACATCATTGCGAAACACCACCGCGCCTTCGGTGACGCCCAGGCTCTTGCCGACCTCGAACGCACCCATGTTGACCTGGCTCGGCATGCCGCCGTTGTGCACCAGATCCTTGGCCAGATGGGAGAGACCGTCGAGCAGGCTTTTGCCACCGGTTTCGAAGAAGCGTTTGACCGCCGCCGGGTTGGCCGCACTGTTGGTCGGGGCCATGGCTTCGGTCATGAGGTTGATCACGAAATGCCCGCGTGCGGCGTCCTTGGGCGAGAGGTTGCTGTCGCCGATCCAGTCGTGGAGCTCCTTGCGCCACGCCAGATAAGTTTGCAGATAGCGTTTGTAGAGCGGGTTCTGACTCCAGGCCGGATCGGCGAAACGACGGTCATCGCTTGTCGGTTGCAGCACGGATTTGCCGAACAGCACGTTCTTCAGTTCGATACCGAAATGAGCGACATGCTTTGCACTGTGAATCGGTTGTTTGATGGCCTGGGTCAGCACCATTCGGGCAGAGCCCAGCAGGTCTTTTCTGCGCAGTCCAACGACCGGATTCAGCCCCAAGGTATTTTCCGAGGCCTGAACTTTCAGGTCATCGTTATTCTTGTTACTCATCTACGACGCTCCATTGTCCTGAGACGAGTACCTGGGTCCAGCTGTGCAGTCCACAGCCAATGCCAGGTACTACTGCTCGGGTGACCGTTAACTCTGCATCGCTGCTTTTTAGTTCAGAGAGCACTGCAGGGACCTTGCCAGCTCCATTGGTTACCCGAGTTTAATTTTTTTCGCAAGCAGGCCAATCGAAGGCCCGGAAGCGGAGCATTCAAACAGATGGAATTAGAAAATGCCCTCTAATGAGCGAAAGGCCTGAGCTAGAGCATCAGCTTGACGATGGATTCGTTCGGGTCGCGGGTTTTTCCGGCGGCTTTGAGTTCGGCAAGATAATCGTTCCAGAGATCTTCTTGGCGCAGGCCCAACTGGTACAGATATTCCCAGGTGAACAGGCCGCTGTCGTGGCCGTCGTCGAAGGTCAATTTCAGTGCGTACTGACCCGCCGGTTCGACCTTGGTCAGGCCTACGCCGATCTTGCCAAATTGCAGGATAGGTTTGCCGTGGCCCTGGACCTCGGCGGAAGGAGAGTGCACGCGCAGGAACTCGGCGGGCAGGTGATGTTCCTCGCCGGACGCGTATTTGAGCGACAGGGTTTTAGAGGCTTTGTGCAGTTTGATGTCGGTGGGGAGCTGGGTCGTCATTTTGGTTCAGGGCCGCAAGCGGCCCTGCCATGTAGAGAATGAGACCTACAGGATATAACGGGACAAGTCTTCGTTCTGCGCCAATTCGCCCAAGTGGCTGTTGACGTAATCGGCGTCGATCAGGATCGCCTTGTCGTCGTGGGCGCTGGCCAGATCACCGGCGCTGAACGACACCTCTTCAAGCAGGCGCTCAAGCAGCGTGTGCAGGCGACGGGCACCGATATTCTCGGTCTTCTCGTTGACCTGCCAGGCGATCTCGGCAATGCGTTTGATACCGTCCGGCAGGAACTCGATGACCAGGCCTTCGGTTTTCAGCAGGGCGCAGTATTGCTCGGTGAGCGATGCGTGCGGCTCGCTGAGGATGCGTTCGAAATCTTCAGGCGTCAGGGCCTTCAGTTCGACCCGAATCGGCAGGCGACCTTGCAGTTCAGGCACCAGATCGCTCGGCTTGCTCAGGTGGAACGCACCGGACGCGATGAACAGGATGTGGTCGGTCTTGACCATGCCCAGTTTGGTGTTGACGGTGCAGCCTTCGATCAGTGGCAGCAGGTCGCGCTGCACGCCTTCGCGGGACACGTCGACGCCACCGGTGTTGCCGCGCTTGGCGACCTTGTCGATTTCGTCGATGAACACGATGCCGTGCTGCTCGACCGCTTCCAGGGCCTTGGCCTTCAACTCTTCTTCGTTGAGCAGGCGACCGGCTTCTTCGTCACGCACCAGTTTCAGCGCTTCCTTGACCTTGATTTTGCGGCTCTTGTGTTTGCCCTTGCTCATGTTGGCGAACAGGCTTTGCAACTGGTTGGTCATCTCTTCCATGCCTGGTGGCGCGGAGATATCGACACCGGTGACTTCGGCGACTTCGATTTCGATCTCTTTGTCATCCAGCTGACCTTCGCGCAGGCGCTTGCGGAATAGCTGGCGGGTGTTGGAGTCGGCCGACGGTGTGGCGTCGTCGTTGCTGAAGCCCGTGCGTGCCGGTGGCAGCAGGGCGTCGAGGATGCGTTCTTCGGCGGCGTCTTCGGCGCGGTGGCGAACCTTGGTCATTTCCTGTTCGCGCAGCAGCTTGATCGCTGCGTCGGCCAGGTCACGAATGATCGATTCAACGTCGCGGCCGACGTAGCCGACTTCGGTGAACTTGGTCGCTTCGACCTTGATGAACGGTGCGTTGGCCAGTTTTGCCAGGCGGCGAGCAATCTCGGTTTTACCGACACCGGTCGGGCCGATCATCAGGATGTTTTTTGGCGTGACTTCAACGCGCAGCTCTTCAGGCAGTTGCATCCGGCGCCAGCGGTTACGCAGCGCGATGGCGACGGCGCGCTTGGCATCGTCCTGGCCGATGATATGGCGATTGAGTTCGTGGACGATTTCACGGGGAGTCATGGACATAGTAATTGGCGGTCCTCAGGTAAAAGTGAGCCGTGGCGTGGTGGCCAAAACAGGCTTACTCAGCGAGGTCCTGCTCCTCAATGGTGAAGGTGTGGTTGGTGAATACACAGATGTCGCCGGCGATGCCGAGGGCGGTTTCGACGATTTCCCGGGCTGACAGATCGGTTTTTTTCAGCAGCGCGCTGGCGGCGGCCTGGGCGTAACCGCCACCGGAACCCATGGCGATCAGACCTTCTTCGGGTTCGACCACGTCGCCGTTGCCGGTGATGATCAGAGAGGCGTCTTTGTTCGCGACTGCAAGCATGGCCTCGAGGCGGCTGAGGGAGCGGTCAGTGCGCCATTCTTTGGCGAGTTCGACAGCGGCGCGAACCAGGTGGCCCTGATGTTTCTCAAGCTGGCCTTCGAAACGTTCGAAGAGGGTGAAGGCGTCAGCGGTGGCCCCGGCAAAACCGGCGATTACCTGGCCGTGGTACAGGCGACGAACTTTTTTCGCGTTGCCTTTCATCACGGTATTGCCGAGAGAAACCTGGCCGTCGCCGCCCATGACGACTTTGCCGTGGCGGCGAACTGAAACGATGGTGGTCAAGGGAGAGTCTCCACGCAGCGGGGCGAAAATGCCTTATGCCAACTCATATGGGGGTGGTGGAGCGTATTTCAACTGCGGGAAGGGAGAGGGGACGAGCGGTGCGCCTCTTGATTGTTCCCACGCAGAGCGCGGGAATGCTCGGGGAGAGGGTTAGCGGCTTTGGCGTTGTTGTAACAACAGGTTGCTGAAGCCGCTGCCGGCCAGTTGTTTCTGGGCGGTGGTCAGTTGCTCACGGTTGCTGAACGGTCCGACCAATACCCGATACCAGGTTTCGTCTTTCACGGTGCCGGATTCAACCGCCACAGCCTGGCCGAGCAGGATGATCTGGGCCCGCACCTTGTCCGCATCAGCCTCCTTGCGGAACGAGCCGGCCTGCAGGAAGAACCTGGTCACTGGCGCCGCTTTGGACACCGGTGGCGCTGGCGGCGGGGTAATCCCGGCCAGTGCGGCCTGAGCCCGCGCGGTATCGATCTTCGCCGCTTGCTCTGGTGTGACCGGCGTCGTCGGAGTGGTCGGCACTTGTGGCGTCGGCAGGGTTTTCTCCGGCACGGCATCCGGCGGTACGATGACTTCCGATTCCGGCAGCAACGTATAGAAGTCGTACTTCGGCTTCACCGGTTGCGTCGGGCTCGGCGGGGTCTTGTTGGCCTCGGCGATCTTGGCTTTCTGCTGCTCGATCTTCTCGCGCTTGACGCTCTCGCTGCCCTTGCCCGGTTCCAGTTTCATCAGGAACACAATAAACGCGCCGACCGTCAGGCCGATGGCCATCCACAGCCACCCCGGGATCGGTTGTTTTGCAGGAGCTTGGTAACGGCTGGCGCCACGCTTGGGTGCAGGTTTTTTCTTGGCAGCCAACTTACATACGCTCCAGAGTTTCCAGACCCAAGAGTTCCAGGCCTTGCTTGAGAGTGCGGCCAGTCAGCGCGGCGAGGCGCAGACGGCTCTGCATTTGCGCCGGGGTGTCGGCGCTGAGGATCGGGCAGTTCTCGTAGAAGCTGGAGAACAGGCCGGCGACATCGTACAGGTAGGTGCACAGGATGTGCGGCGTGCCTTTGTCGGAAACGTTGTTGAGCACTTCGCCGAACTGCGCGAGCTTCGTCGCCAATTCGTGCTCGTGCGCCGCTTCGAGGACGATCTGACCTTCGACTTCGCTGAAGTCCTTGCCGAGTTTGCGGAACACGCCGGCCACGCGGGTGTAGGCGTACAGCAGGTACGGCGCGGTGTTGCCTTCGAAGTTCAGCATCAGGTCGAAGTTAAAACTGTAGTCGCTGGTGCGGTGCTTGGACAGGTCGGCGTATTTCACCGCGCCAATGCCCACGACCTTGGCGATGTTGCGCAGTTCGTCATCGGCCAGCTCCGGGTTCTTATCCTTCACCAGCGTATAAGCGCGCTCCTGGGCTTCGGTCAGCAAGTCGATCAGCTTTACGGTGCCGCCGTCACGGGTCTTGAACGGACGGCCATCTTTACCGTTCATGGTGCCGAAGCCCATGTGTTCCATGTCCATCGGGTGCGTCACGAAGCCGGCCAGGCGAGCGACCTGGAATACTTGCTGGAAGTGCAGGGCCTGACGCTGGTCGACGAAGTACAGCGCGCGATCAGCCTTCAACTGGCCACTGCGGTAGCGCACGGCTGCCAGGTCGGTGGTGGCGTAGAGGTAGCCGCCGTCAGCCTTGACGATGATCACTGGCAGCGGGTCGCCGTCGGCGTTCTTGAATTCGTCGAGGAACACGCACTGGGCGCCGTTGCTCTCGACCAGCAGGCCGGCGGCCTTGAGGTCGTTGACTACGTTGATCAGGTCATCGTTGTAGGCGCTTTCGCCCATCACATCGGCCATGGTCAGTTTGACGTTCAGCAGTTCGTAGATTTTCTGGCAGTGCGACAACGAGATGTCTTTGAACTTGGTCCACAGCGCCAGGCAGTCCGGGTCGCCGGCTTGCAGCTTGACCACCAGGCCGCGGGCGCGATCTGCGAACTCTTCGGATTCGTCGAAGCGTTGCTTGGCCGCACGGTAAAAATTTTCCAGGTCCGACAGTTCGTCGCTGGTGATCGGGTTTTCCTGAAGGTAGGCCATCAGCATGCCGAACTGGGTGCCCCAGTCGCCGACGTGGTTCTGACGGATCACTTCGTCGCCGAGGAACTCCAACACCCGGGCCACGCCGTCGCCGATGATGGTCGAGCGCAAGTGGCCGACGTGCATCTCTTTGGCCAGGTTAGGTGCCGACAGATCAATCACGGTGCGCTGCACCGGGCCGGCCTTGCGCACGCCGACGTGGGAGTCAGCCAGGGCGGCGTCCAGGCGAGAGGCCAGGGCCTGGGTGTTCTGGAAGAAGTTCAGGAAGCCCGGGCCGGCGATTTCGGTCTTGGTGACGTTTTCATCAACCGGCAGCGCGGCGATGATTTTCTCTGCCAGGTCACGCGGCTTCATGCCGGCCGGTTTGGCCAGCATCATGGCGATGTTGCTGGCGAAGTCGCCGTTCTTCTTGTCACGGGAGTTTTCCACCTGGATCGCCGGCGACAGGCCTTCAGGCAACACACCTTCGTTGACGAGTTGGGTGATGGCTTGTTGGATCAGCTGGCGAATGGTGTCTTTCATGGTGTTCTCTTTCGACCGCAAGCGCGGCGGCGCTTCAATGCGCTAGTGGAAAAACTGGGCATTATCCGTTGCGAAGACGGGCTTGCCAACTATAGCGGGCAGGTTATGGATATGTGGTGACAAATCGGCCGCCATCGCGAGCAAGCTCGTGATGGCGATCTACCCATCAATACAAATCCACAGGATCGACATCCAGCGACCAGCGCACCGCCCGCCCACTCGGCATCTGCTCCAACACCAGCAGCCAGCTGCTTAATAATCGATGCAGCGGCGCCCGGGCTGTCGCTTGCAGCAACAACTGCGCACGATAGCGCCCGGCCCGGCGTTCCATCGGCGCCGGCACCGGCCCGAGCAATTCGATCCCGGTCAGGTTCTGTTCGGCCAGCAAGCGCTCGGCTTCGCTGCACGCGTCATCAAGAAAGCCTTCAGCTTGTCCCGGTTTGTGCGCTTCGGCCCGCAGCAGCGCCAAGTGCGCAAACGGCGGTAGCCCCGCCGAGCGACGTTCGCTCAACGCTTGTTCGGCAAAGGCGAAATAGCCCTGTTCAGTCAATTGCACCAACAGTGGATGGTCGGCCAGGTGCGTCTGGATGATCACTTTGCCCGGCTCTTCCGCGCGCCCGGCGCGCCCGGCAACCTGAACGATCAACTGTGCCATGCGCTCGCTGGCGCGGAAGTCGCCGGAAAACAGTCCGCCGTCGGCATCGAGAATCGACACCAGCGTCACCCGTGGAAAGTGGTGCCCTTTGGCAAGCATTTGCGTGCCCACCAGAATGCATGGCTGGCCCTTCTGAATGGTCGCGAACAGCTGATTCATGGCGTCTTTACGCGAAGTGCTATCGCGGTCGACCCGCAGCACCGGGACGTGCGGAAATAGAATCCCCAATCGTTCTTCGGCGCGCTCGGTGCCGGCGCCGACCGGTCGCAAATCGACTTTGCCGCACTTCGGACAATGCCGAGGGACGCGTTCGACGTAGCCGCAATGGTGGCAACGCAGTTCGCCGGAGCGTTGATGCACGGTCATGCGCGCATCGCAGCGCTGACACTCGGACATCCAGCCGCAGTCATGACACAGCAAGGTGGGGGCGAAACCGCGACGGTTGAGGAACACCAATACTTGTTGCCCGGCGGCCAGCGTCTGGCCGATGGCCTGTTGCATCGGCCCGGAAATGCCGCTGTCCAGTGGGCGGCTTTTGACGTCCAGGCGCAGGAATCTCGGCTGTTTGGCGCCACCGGCACGCTCGTTCAAGCGTAAGAGTCCATATCGACCGGTGTAGGCGTTGTGCAGGCTTTCCAGCGAAGGCGTGGCGGAGCCGAGGACAATCGGGATGTTTTCCTGGCGTGCGCGCACCAACGCCAGGTCGCGGGCGTGGTAGCGCAGGCCTTCCTGCTGTTTATAGGAACCGTCGTGCTCTTCATCGATGATGATCAGGCCGGGGTTCTTCATTGGCGTGAACAGCGCCGAACGGGTGCCGATAATGATATCGGCGTCACCGTCCCGGGCGGCGAGCCAGGCTTCGAGGCGCTCGCGGTCGTTGACCGCCGAGTGGATCAGGGCGATGCGTGCATTGAAGCGCTGCTCGAAGCGCGCCAGGGTCTGCGGGCCGAGGTTGATCTCCGGGATCAGCACCAGCGCTTGTTTGCCGGCCTTGAGCGTTTCGCGGATCAGCTGCAAATAGACTTCAGTCTTGCCACTGCCGGTGACGCCGGCCAGCAGGAACGCGTGATAACTGTCGAACCCGGCGCGAATCGCCTCATAGGCCGCACGCTGTTCCGGGTTGAGCGGCAGTTCCGGCTGCGCCAGCCAGTGTTCGTGGCGAGCGTCGGGGGCGTGCTTGCGGATTTCGACTTGCACCAGATCCTTGGCCAGCAGCAAATCCAGGCTGTCCTTGCTCAGCATCAGTTTGCTCAATAGCTGATGGGCGACGCCGTGGGGATGTTGGGCCAGGGTCGCCAGGGCCTCCCGTTGACGCGGGGCACGAGCGATGCGCGGATCATCAAGGCTGGCGCCGGGCGCGGCGGACCAGAAGCGTTCCTGCCGTGCTTCGGCCAGTTCACCCTGACGCAGCAGCACCGGCAGTGCCCAGCTCAAGGTGTCGCCGAGGCTGTGCTGGTAATACTGAGACGTCCACAGGCACAGTTTGAATAGCGCTGGCGGCAGGGGCGGCGTGGCATCGAGCAGGGCCAGGGCCGGTTTGAGCTTTTCTAGCGGTACTTCGCTGTGATCGGTCACCTCCACCAGAATCCCGATCATCTCCCGTCGGCCGAACGGCACCCGCAGGCGCATGCCTGGCTGCAACTGGGCACGCAGGATCCCGGCCGGGGCACGGTAATCGAACAGGCGTCGCAGAGGTGAAGGCAGGGCGAGGCGCAAAATGGCGTCGGGCACGCGATGGTTTTCTCGATGAGGGGGCGGAGAAGAAGGCCGGGAGCCTAGCAGACGGTCGGTAGAAGCGACAGCTTGCGTGATTGCAAAGGTCTGGTAGAATTCGCGGCCTAATTATGTGCGGTATTCAACAATAGTGTTGAGTGGCGGCACACTAGCCTGAGGAATACACCATGAAAGCCGATATCCATCCAGCGTACGAAACCATCGCAGTCACTTGCAGCTGCGGCAACAAGTTCGAAACGCGTTCGAACCTGTGCAAGCCACTGGGTACTGACGTATGCAACGAGTGCCACCCGTTCTACACCGGTAAGCAGAAGACTCTGGATACTGGCGGCCGTGTACAGCGCTTCGCAGACCGTTTCGGTGCTTTCGGCAAGAAAGCTCCTGCTGCTGCAGAGTAAGGTTACAAAGCCCCATGGGCTTTACCTCGCTGATGAAAAAGGCGTCCCTCGCGGGCGCCTTTTTTGTGTCTGCGATGTGGCTTTCCGGTGCCCAGGCCTTTTGCCCGGCGCCGAGCGGGCTGACACCCGTTGTGGTGCAACGGGTGGTGGATGGTGACACGTTGCGCCTGAGCGATGGCCGCAGCGTGCGCATGATCGGTTTGAATACGCCGGAGCTGGGCAAGAAAGGCCGCTCCGACGAGCCGTTCGCGGTGGCGGCACGCCAACGCCTGGAAGCACTGGTGGGTGCCAGCGGCCGGCGGGTCGGTTTATTGCTCGGTCAAGAAAGCAAAGACCGTTACGGCCGCACCTTGGCTCATGTCTACAGCGCTGATGGCGCCAACCTTGAAGCGCAGATGCTCGCTGAAGGACTCGGTTTCCACGTAGCGGTCGCGCCAAATGTCGAACTGGTCGACTGCCAGCAAGCGGCGGAACACAGCGCCCGTCAGGCCAGGCTAGGGGTGTGGCGTCAATCCCCTGTACTGAAAGCGGCGCAGATCAACACTTCCGGTTTCGCTGTGCTCAGCGGTCGTGTGAGCAAGGTTCAGCGCAATCGCGGCGGAGTTTGGATCGAGTTGCAAGATTCGGTTGTACTGCGCGTTGCACCCAATTTTCTGAGGCGGTTCGATGTGGCGACTATCGAGCGGCTGAAGGGCAGGCAGATCGAGGCTCGTGGCTGGGTGCTGGACCGTTCGCGGCGCGGCGGGCTGAAAGAAGGGCAGGCACGCTGGCTTCTGCCATTGACCGACCCGGCGATGCTCCAGATGGCGCAGTGATAAAAACTGTAGACATTTTTTATAATGATTGTGAACAGTCTATCCCTTATGTTCCGCGGCTCTTGGTCCAAAGTCGTAGGGCCGGGCGCTTGACAGGGGTGACTGGTCAGTCTTGTGGGGGCTTTGCGACACGCGTATCCTCGGCGATCCGTCCGTCCAACAGTAAAAGCGGAATGCCCACATGTCTGATTTGAAAACTGCCGCTCTCGAATATCATGCCCATCCTCGTCCAGGGAAGCTGAGTGTCGAGCTCACCAAGGCCACCGCTACCGCCCGCGATCTGTCGCTGGCCTACAGCCCCGGCGTAGCCGAACCAGTACGCGAAATCGCCCGCGATCCTGAACTGGCCTACAAATACACCGGCAAAGGCAACCTGGTTGCAGTCATTTCCGATGGCACCGCAATTCTCGGCCTGGGCAATCTCGGCCCATTGGCTTCCAAGCCAGTAATGGAAGGTAAAGGGGTGCTGTTCAAGCGCTTCGCCGGCATCGACGTTTTCGACATCGAAGTCGACTCCGAAAGCCCGCAAGCCTTCATCGACACCGTCAAGCGTATCTCCATCACCTTCGGTGGCATCAACCTGGAAGACATCAAGGCGCCTGAGTGCTTTGAGATCGAGCGTGCTCTGATCGAGCAGTGCGACATTCCGGTATTCCACGATGACCAGCACGGCACCGCGATCGTTACTGCGGCCGGCATGATCAACGCCCTGGAAATCGCTGGCAAAACCCTTGCTGACGCCAAAATCGTTTGTCTGGGCGCCGGTGCTGCCGCCATCTCCTGCATGAAACTGCTGGTGAGCATGGGGGCCAACATCGAAAACATCTTCATGGTTGACCGTACCGGCGTGATCCACTCCGGCCGTGACGACCTGAACCAGTACAAGGCTGTTTTCGCTCACGCGACTGAAAAACGCACGCTGGCCGACGCCCTGAAAGGCGCGGACGTGTTCGTTGGCCTGTCCGGCCCGAACCTGCTGAGCGCTGAAGGCCTGAAATCCATGGCGGCCACCCCGATCGTGTTCGCGTGCTCCAACCCGGACCCGGAAATCTCCCCGGAACTGGCTCACGCCACCCGTGACGACGTGATCATGGCCACCGGCCGTTCGGACTACCCGAACCAGGTCAACAACGTGCTGGGCTTCCCGTTCATCTTCCGCGGTGCCCTGGACGTTCGCGCCAAGCGCATCAACGAAGAAATGAAAGTGGCTGCGGCCAACGCCCTGCGTGAACTGGCCAAGCTGCCGGTTCCTCAGGAAGTGTGCGACGCCTACGGCGGCATCAAACTGGAATTCGGTCGTGAGTACATCATTCCGAAACCAATGGATGCCCGTCTGATCACCGTGATCTCCGATGCCGTGGCCAAGGCTGCGATCGAGACCGGCGTAGCGACCCTGCCGTATCCGAAGAACTACCCGCTCAAAAGCGTGGATGATGTGTTCAACGGCTAAGCCGTTGTAGCGCTTCAACAAAAAGCCCCGCTCTTCTTTCGAAGGCGGGGCTTTTTGGTTTCAGGCGATCAGAACAAGTCGATCGGCGCCACTTCATCCGCAGGCAGTGGGCTACCCGGCGCAGTGCCGTTGCCCAGTTCGTTCGCCGACGGTGGCGTGTCTTCGGCCTTGAACAGCTCGAAGTAGGCGCCTGGCGAGCCTGGGGGGACTGCACGGCCGCTGACCGGGTCGACTCGCAGGCTGAGGATGCCTTCGGGCTCTGGCTGCGTATGGGGCGGCAGGCCTTTGAGTGCGGCGCCCATGTAACTCATCCAGATCGGCAGGGCGATGGTGCCACCGTATTCCCTGCGGCCCAGACTTTCAGGCTGGTCGAAACCGGTCCAGACAGTGGTCACATAATCGGCGTTGTACCCAGAGAACCAGGCGTCCTTGGACTCGTTGGTGGTACCGGTCTTGCCTGCAATGTCGCTGCGGCCCAAGGCCAGGGCGCGGCGGCCGGTGCCGCGTTTGATGACGTCCTCGAGCATGCTGTTGAGGATGAAAGTGGTGCGACCATCGACGATGCGCTCGGCCACGGCCGGCGTTTGTGGCGCTGGTTGGGCAGTCAGCGCTTCGCCGGGGGGGGCGTTGACGGTGATGGCATCCTCCGCGACAGGGGCGGCTATACCGTCGGTGACGACGTTGTCTTTCGGGACGCTCGGCGGGTTGGCGACGAACAGCGAGTCGCCATTGCGGCTTTCGATCTTGTCGATGATGTAGGGGCTGATCTTGTAGCCGCCGTTGGCGAATGTGCTCCAGCCGGTAGCGATTTCCATGGGCGTCAGCGTCGCAGTGCCCAGGGCCAGGGACAGGTTGCGTGGCAGGTCCTGCTTGTTGAAGCCGAACTTGCTGATGTAGTCGATGGTGCGGTCGATGCCCAGCGCTTGCAGCAAGCGGATCGACACCAGGTTGCGCGACTTGTAGAGCGCCTCACGCATACGGATCGGGCCAAGGAACGTGTTGGTGTCGTTCTTTGGACGCCAGACTTTGTCCAGGTACTCGTCGACGAACACGATCGGTGCGTCGTTCACCAGGCTGGCGGGGGTGTAACCGTTATCGAGCGCGGCACTGTAGACAAACGGCTTGAAGCTCGAGCCCGGCTGGCGCTTGGCCTGCATGGCGCGGTTGTAGTTGCTCTGTTCAAAGGAGAAGCCGCCGACAAGGGAGCGAATGGCACCGTTTTGCGGATCGAGGGAAACCAGTGCGCCTTGAACCTGGGGGATCTGGCTGAATTTCAGCGAGTTGTCCGGCTGGCGCTGCACACGAATCAGGTCGCCGACCTGGGCGACGTCCGAAGGCTGCTTAGGGTTGGGACCCATGCTGTTGGTGTTCAGGAATGGGCGCGCCCATTTCATGCTGTCCCAGCCGACGTATTCGTCACCGGTACGGGTCATCACTTGCAGGCCGGTCTTGTCGACCTGGGTGACGATGGCAGGTTCAAGGCTGCTGATGGTGCGCTGTTTGCTCAGCTCGGTTGTCCAGGCCTCGTGAGTCTTGCCCGGCAGGCGCGACTCCGGGCCGCGATAACCATGACGCTGGTCGTAAGTCATCAAGCCTTCGTGGACCGCAGTGTTGGCCATTTCCTGCAGGTTGCTCGACACCGTGGTGGTAACGCGGAAACCCTCGGTATAGGCGTCGCTGCCAAAACGGCCGACCATTTCGGCGCGGGCCATTTCAGCGATGTACGGCGCATTCACTTCCGGGGTGGGCACGTGATAACTGGCGTTCAGCGGCTCGTTGATCGCGGTGGTGTAATCGGCCTCGGTGATTTTGCCGAGCTTGTACATGCGCCCAAGGATCCAGTCGCGACGTTCCTTGCTGCGGGCCGGATTGGCCAGCGGGTTGAAGCGCGAAGGGGCTTTTGGCAGGCCGGCGATCATCGCCATCTGCGCCAGGCTGACATCACGAATTGATTTGCCGTAGTAAACCTGCGCGGCGGCCTCGATGCCGTAGGCGCGGTTGCCCAGATAGATCTTGTTGACGTAGAGCTCGAGGATCTCGTCTTTGGTCAACTGCCGCTCGATCTGCAGGGCCAGGAGAATTTCGGTGGTTTTACGCGAGAAGCTGCGTTCGCTGGACAGGAAGAAGTTTTTGGCCACCTGCATGGTGATGGTGCTGCCGCCGGACTGAATGTGTCCGCTTTTTACCAACTGAGTGGCTGCGCGCATCAGGCTGCCAGGGTCGACACCGTAGTGATTGGCGAAGTTGTCGTCTTCAGCACTTAGTAACGCATTGATGAAATTGGGGGGAATGTCGGCGAACCGGATCGGTGTGCGGCGCATTTCGCCAAATTCTGCGATCAGCTTGTTGTCGTTGCTGTAGACCCGCAAAGGAATCTGCAACTGGATGCTTCTCAGCGCCTCCACGGACGGTAAACCCGGACTAAGGTAGAGAAAGGCGCCGCTAAGACCGAGGAGCAGTCCGCAGAAAACGGCGACGACGGACCAACCGAAAAATTTCAGCAGACGAATCAAGGCTTTTGGACATCCAGGGCAAAGAATGAATTAGGCATCAGGGTTCAGATAAACAGGAACGACCCGTGCTTGAAGTAAAAACCGGAAAAAAACGCTGGGCATTATAAGCATTTTTCCGTCGAGGGCGTCATTTGCGCTGCTGTCAAGACGGGTGGTTTGAACGCAACGAATATTACAGAGTCCGTAAGACACGGATAGTCATAGGGAATTGGTAGTGCTAGGACTCTTCAATAAAAAGGCCAATACACTTCTGGGGATCGACATCAGCTCCACGTCGGTCAAGCTTCTGGAGCTAAGCCGCCAAGGCGACCGTTATCGAGTCGAGGCCTATGCGGTGGAACCTTTGCCCACCAACGCGGTGGTCGAGAAAAATATCGCCGAGCTCGAAGGCGTAGGGCAAGCACTCGTGCGCGTGCTGCTCAAGGCCAGAACCAACCTCAAGAACGTCGCCGTGGCCGTGGCCGGTTCGGCGGTGATTACCAAGACCATCGAGATGGACGCCGGTCTTTCCGACGACGAAATGGAAAACCAGCTGAAGGTCGAGGCCGATCAATACATCCCTTATCCATTGGACGAAGTGGCCATCGACTTTGAGGTCCAAGGCGTTTCTGCGCGCAACCCCGGGCGAGTCGATGTACTGCTGGCGGCCTGTCGCAAGGAAAACGTCGAGGTCAGGGAAGCGGTCCTGGCCCTGGCTGGCCTGACAGCTCGCGTGGTCGACGTCGAGGCTTATGCGCTGGAGCGTTCCTACGGGTTGGTCGCGAGTCAGCTGGCTGCTTCTCAGGAGCGTCTGACGGTAGCGCTGGTTGATGTCGGCGCCACCATGACCACGCTGAGCGTGCTGCACCAAGGGCGGATCATCTACACCCGCGAGCAATTGTTCGGCGGCCGTCAACTGACCGAGGAAATCCAGCGACGTTATGCCCTGACCCTTGAACAGGCCGGGCTGGCGAAGCAGCAGGGTGGTTTGCCGGACGATTACGTCAGTGAGGTGTTGCAGCCGTTTCGCGAGGCGCTGGTGCAGCAGGTGTCGCGTTCGTTGCAGTTTTTTTTCGACTCCGGTCAGTACCGCTCGGTTGATCACATTCTGTTAGCTGGCGGTACCGCATCGATCCCGGGGCTGGATCGGTTGATCGAGCAACGATTGGGTACGCCGACGCAAGTGGCCAACCCATTCGCCGACATGACCCTTGGCAGCAAGGTCCACGCCGGTGACCTGGCCAGCGATGCGCCGGCACTGATGATCGCCTGCGGGCTGGCCCTCAGGAGTTTCGACTGATGGCGCGAATCAATCTTTTACCTTGGCGCGAAGAACAGCGTGAAGTGCGCCGCAAACGCTTTTTACTGGCGCTGGTCGGTGTGATGGTGGGGGCCGTAGGCGCGGTGCTGATCGCGAACCAGGCCATCAGTGGCGCTATCGATCGGCAAGTGGCTCGTAACAATTACATCAGCAAACAGATTGCTGTGGTCGACGAGCGGATTAAACAGATCAGCGATTTGAAGGCTCGTCGCCAGCAACTGGTCGAGCGCATGCGCATCATTCAGGACCTGCAAGGTAACCGGCCGACCAGCGGGCGTATTTTCGATCAACTGGCGAGGACGCTGCCTGACGGGGTGTATTTCACCGACGTGAAAATGGCCGGAAAGTCGTTGTCCATCACCGGAGCGGCGGAGTCCAACAATCGTGTGTCAGGCCTGATGCGCAATCTGGATGCGTCCGATTGGTTTGATGCACCCAGCCTCACGGAAGTCAAAGCGACGACCGCCGGTCAACTGGATCAGGCCAACGTCTTTCAGCTGACCGTTCGTCAGACTCGGCCCGCCGCTGCGGAGGGCGGTAAATGAGGTTGGCTGAATGGTTCGAAGGCCTGCGCAAGATCGACATCAATGATCTGGACACCAATAACATGGGTTCCTGGCCGCCAGCCATCAAGGCGCTGGCGGGTCTCCTGCTGATGATTCTGGTGCTTTCACTGGGCTACAGTTTTTCCATCAGCGACCTTCAGAACCACCTCGAACTCAAGCGCGAGGATGAGTCGACCCTCAAGGCGCAATTTGCCGACAAAGCCGGCATGGCGGCGAATCTGGAGTTGTATACGCAGCAGATGAAGGAAATGGAGAACTCCTTTGGCGTGCTGCTGCGGCAATTACCCAGTGACACTGAAGTGCCCGGTCTGCTCGAGGACATCACTCGCACTGGCCTGGGCAGTGGCCTGGAGTTCGAAGAGATCAAATTGCTGGCGGAGAACACGCAGCCGTTCTACATCGAGTTGCCGATCCAGATCACCGTCACCGGTGCCTATCACGCCCTTGCCACCTTCGTCAGCGGCGTCGCCGGGCTGCCAAGGATTGTTACCCTGCATGACTTCGACCTTGCGCCGGCCAACCCGGAGGGGGGTTCGAAATTGCGCATGAGCATCCTCGCCAAGACCTACCGCTACAACGACAAGGGGCTGCAGAAATGAGCCCGATTCGTTGCTTTTCGATGGTTGTGTTGGTTGCCAGCCTGGCGGGTTGCGGCAGCGACGCTGACTTCAGCGACCTGGACGCGTACATGAACGAAATGCGTTTGCGTGCGCCCGGCAAGATTGAACCCGCGCCGACATTTCGATCTTACCCAACATTTACCTACAGCGCCGCTAACCTGCGAAGCCCGTTTTCACGACAGATCAGAGTCGATCTGTCTGGCCAGAAACACGGCTCGCGCAACGTTAAACCTGACCCGGATCGGGTCAAGCAGTACCTCGAAGGTTTCAACATCGAGCAGTTTGAAATGGTCGGAACGATCGCCAATGCGACCGGCTCCTTTGCGCTGCTGCGCGGCGTGGGGGCGGTGCATCGGTTGACAGTCGGCGATTACCTGGGGCGTAACGATGGGCGGATCGTCGCCATCAGTGGCTCGCAGGTCGATGTGGTTGAAATCGTTCCCGACGGCGAAGGCGCCTGGCTGGAGCGGCCGCGGACCATCCCTTTGAAAGAGCACACATAGTGGAACTCGAATAATGAACAGGATTTTCTCAACCGTCGGTCTTTCGCTATGGATAGCGTTGCTGTCGCCGATGGTACTAGCGGCCAACCTCAAAGCGCTGGATGTCGCCACGCTGCCGGGGGACCGCGTCGAGTTGAAGTTGTCGTTCGATGGGCCGCCACCGCCGCCCCATGGCTACACCACCGAATCGCCTGCACGAATTGCGCTGGATCTACCCGGCGTCGTCAGTCAGCTAAAAAGCAAAAGTCGTGACCTGGGCGGCGGTAATGTCCGTAGCGCCACAGTGGTGGAAGCCAAGGACCGTACACGACTGATCATCAATCTGACCCAGTTGACGCCGTATAACGCACGGGTCGAAGGCAACACGCTGTTTGTGGTGGTCGGGCAAGGCGCCAACAAAACGGCCTCCAGCCCCGCGCCAAAAACGCCGCGCGCAGCGACGGCAACGCCAGCCCCGGCAAAAGCCTATGCGCCGGTAAGCAAGGCCATCCGGGGTGTGGATTTCCAGCGCGGCACTCAGGGTGAAGGCAATGTGGTCATCGACTTGTCGGATCCCTCCATCGCCCCGGACATTCAGGAGCGCGACGGCAAGATCATCCTCGGTTTCGCCAAAACTCAATTGCCTGAGCCGTTGCGTGTGCGTCTGGACGTCAAGGATTTCGCCACTCCGGTGCAGTTCGTCAGCGCCAGCGCCACGGGTGATCGGGCCACGATCAGCATTGAGCCCAGCGGCGCCTTCGATTATTCGACTTACCAGACCGACAACAAGCTGACCGTCAGCATCCGGCCGATGACCGTTGATGACTTGCACAAACGCAATGCCGAACGTTTCGCCTATACCGGTGAGAAGCTCTCGCTGAATTTCCAGGACATCGATGTGCGTTCGGTACTGCAACTGATCGCCGATTTCACCAACCTCAACCTGGTGGCCAGCGACACGGTGCAGGGTGGCATTACGCTGCGTTTGCAGAACGTACCGTGGGATCAGGCGCTGGATCTGGTGTTGAAAACCAAGGGCCTGGATAAACGCAAGGTCGGTAATGTTTTGCTGGTCGCTCCGGCCGATGAAATCGCCGCCCGCGAACGTCAGGAGCTGGAGTCGCAGAAGCAAATCGCCGACCTGGCACCCCTGCGTCGCGAGCTGTTGCAGGTCAACTATGCCAAAGCTGCGGATATCGCCAAGCTGTTCCAGTCGGTGACCAGTGCCGAGACAAAAGTCGACGAGCGGGGCTCGATCACAGTGGATGAGCGGACCAACAACATCATTGCCTGCCAGACTCAGGATCGCCTCGACGAACTGCGCCGTATCGTCGCGCAACTGGATATCCCGGTGCGACAGGTGATGATCGAGGCGCGCATTGTCGAAGCCAACGTCGACTATGACAAAAGCCTCGGCGTGCGTTGGGGTGGTTCGTTGCAGAATAACGGCAACTGGAACACCTCAGGTGTCAGCAATGGGGCCAATGCTTCGTCGACCATCGGTACGCCTGGCAGCACCAGCACCAACTCGCCGTTCGTCGACCTGGGCTCTGCCGCCAACACCTCGGGGCTCGGCATCGCCTTCATCACCGACAATGTGCTGCTGGATCTTGAGCTGACGGCCATGGAGAAGACCGGTAACGGCGAAATCGTCTCTCAGCCCAAAGTGGTCACGTCGGACAAGGAAACCGCGAAAATCCTCAAGGGCACAGAGATTCCCTATCAGGAAGCCAGCTCCAGCGGCGCGACGTCGGTGTCGTTCAAGGAGGCCTCGCTGTCTCTGGAAGTGACGCCCCAGATCACCCCGGACAACCGGATCATCATGGAGGTCAAGGTCACCAAGGACGAACCGGACTACCTGAACAAGGTGCAGGATGTACCGCCGATCAAGAAAAACGAGGTCAATGCCAAGGTCCTGGTCAACGACGGCGAGACCATCGTGATTGGCGGGGTTTTCTCAAATACTCAGAGCAAGGTTGTAGATAAGGTGCCATTTCTCGGTGATGTGCCGTATCTTGGCCGCCTTTTCCGGCGTGACGTGGTTTCGGAGAAAAAATCCGAGCTGCTGGTATTTCTCACTCCGCGTATCATGAATAACCAGGCGATTGCTGTGAGTCATTGATTCTGTGCGAAATTTGATTCTTGTTGGACCGATGGGTGCTGGAAAAAGCACCATCGGCCGGTTGCTGGCCAAAGAGCTGCGCCTGCCGTTCAAAGATTCCGATAAGGAAATTGAATTGCGCACGGGCGCCAATATCCCGTGGATTTTCGATAAAGAAGGCGAACCGGGCTTTCGTGATCGCGAGCAGGCGATGATTGCCGAACTGTGCAGGTGCAACGGCGTGGTGCTGGCGACCGGTGGCGGCGCAGTGATGCGCGAGGCCAATCGTCGGGCGCTGCACGCCGGGGGGCGGGTGGTCTATCTGCATGCGTCTGTCGAGCAGCAGGTGGGCCGCACTTCCCGCGATCGCAATCGCCCCCTGTTGCGTACTGCCGATCCGGCCAAGACCCTTCGGGATCTGCTGGCGATCCGCGATCCGCTTTATCGGGAAATCGCCGATCTGGTGGTGGAAACCGATGAGCGGCCGCCGCGAATGGTGGTGCTCGATATTCTCGAACGCTTGCAGCAGCTACCTCCCCGTTAAAGCGCAACGCGAAATGCGCTATTCTCGGCGTCCTGTCATGGCCGCTCAAGGTTGTGGCGGATGGCTACCGAACGGCGTCACACCAGCAGACGCCGTAGACATTCGTTAACTCAAGGCAGGACGCCTGATTCCATCTTCACTGTGGGGACACATGCAGACACTCAAGGTCGATCTAGGCGAGCGCAGCTACCCGATTCATATTGGCGAAGGTTTGTTGGATCAGCCTGAGCTACTGGCCCCGCATATCCGCGGACGGCAAGTGGCGATCATCTCCAACGAGACCGTTGCGCCGCTCTATCTTGAGCGTCTGACCCGCAGCCTCGCACCGTTCTCCGTGGTTTGCGTGGTGCTGCCGGACGGCGAAGCGTTCAAGACCTGGGAAACCCTGCAACTTATTTTCGACGGTCTACTGACCGCACGGCACGACCGCCGTACCACCGTCATCGCCCTCGGTGGCGGCGTGGTGGGTGACATGGCCGGCTTTGCTGCCGCCTGCTACCAACGTGGTGTCGATTTCATCCAGATCCCCACCACGCTGCTGTCGCAAGTCGACTCTTCGGTGGGCGGCAAGACCGGAATCAACCATCCGTTGGGCAAGAACATGGTCGGCGCTTTCTATCAGCCGAATGTGGTGCTGATTGATACCGCTACCCTCAATACCCTGCCGGCCCGCGAACTGTCCGCCGGGCTTGCTGAGGTCATCAAATACGGGCTGATCTGCGACGAGCTGTTCCTCACCTGGCTTGAAGACAATGTCGATCGTCTGCGTGCACTGGACCAGGTTGCCCTGACTTACGCCATCGAGCACTCTTGCGCGGCCAAGGCTGCAGTGGTGGGTGCCGACGAACGGGAGACCGGTGTTCGCGCCACGCTCAACTTGGGTCACACCTTTGGCCACGCCATCGAAACCCACATGGGCTATGGTGTCTGGCTACATGGTGAGGCGGTCGCTGCTGGCACCGTAATGGCCTTGGAAATGTCCGCGCGCCTGGGCTGGATCAGCGAGCAGGAGCGCGATCGCGGCATTCGTCTGTTTCAGCGTGCCGGTTTGCCGGTTATCCCGCCTGAAGAGATGACCGAAGCCGATTTTCTCGAACACATGGCAATTGACAAGAAAGTGATCGACGGTCGTTTGCGCTTGGTGCTGCTGCGCCACATGGGCGAAGCGGTGGTGACCGACGATTATCCGAAAGAGGTTTTACAGGCCACGCTGGGAGCGGATTACCGCGCTCTGGCTCAGCTTAAAGGTTAATAAGATCCCGATGACTAGTTTGCACGCCGACGAGGCTTTCCTCGGCCATTACCAGTTGAGTCATGACCCTTTTTCACCACGGGTGCCTGGCTTCAAATTCTTCCCGGCCCAGCGAAAACCGGTGCTGGGGCAACTGCATCACCTGGCACGCTACAGTCAGTTGCTGCTGGTAGTCACTGGCCCCCAAGGCAGTGGCAAGACGCTGCTACGGCAGGCGCTGGTGGCCAGCACCAACAAACAGTCGGTGCAGAGCGTGGTGGTTTCCGCCCGTGGCGCCGGTGATTCGGCTGGCGTGCTGCGTCAGGTGGCTCAGGCGCTGAACGTCGCCCAGGCCGAGATCGGCGCGATTCTGGCGCAAGTGGTGCAACTTGCGTTGACGGGGCAGGAAGTCTATTTGCTGGTGGATGACGCCGAGCAACTGGACGAGTCCGCGCTGGAAGCTTTGCTGGCCCTGGCTGCCGGTGCACCGGAAGGTCGCCCGCATGTATTCCTGTTCGGCGAGTCGTCGTTGATCGCTCAGCTGGATGCGCTGAGCCTCGAGGAAGAGCGTTTTCACGTTATCGAGTTGCAGCCTTACACCGAAGAAGAAACCCGCGAATACCTGGACCAGCGGCTCGAAGGCGCCGGCCGGGGTATCGAACTTTTCACTGCGGATCAGATCTCTGATATTCACGAAAGCTCCGACGGTTGGCCTGGCACCATCAACCAGGTTGCCCGCGATGCAATGATCGAAGCCATGATTGCTAGCCGCTCAGCGGTTAAGCGTCCAAGTATGGGGTTCAACATGCCGAAGAAACACGTATTGGCAATTTCTGCCGTTGTCGTGGTCGCGGTGGCCGCTGCCTGGTTGATGCCAGGTCGCAGCAAAGCACCGACCACTGGCGCACCTGCCAGCGAGCAGGCGCAATTGCCGCTTGGCCAGGGCACGCCACAACCTGACAGCGGCGGCGCGCCTGCCGTCGAATTCGCCGGTAACTCGCAACCGATGCCATTGCCGCTGGTCGGTAACTCGCAGCCGGTCATGCGTAGTCCGTTGGCCGAAGCCGCCGGTGGCATCACCGAAGGCGATGACGGTGTGCAGGTCGAAGGTTCGAGCACTACGCCGCCGACCGTAACTACCACTGCGCCGCCTGCGGGCATCCAGCCTGGCCCGGCACCGACACCTGCCGCCAAGCCTGCTCCGACTCAAGTCGCGACTGCCAAGCCGGTTGCGCCTGCCGTGAAGCCAGTTCCAGTGCCAGCCAAACCAGCCGCCAAGACCGCCGGCGGCACCTGGTACGCAGGGCAAGCGCCGGGTAACTACGTGGTGCAAATCCTCGGCACCAGCTCCGAAACGGCCGCGCAATCCTATGTCAAGGAGCAGGGCGGCGAGTACCGTTATTTCAAGAAAACCCTCAATGGCAAGCCGCTTTACGTCATCACTTACGGTAGCTTCGCCAACCGCGATGCAGCCGTTACCGCTATCAAGGCCTTGCCAGCGAAGGTTCAGGCTGGTAAACCTTGGCCTCGCACTGTCGCCAGCGTCCAACAGGAACAGGCAACAACTCGCTGAAGATTCGGCGGCCTTACCCAGGCCGCCTCTCCCGGCACCTCAAAATTTCTACAAGCGCATGCCGCCTCTACAGGCCGCGTGCCTTGTGGTGTCTGCGTCACAGTAGTCTTTGAGTCGTTGCGGTCAAAATTAAAAAAGTTTTGACTAGCACAGCGTATCGCTTTAAACCTTTCATAAATGCGACATAGATTTGCGACATTTCGTCGTCAAATTTGTGAGCCTCTGTGTCGGTGTGTACAATGACCTCCCTTTTGCCCCCGCAAAGCTGGCGTACGTTCGGCGTGGATGGTAAGTGGTTGAATTGAAAAGAAATTTGCCTCGATAAGAGGCAGCCTGGTGAGAAAGTGTCTATGAAAGCAGGTCTGTACCAACCAGATGAATTCAAGGATAACTGTGGTTTCGGCCTGATAGCCCATATGCAGGGCGAGCCCAGTCATACCCTTTTGCAAACGGCCATTGAGGCCCTGACCTGCATGACCCACCGCGGTGGGATCAACGCCGACGGCAAGACCGGTGACGGTTGCGGTCTGCTGATTCAAAAGCCAGACGTGTTCCTGCGAGCCATCGCCCAGGAAGCCTTCGGCGTCGAACTGTCCAAGCAATATGCGGTGGGCATGGTCTTCTTCAACCAGGACCCGGTCAAAGCCGAAGCCGCTCGCGAGAACATGAACCGCGAGATCCTCGCTGCTGGCCTGACCCTCGTCGGCTGGCGCAAAGTGCCGATCGACACCAGCGTCCTCGGCCGCCTGGCCCTCGAGCGCCTGCCGCAGATCGAGCAGGTGTACATCGGCGGTGAAGGCCTGAGCGATCAGGACATGGCGATCAAGCTGTTCACCTCCCGTCGTCGCTCGTCCGTGGCCAACGCCGCCGACGCCGATCACTACATCTGCAGCTTTTCGCACAAGACCATCATTTATAAAGGCCTGATGATGCCGGCGGATCTCACCGCCTTCTACCCGGACCTCAGCGACGAGCGCCTGCAAACTTCGATCTGCGTGTTCCACCAGCGCTTCTCGACCAACACCCTGCCGAAATGGCCGTTGGCGCAGCCGTTCCGTTTCCTCGCCCACAATGGCGAGATCAACACCATCACCGGCAACCGTAACTGGGCCGTGGCCCGTCGTACCAAGTTCACCAACGATCTGATGGACCTGGAAGAGCTTGGCCCGCTGGTCAACCGCGTCGGTTCTGACTCCTCTAGCATGGACAACATGCTTGAGCTGATGGTCACCGGTGGTATCGACCTGTTCCGTGGCGTGCGGATGATCATTCCGCCAGCGTGGCAGAACGTCGAAACCATGGACCCGGACCTGCGGGCGTTCTACGAATACAACTCGATGCACATGGAACCGTGGGACGGCCCGGCCGGCGTGGTAATGACCGACGGTCGTTACGCGGTGTGCCTGCTCGACCGTAACGGTCTGCGTCCGGCGCGTTGGGTCACCACCAAAAACGGTTTCATCACCCTGGCTTCTGAAATCGGCGTCTGGAACTACCAGCCTGAAGACGTGATCGCCAAGGGCCGTGTGGGTCCGGGCCAGATCTTTGCCGTGGACACCGAAACCGGTCAGATCCTCGACACCGATGCCATCGACAACCGCTTGAAGTCTCGCCATCCGTACAAGCAATGGCTGCGCAAGAACGCCCTGCGCATCCAGGCGACCATGGAAGACAACGACCACGGTTCGGCGTTCTACGACGTCGACCAGCTCAAGCAGTACATGAAGATGTACCAGGTCACTTTCGAAGAACGTGATCAGGTGCTGCGTCCGCTCGGCGAGCAAGGCTACGAAGCCGTTGGCTCAATGGGCGATGACACGCCGATGGCCGTGCTGTCCCAGCGTGTGCGCACACCGTACGACTATTTCCGCCAGCAATTCGCGCAGGTCACCAACCCGCCGATCGACCCGTTGCGTGAAGCCATCGTCATGTCGCTGGAGATCTGCCTCGGTGCCGAGCGCAACATCTTCCAGGAGTCGCCGGAACACGCCTCGCGTGTGATCCTCAGCTCGCCGGTCATTTCCCCGGCCAAGTGGCGCTCGCTGATGAACCTCGATCGTCCAGGCTTCGAGCGCACGATCATCGACCTCAACTACGACGAAAGCGTCGGCCTCGAAGCGGCCATCCGCAATGTCGCCGATCAAGCCGAAGAAGCCGTGCGCGCCGGTCGTACCCAGGTCGTGCTGAGTGACCGTCACATTGCCCCGGGCAAATTGCCGATCCACGCTTCGCTCGCCACCGGCGCGGTACACCACCGCCTGACCGAAAAAGGCCTACGTTGCGACTCCAACATCCTCGTGGAAACCGCGACCGCTCGCGATCCGCACCACTTTGCAGTGTTGATCGGTTTCGGCGCCTCGGCGGTCTATCCGTTCCTGGCCTACGAAGTGCTGGGCGACCTGATCCGTACCGGTGAGGTGCTGGGCGACCTCTACGAGGTGTTCAAGAACTACCGCAAAGGCATCACCAAAGGTCTGCTGAAGATCCTGTCGAAGATGGGCATCTCGACCATCACCTCGTACCGCGGTGCGCAGCTGTTCGAAGCCATCGGCCTGTCCGAAGAAGTCTGCGACCTGAGCTTCCGTGGCGTGCCAAGCCGCATCAAGGGCGCCCGTTTCGTCGACATCGAAGCCGAGCAGAAAGCCCTGGCCGCCGAAGCCTGGAGCCCGCGCAAGCCAATCCAGCAGGGCGGTTTGTTGAAGTTCGTCCACGGTGGCGAATATCACGCGTACAACCCGGACGTGGTCAACACCCTGCAAGCCGCTGTGCAGCAGGGCGACTACAGCAAGTTCAAGGAATACACGGCGCTGGTGGACAACCGTCCGGTGTCGATGATTCGCGACATGTTCAAGGTCAAAACCCTGGACACGCCGCTGGACATCAGCGAGATCGAACCGCTGGAATCGGTGCTCAAGCGCTTTGACTCTGCAGGCATCTCGTTGGGCGCCTTGTCGCCGGAAGCTCACGAAGCCCTCGCCGAAGCCATGAACCGCCTTGGTGCACGTTCCAACTCCGGTGAAGGCGGCGAAGACCCGGCGCGTTACGGCACCATCAAGAGCTCGAAAATCAAGCAGGTTGCGACGGGCCGTTTCGGTGTGACCCCGGAATACCTGGTCAACGCTGAAGTGTTGCAGATCAAAGTCGCTCAGGGCGCCAAGCCCGGCGAAGGTGGTCAGCTGCCAGGCGGCAAGGTCAACGGTCTGATCGCCAAGCTGCGTTACGCAGTGCCGGGCGTGACCCTGATTTCGCCGCCGCCGCACCACGACATCTATTCGATCGAAGACTTGTCGCAGCTGATTTTCGACCTGAAACAAGTCAACCCGAAAGCACTGGTCTCGGTGAAGCTGGTAGCAGAAGCAGGCGTCGGCACCATCGCCGCCGGTGTGGCCAAGGCCTACGCGGACTTGATCACCATCTCTGGCTACGACGGTGGCACTGGTGCATCGCCGCTGACCTCGATCAAATACGCCGGTGCTCCGTGGGAACTCGGCCTGGCCGAAACTCACCAGACCCTGCGCGGCAATGACCTGCGCGGCAAAGTGCGGGTACAAACCGACGGCGGCCTGAAAACCGGCCTCGACGTGATCAAGGCTGCCATCCTCGGCGCTGAAAGCTTCGGCTTCGGCACCGCGCCAATGATCGCGCTGGGCTGTAAGTACCTGCGTATCTGCCACCTGAACAACTGCGCCACCGGCGTCGCGACTCAGAACGAGAAGCTGCGCAAGGATCACTACATCGGGACCGTCGACATGGTGGTGAATTTCTTCACTTACGTCGCCGAAGAAACCCGTGAGTGGCTGGCCAAGCTGGGCGTGCGTTCCCTCGAAGAGCTGATCGGTCGTACCGATCTGCTGGACATCCTCGAAGGCCAGACTGCCAAGCAGCAACACCTGGACCTGACGCCATTGCTGGGCAGTGATCACATCCCGGCAGACAAGCCTCAGTTCTGCCAGGTCGAGCGCAACCCACCGTTCGACAAAGGCCTGCTGGCCGAGAAAATGGTCGACTTGGCCACCTCGGCCATCAACGACATGAGCGGCGCCGATTTCGCCCTGGATATCTGCAACTGCGACCGTTCGATCGGCGCGCGGATCTCCGGTGAAATCGCTCGCAAACACGGCAACCAAGGCATGGCGAATGCGCCGATCACCTTCCGTTTCAAAGGGACGGCCGGTCAGAGCTTCGGTGTGTGGAACGCGGGTGGCCTGAACATGTACCTGGAAGGCGACGCCAACGATTACGTCGGCAAGGGCATGACCGGCGGCAAACTGGTCATCGTTCCGCCGAAGGGCAGCGTCTATAAGACTCAGGACAGTGCCATCATCGGTAACACCTGCCTGTACGGCGCTACGGGCGGCAAGTTGTTCGCCGCCGGTACTGCAGGCGAGCGTTTTGCGGTGCGTAACTCCGGCGCTCACACCGTGGTGGAAGGTACTGGCGATCACTGCTGCGAGTACATGACCGGTGGTTTCGTCTGCGTATTGGGCAAGACCGGTTACAACTTCGGCTCAGGCATGACCGGCGGTTTCGCCTACGTGCTCGACCAGGACAACACCTTTGTCGACCGGGTCAACCACGAACTGGTGGAAATCCAGCGGATCAGCGGCGAAGCGATGGAAGCCTATCGCAGCCACCTGCAACGCGTGCTGGACGAATACGTCGCGCAAACCGACAGCGAATGGGGTCGTAACCTCGCTGAAAACCTCGATGACTATCTGCGCCGTTTCTGGCTGGTCAAGCCCAAGGCTGCCAACCTGAAATCGTTGCTTTCCAGCACCCGTGCCAATCCGCAGTGATATGCGCTTGAAGAGTTTGATGAGGTTTTAACAATGGCTGAACGTCTGAATAACGACTTCCAGTTCATCGACGTCGGGCGCAAAGATCCGAAGAAGAAACTGTTGCGTCAACGCAAGAAAGAGTTCGTGGAAATCTACGAACCCTTCAAACCCCAGCATTCGGCCGATCAGGCCCACCGCTGCCTGGGTTGCGGTAACCCGTATTGCGAATGGAAGTGCCCGGTGCACAACTTCATTCCGAACTGGCTGAAGCTGGTGGCCGAGGGCAACATCCTCCAGGCTGCCGAGCTGTCGCACCAGACCAACACCCTGCCGGAAGTGTGCGGCCGGGTGTGCCCGCAGGATCGTCTGTGCGAGGGTGCCTGCACCCTCAACGACGGTTTCGGCGCGGTGACCATCGGTTCGGTCGAGAAGTACATCACCGACACCGCGTTCGCCATGGGCTGGCGCCCGGACATGTCCAAGGTCATACCGACCGGCAAACGTGTTGCAGTGATCGGCGCAGGCCCGGCCGGTTTGGGCTGTGCCGACGTGCTGGTACGCGGCGGCGTAACGCCGGTGGTGTTCGACAAGAACCCGGAAATCGGTGGTCTGCTGACCTTTGGCATCCCTGAGTTCAAGCTGGAAAAGACCGTGCTGAGCAATCGCCGCGAAGTCTTCACCGGCATGGGCATCGAGTTCCGCCTGAACACCGAAGTGGGCAAGGACGTGACCATCGAGCAACTGCTCGAAGAATACGATGCCGTGTTCATGGGCATGGGCACCTACACCTACATGAAGGGCGGTTTTGCCGGTGAGGACTTGCCGGGCGTGCACGACGCGCTCGACTTCCTGATCGCCAACGTCAACCGCAACCTGGGCTTTGAAAAGTCGCCGGAAGATTTCGTCGACATGAAAGGCAAGAAGGTGGTGGTGCTGGGCGGCGGCGACACGGCGATGGATTGCAACCGTACCTCGATTCGCCAGGGCGCCAAGTCGGTGATCTGCGCCTATCGTCGTGACGAGGCGAACATGCCGGGCTCGCGCAAAGAGGTGAAAAACGCTAAGGAAGAAGGGGTGAAATTCCTCTACAACCGCCAGCCAATCGCGATCGTCGGCGAAGACCGCGTCGAAGGCGTGAAGGTGGTCGAGACCCGTCTCGGCGAACCCGATGCCCGTGGCCGTCGCAGTCCTGAGCCGATTCCGGGTTCCGAAGAGATCATTCCGGCTGATGCCGTGGTCATTGCGTTCGGTTTCCGTCCGAGCCCGGCGTTGTGGTTCGAACAGCACAGCATCCAGACCGACAGCCAGGGCCGCGTTGTGGCCCCGGAACAAGGTCAGTACAAGCACCAGACCAGCAACCCGAAAATCTTCGCCGGTGGCGACATGGTTCGCGGTTCCGACCTGGTGGTAACGGCGATCTTCGAAGGTCGCAATGCCGCCGAAGGGATCCTGGACTATTTAGGCGTCTAAGCTAGCGACACAAAACTTGTAGGCGCGAGCAGGCTCACTCCTACAAGTTTTGTGGTGTTGCGAAAACCGGGTTTCACCGCGACAAATTGACCCGATAGACAAAAGGCACGGCTCTTGCCGTGCCTTTTGCGTCGCGCTCTGAGAAAATGCCCGCACTTTTTTTCCGGATGCCGATATGACTGCCCTGAAGAACGACCGTTTCCTTCGCGCCCTGCTCAAGCAACCCGTAGACGTCACGCCTGTCTGGATGATGCGTCAGGCCGGTCGCTACCTGCCGGAATACCGCGCCAGCCGTGCCAAGGCCGGCGACTTCATGAGCCTGTGCATGAACCCGGAGTTCGCGTGCGAAGTCACGATGCAGCCGCTCGACCGCTATCCACAACTGGACGCGGCGATCCTGTTCTCCGACATCCTGACCATCCCCGATGCCATGGGCCAAGGCCTGTACTTCGAAACCGGTGAAGGTCCGCGCTTCAAGAAAGTCATCAGCACGATGGCTGATATCGAAGCGCTGCCGATCCCTGATCCGCACAAAGACCTCGGCTACGTCATGGACGCGGTCAGCACCATCCGCCGCGAACTGAACGGCCGCGTGCCGCTGATCGGCTTCGCCGGCAGCCCATGGACCCTGGCCACCTACATGGTCGAAGGCGGCTCGTCGAAAGACTACCGCAAGACCAAAACTATGCTCTACGACAATCCGCAAGCCTTGCACCTGCTGCTGGACAAGCTCGCGCAGACGGTCACCAGCTACCTCAACGGCCAGATTATGGCCGGGGCGCAAGCGGTGCAGATCTTCGATAGTTGGGGCGGCAGCCTTTCGGCGGCGGCGTACCAGGAATTCTCCCTGGCCTACATGCGCAAAATCGTCAGCGGCCTGATCCGTGAGCACGAAGGCCGCAAGGTGCCGGTCATCCTGTTCACCAAGGGCGGGGGGCTGTGGCTGGAAAGCATCGCCGACGCTGGCGCCGACGCCCTGGGCCTGGACTGGACCTGCGACATCGGCAATGCACGTGATCGCGTCGGCAGCAAAGTCGCATTACAAGGCAACATGGACCCGACCGTGCTGTACGCCAAGCCAGAAACCATTCGCACCGAAGTCGGCCGTATCCTCGCCAGCTACGGCAAGGGCAGCGGTCACGTGTTCAACCTCGGCCATGGCATCACACCGGAAGTCGATCCGGAACACGCCGGCGCTTTCATGCGCGCGGTGCATGAACTGTCGGCGCAGTATCACGAGTAATCGTCGCCCAATAAAAAACGCCCGGCTTATGCCGGGCGTTTTTGTATGAGGTACCAGATCGTACACGGTCAATGTGGGAGCGGCGGTGCGTCACGCCTTCACATTCTCCCGCGGTGGCAACTTCGCCAGTTTCAACGCCACCAGCAGCGCAATCACCAGCAACCCGCCAATGAACAGCCCGATCCCGTTCCAGCCACCCATGTGCCAGAACACCCCGCCTGCCGTCCCGGCGATGCTCGAACCGGCGTAATAGCTGAACAGATAAAGTGAAGAGGCTTGCCCCTTGGCCTTGATCGCACGACGCCCAATCCAGCTACTCGCGACCGAATGGGCGCCGAAGAAGCCGAAGGTAAAGATCAACATGCCGATGATCACCACCGGCAGCGGCGTGAGCAGGGTCAGCGCGAGGCCGGCGATCATCAGCGCGATGGTTGCCCAGAGCACTTTGCGACGACCGAGCTGGTCGGCCAAGGCACCGATTTTCGCGGAGCTGTAGATACCCGACAGATACACCACCGAGAGTAGCCCGACGAAGGCCTGATCCAGGTGGTACGGCTCGGCCAGCAGGCGATAGCCGATGTAGTTGAAGAGGGTGACGAACGCGCCCATCAGCACGAAGGCTTCAAGGAACAGCAGTGGCAGGCCGGCGTCGCGAAAGTGCATGGTGAAGCCGTCAATCAAGCTGCGCGGGTGCAATGAACGGGCGCGGAAGTTGCGCGACTCGGGAAGGATTTTCCAGAACACCGCCGCCGCAATCAGGGCCAGGCCGCCGATCACCAGCATCGCCGTGTGCCAACTGACGAAGTCGATCAATACACCGGTGATCAAGCGGCCGCACATCCCGCCAATCGCGTTGCCGCCAATGTACAAACCCATGGCCAGACCGATGTGCTGCGGGTGGATTTCTTCGCTCAAATAAGTCATGGCGACGGCTGCCAGACCGCTCAACGACAACCCTGTCAGCGCCCGCATCACCAGCACGCCGTGCCAGCTCGGCATCATTGAGCTGGCGATTGTGCAGAGCGCGGCGGCGAACAGTGCGGCGACCATCACCGGTTTGCGTCCGATGCGATCGGAGATAGGGCCGGTGATCAACAAGCCGATGGCGAGCATGCCGGTGGCGACCGAGAGGATCAGGCTGCTCTGGGCCGCATTGATGGAAAATTCATGGGACAACAGCGGCATCATCGGTTGCACGCAATAAAGCAGAGCGAAGGTCGCGAAACCACCGCAGAACAGCGCGAGCACCGTGCGCATGAACATCGGCGTGCCTTTTTCGATGTAGATTTCCTTTAATTCGGCGACAACATCGTCCACCGCCGTGGGCGGAACTTCATGGGCAAGTGGAGCGACAGCAGTTTTCACTTCGGACCTCGGAGGGCGCAGCCGGTCAGGTAATGAAAAAAGCATATAGCTGCCTAATGATTCAATCCAATATATTGTTCGACCTGTTTGATAGGTTTAGCGACCTAATGGAGTTTTCATGGAATTGCGTCACCTGCGCTACTTTATTGCTGTCGCCGAAGAGCTGCACTTCGGCCGCGCGGCCCAGGTGCTGGGCATCTCGCAACCGCCCCTGAGCCAGCAGATTCAGGCGCTGGAGCAGGAGGTGGGTGCGCGGTTGTTCGAGCGTACCAATCGTCGGGTCGAACTCAGTGAAGCCGGCCGGCTGTTTCTGGAAGAGGCGCGGCTGGTGCTGGCGCAGGTCGATAAAGCGGCAGATGTGGCACGGCGGGCGCAGTTGGGTGAACTGGGCGAACTGAAGATTGGTTTTACCTCGTCGGCGCCGTTCAACTCGACCATTCCACAGGCGATTTTTTCGTTCCGCCAGCGATTCCCGGCGGTGCACCTGAACCTGCGGGAGATGAGCAGCACCCAGGTAGCGGATGCGTTGGTGGATGAGTCGATAGAAGTCGGGATCATGCGGCCGCTTGGGTTACCGGATTCCCTCAGCGTGGTGGAGTTGATGCGTGAGCCACTGGTGGCGGTACTCAGCTCCAAGCATCCTTTGGTGAGCGACAGCGAAGAGGGCTTGTATCTGTCAGCCCTGGCCCTCGAACCCTTCGTATTTTTCCCGCGCAGCTATGGCAGTGGTCTGTACGCACAATTGCTCAGCCTGGCCCGGGAGGCGGGGTTCAGTCCGCACTTCGCTCAGGAGGCGGGCGAGGCGATGACGATCATTGGTCTGGTGGCGGCGGGGTTGGGTGTATCCGTGCTGCCGGCGTCTTATCAGCGGATGCGCATCGAAGGGGTGGTCTATCGGCCGCTGCTCGATCCAGAGGCGGTGTCGGCGGTGTGGCTGGTGCAGCGCAAAGATCAGAAGTCGCCGATGGCCAGGGCGTTTGTGGCGTTGTTGACGAGGAAGGTTGAGCCATTGAAGCCATAGCTGCCGCGCAATTGATCAATTACTAGACTGCCGAATGTCGACTCATCAGGATTCCTGGCTGAGCACGTGTAGCTCAAGAGCTACACTCGGCGCATGACGGAGATCCTTCGAAGTTCAACATTCTCGGCTGGCTATTGAAGCTGGCCGATAGCCGCGCCGGGATGCGCATCCAAGTGCGAATTGACCGCATGTCCGAAGGGAATTTTGGTGATGTCAAAGCTATCGGAGACGGGTTGAGTGAAGCACGAATTAACTATGGTCCCGGTTATCGGGTCTATTTCATGCAACAAGGCAACCAGTTGGTCATCCTCCTTTGTGGTGGTGACAAAAGCAGCCAAACCCGTGACATCCAACAAGCCAGGCTAATGGCTAAATCCTGGAAGGAGCAAAACCCATGACCGAACAATTCACTCGCTGGGACTCTGCTGAGTACCTCAAGACCGAGGAGGACATGGCCAATTATCTTGACGCTTGTATGGAGGAAGCGGGAGATGATCCAGCATTCATCGCCAAGGCTCTCGGGACCATTGCACGTGCTCGCGGCATGACTCAGGTTGCGCGGGATGCGGGACTATCTCGGGAAAGTCTTTACCGTGCCCTGTCAGGTGAAGGGAATCCAGAGTTCGGTACCATCCTTAAAGTCGTGAAAGCTTTAGGATTGAAGTTACACGCCAGTACCTGAGCCAAATTAAAAGGGGGCGCCGAAAGGCGCCCTTTGTCGTTTCTGGCGTTACGACCAACGCCGAAAGATCAGCGACGTATTAACCCCACCAAACGCAAAATTATTGTTCATCACGTACTGATTACTCATCTGCCGGAACTCGCCGCGCAGGTAATCGAGTTTGCTGCAGTGCGGGTCGACGTCCTCGAGGTTGAGGGTGTGGATGTACAGGTCGCGGTTCATCATTTCGATGCTGAACCAGGATTCCAGCGCACCGCAGGCTCCGAGGGTGTGACCGAGAAAACTCTTCTGCGAGCTGATCGGCATGTGCTCGCCGAACAACGCGCTCGTTGCCAGTGTTTCGGCAATGTCGCCCTGTTCAGTGGCCGTGCCGTGACCGTTCACGTAGCCGATGTCCGAAGGCTGTAACCCGGCGTCTTCCAGCGCCAGTTCCATGGCCCGGCGCATGGTGACCTGCTCTGGACGGGTGGCGTGCTGGCCGTCGGCGTTGCTGCCGAAACCGACGAGTTCGGCGTGGATGTGCGCACCGCGAGCCAATGCGTGTTCGAGTTCCTCGAGCACCAGCATGCCGCTGCCTTCACCGATCACCAGGCCATCGCGGCCGCTGTCGTAGGGGCGTGGGGAAGTCTGCGGCGCATCGTTTTTCAGGCTGGTGGCGTAGAGCGCGTCGAAGACCATGGCTTCGGTGGGGCACAGTTCTTCGGCGCCGCCGGCGAGCATCAATGGCAGGCGACCAAACTTGACCGACTCGTAGGCATAACCGATGCCCTGACTGCCGCTGGTGCAAGCGCTGGAGGTGGGGATCAGCCGACCGGTGAGGCCGAAGAAGATGCTGATATTCGCCGCCGTGGTGTGCGGCATCATGCGCACATAGGAGTTGGCGTTCAGGCCCTCGGCCACCGAGTTGAGCAGCATGTTGCCGAACGCCTTGATCTCGTCGGTGCTGCCGGTGGATGAGCCGCAGGAAACACCCATGCGCCCGTCTTTGATCGACGGGTCACCCAACAGACCGGCATCGGCCAATGCCTGTTCTGCCGCGCCGACCGCCAGGCGCGAGACCCGGCCCATGCTGCGCAATTGTTTGCGGGTCCAGTGGCTTGGCACTTTGAAGTCATCGATCGGCCCCGCGAGGCGCGTGTTGAGTTCGGTGAAACGATCCCACTCGTCCATCCGGCGGATACCGCTACGGTTGGCCGCGAAGTTGCCGGCGATGGTCTCCCAGTCGCTGCCGAGTGAGGTGATGCCGGCCATGCCGGTGACGACGACGCGCTTCATCAGCACAGGCCTCCGTTAACGGCCAGAACCTGGCGGGTGATGTACGACGCTTCCGCCGACATCAGGAAATTTACCGCGCTGGCCACCTCTTCCGGGGTGCCCATGCGTTGTGCGGGGATCATTTTCATCAGTTCTTCCACCGGCACGTTTTCATCGAGCATCGCGGTGTCGATCAAGCCGGGTGCGACACAGTTAACCGTAATTTTGCGCTTGCCCAACTCGATCGCCAACGCCTTTGCCGCACCGATCAACCCGGCCTTGGAGGCGCTGTAGTTGACCTGCCCACGGTTGCCGATCAACCCGGAAACCGAAGTGATGCAAACAATCCGTCCGGCCGCGCGACGACGAATCATCGGCATCATCACCGGGTGCAGCACGTTGTAGAAACCGTCGAGGTTGGTGCGCATCACCATGTCCCAATCATCCTCGCTCAAGGCTGGAAAAGCACCGTCGCGCGTCAGGCCGGCGTTCAGCACCACGCCGTAATAGGCGCCGTGGGTTTCCACGTCGGCCTCGAGAATGGCTTTGCAGTTGGCGCGATCGGACACGTCGAATTGCACAATGCGCACGTTGCGTCCCAAGGCTTCGATTTCGGCCTTCACGGCTTCAGCGTCCGCCAGGCCACTGCGGCAATGCAGCACGATGTCATGCCCGGCCTGGGCCAGACGCAAAGCGATAGCGCGGCCGATGCCACGGCTGGAACCGGTGATCAGTACGGATTCAGTCATGGCTGGGTTCCTTGGGTTTCATGAAGGTATTGAGCGGCCTGAGGCGGACGGAACACGTTCAGACGGGCGGTGGCGTGAATGCCGGGGGCGGTGATGTGGCATTCGAACACGCCCATGCCGTTGTCGTCTTCCAGCGAGCGGATGCCGTGGATGGTCAGCTCCGTGCCAGCGGGGAAGTGCTCGACGTTGCATTCGAATTTGCGGGTGCCGAGCAGAAACCCCAGCTCCACCGCGTCGCCACGCTGGCGCGCATGGCAACCGGCGTAGGCGGCGACGCTCTGGGCCATCAGTTCGATGCCGACCCAGGCTGGCAGGCTGCCGTCCGGGCGGTTGAACAGGCCATCGGGTTTGACCGTGAGACGGGTGTGAATCTGCTCGTCATCGAACGACAGGACCTGCTCGATGAAGATCATGTCGCCAGCGTGCGGCAGCAGTTCGGCGATCGGCCAGTCAATCATGGGGCGTCTCCGATAATCAGGCTGACGTTGTTACCACCGAAGGCAAACGAATTGCTCATCAGATAGCGAGGTGCAATGGACGTCAGGCGATTGGCCGGGGTCACCCAATTCAGGGCTGGCAATTCGGGGTCCGGTTGGCCGTCCCAGACGTGAGGCGCCAGGGCGTGCTCGCGGTTGCCTGCACTCAGGCTCAACCAGCAGAACGCCGCTTCCAGAGCGCCGGCCGCACCGAGGGTGTGGCCGGTCATGGGTTTGGTCGACGAACACGGCACACCCGCCGGGAACAACGTCGCCACCGCCAGGCTTTCCATGGCGTCGTTGTGCTGGGTGGCGGTGCCGTGCAGGTTCAGGTAATCGATCTGTTGCGGTTGCAGTTGTGCTCGGCTCAAGGCTTTGCGCATCGCTTGCAGGGCGCCGCGGCCGCTGGGTTCCGGTGCGGAAATATGATGCGCATCGGAGCTGGCGCCACTGCCGAGCAGGGCAATTGGCGGGCTGTCGCCGACATTTTTGCTCATCAAAAACAGCACCGCCGCTTCGCCAATGTTAATGCCGTTACGGTTCACCGAAAACGGGTTGCAGCGTTGTTCAGACACCGCTTCCAGCGCCGAGAACCCATTGAGGGTCAACTTGCACAGGCTGTCGACGCCGCCGCACAACACGGCGTCGCACAAGCCCAGGTCCAGCAGTCGCTGAGCGCTCATCAACGCTCGGGCACTGGACGTGCAGGCCGTGGAAATCACATAGGCCGGGCCGCTCAATTGCAGCCAGTCGGCGAGGAAGTTCGCCGGGGCGCCGAGTTCCTGTTGCTGGTAGTCATAATCGGCCGGGAACTGATGCTCGCGGAGGTAATGGGCCAGGCCGCGACTGGCTTCGTCGATGCCCGAGGTGCTGGTGCCCAGAACGATACCGATGCGGTCGCGGCCGTAGGTCTGGATTACCTGGTCGATGTCGTCGCGAATTTGCAACGCGGCTTCCAGCAGTAATTGATTATTGCGGGTGCTATGCGACGCAAGCTCAGCCGGGATCGGCGCCAGTTCGCCTTGGACCGCGGCCACGGGCAGCGTCCGTTTCGCCACCCAGCCGGCCTCATTGCGCATGCCTGAACAGTCACCGGCAAACAGGTTGCGAGCGACTTCGGACTTGTTACGGCCCAGGGCGCAGATCACCCCGAGGGCATTCAGATAGGCCGTCATGGTGCGTCCCCGCTGAGCGGCGTGACTTGATATTTCGGGCCTTTGGGCAGGTTCAATTCAAAGCTCATGGGTTGTGAGTAGCGGACTTCCCAGTGCGCTGGCAAGGACCGTAGCGAGCCATGCTGCCACGCGGCGGGATAGTTGCCCGACAGTTCTTCTTTGGGGGTGAGCGCAAACAGCAGCGCGGCGAACAGCTCTCGCGCTTGCGGGTTGGGCGGCAGCAGACCGTCAGCCTGCCACTCGCCATCGACCAGTTTCTGGCGTGCCTGGGGAATGCCCAGCAAGTCCATCATCGACCAGCGAATGCCAGGGCCTTCACGCTGGATCACCAATACCCAGTCCTGCCGTTGGTCGGCCACCAGACGCTGGATGTGCAATTGCAGCGGCAACGACAGGTTCGGGGTGTGCTCGGGCAGCGGCGCCCGGCTGGCACAGGCGCTCAGCAACAGGACACAACCCAAAAGCAGAAAACGGATCATCAAACACACCTTTCAAGGGGTTTGCGCGCGACCACATTGACCAGGGTTTCTTCCCGTTGGCCAAAGGGCTTTGGCCGGCGCAGACCCAAGCGTTCAAGCAGACCGAAATCCTTGGCACGGCTCCACCACAAGTATGGATAAGACACGTTTTGCGGGCCGAGTTCGAAACCCTGCTGGCGAATCATGTCCAGGTACCCGGCGGCGCTCTTTTGCACGTGCATCGGATGGCGGAACAACCAGCGGATCACCCAAGTATCAATGTAAGCCTCGGTGGATTCGGCGAACAGCAGATAGCCACCGGGCTTGAGCACGCGGTTGAACTCGGCCAGTGCCTGTTCCTGCTGCACCAGATGATGGAAGGTCTGGTGACAGAACAGCAGATCGACGCTGGCGTCCGGGACGTTGATGCTCGCGCAGTCGCTGCCGATCAATTCCACTTCCATGCCCTGGCGGACGGCTTCCTCGCCGGCCAGGGTCAGGCTGCGAGGGTCGGCGTCCAGACCGATCAGGCGCTGTGGCGCAAAGGTCTGGCGCAGGTACTGGAATGACTTGCCCTGACCGCAACCGGCATCCAGCAGCACCGGGTTGCTCGGCGGTGTTTCGCTGAACAGGCTGCGCAGATCGGTGATTGCCACTCGCAGAACATGGTGCTGCCAGGTGTGGCTGCGCAGGAACCAGACACCGAAACGGGTTTCTTCGACGTAGGTGTCGCTCAAGTAGCTCATGTGGCGTCCCTTGCACAGAGCTCCGAGAGCATCCGCAGCCGGCGCTTGGGTTCGGCGACGAACGGATTACGCTCGTCCCAGGCATACCCGGCCAGGATCGAGCTGATCATGCGGCGAATATCGGGCGAGCCGCCCTCATGGTAAATCACATCCTGGAACGTCCCGGTGTACCAGCCTTCGACGTAGCACCGGAACGTGTCGACACCGCGCTTGAGCGGGATGGCGAACTCAGTCTGCCAATCGACACTTTCGCCTTGCAGTTGGCGATGCAGAACCCCGGCGGCCATGCTCGCCGAGCGCATGGCGATGGTCACGCCGGAGGAGAACACCGGGTCGAGGAATTCCGCCGCGTTGCCAAGCAGGGCAAAGCCTGGCCCGTGGAGGGTTTTGACGTTGGCCGAGTAGCCGCCGATGGTTCTCGCAGGCGTATCCCAAACGGCGTTGTTCAGCACTCTGGCCAGGCTTGGGGTTTGCGCGATAAACCCTCGCAGGCACTCGTCCAGATTTTCCATTCGACCGTCGAAGTGTCCGGCTGCCGCGACCACGCCCACCGAGCAACGGCCGTTGCTGAACGGGATGGTCCAGAACCAGATATCGCGGTGGATCGGATGGGTGGTGATGAGGATTTTTTCCCGCTCGAAGGCCGGGCTGTCGATGTGGTCTTCGACGTGGGTGAACACGGCCTGGCGCACCGGGAAATCCGACGGCGCTTCAAGGTCGAGCAAGCGCGGCAACACTCGCCCGTAGCCGCTGGCATCGAGCACGAAATCGGCTTCGACGCGGTACTGGCTACCGTCTTCGCGAAGCACGTCGAGCTGCGGTTTGGGCAGGGTGAAATCGACGCTGACGATGGCTTCGCCGTAACGAACGTCGACGCCTTGCAGCGCGGCCTGATCGGCCAACAGCTTGTCGAAGTCGGCACGTTGGACCTGGAAAGTGGTCGGTTTGCCGTTGCTGAACGTCTCGCCGAAATCAAAGGCGCTGTATTGCTCGCCCCAGGCGAATGCTGCACCGTTTTTTAACTGGAATCCGGCGGCATTTACCGCCTCGAGCATGCCGGCTTCTTCGACGAAATCCAGGCAGTGGGACAGCAGGCTTTCACCGATGGAAAACCTTGGGAAATGCTGGCGTTCGATCATCAATACGTCGTGACCTTTGCGCTTGAGCAGCGCAGCGGCGATGGCGCCCGATGGACCTGCACCGATAACCACGACCTGGCGATGTTCCATTTCAACTGTTGGCACGGAGGCTCCTTGCCGGGACGGCGATGTTCAAAGGGCGGCGGTGCATGCCGGCGAGTGCCGGCCGCAATGTCGCAATCAGGCCCATCACCATCAGCGCGAAGTACAGCGCCGGGCTGATGAGTTGTTGTTGCAGCAGCAGGTTGAGAAAGACGATCTCGCTCAAACCACGAATATTCAGCAAGACGCTTTCCCACCAGCGACTGGCGCCTTCAAACGAGGCGCCGGCCCAGCCGAGGCTGGCCACGGCGAACAGCGCCAGGGCCATGACCCAGAACAAGGCGATCATCATGTTGCCGACTCCGTGACCGGGGCGGCGTGAACCTGGCGTCCGGCCCACGGCGCAAGAATGAAGCTGAAGGCCAGCCCCAGGGTCACCGACAGACCGAAGTTGCTTACCGCCGGCGTGCTGGACACCGCCAGCAAACCGAACGACAGCCACGTGGTCAGCGCCGCCAGCAAGGTGCCCAGCAGGCTCACAGCCGCACCGCCGACCTGTTCGCGCATGAGGATCGCGTAATCGACACTGATGGCCGTCACCAGCAGCAGGCCGAACAGGCTGAACAGTGTCAACGGTTGGCCCAGCCAGCCGAGACTGGCCAGGCTGCACAGCGCGGCCAGCAGCGGCAGGGTGACGATTCGCAGCGCGCCGCCGAAGCCGAACGGCAGGATCAACACCAGCACGATCAGCACACAGGAAGCGAGTTTCAACTCGGCGGCACTGACCTGAGTGGCGGCGAACACTTTGCTCAACTCACCGAGGCGATCCACCAGTTCCACGCCCGGCAAATCCAGCGTCTGAACGCGCAGCAGAGAGGGGTTGTTCAGGCCTTGCAGACTGACCATCGCCGCTACGCCGTCATCGGTGGGTCCCAGCCACAGCGCGCGATAGGGTTCCGCCAATGGACCGATCAGCGCCGCGTCGATGTCTTCGGTGGGCAGTGCCTGCAATTTTGTGAGCTCTGCTTGCAGCGCCTCAGCCGGCACGCCGACATCGAGCAGCGGCTGCCAGAACTGCGGCAATTTGTTCAAGGCTGCGCGCACTTGCCGCTGTTCGGTGGGTTGGCTGACCAATTGATTGAGCGACAGATAACCCTGGAGTTTTTCCAGGTTGACCAACTGATCCAGCCGCTCGCTCAGCGAGGTTTGGCGTTCCAGCAATTGCTGCTGGTTGGCCGCGCGCACCAGGAAGAACTGGCTGGTGGGTTGATAGCCAGTGATGCGTGCAATGGTTTGTGCTTCGTCAGTCAGTTGCTGCGGTGCGCCGACCCATTGGCGAATGTCGTTTTTGGTGTCGAGTTGCAACAGACCGCCCACACAAAAGGCAATCAGCAGCGCCAGTAGCACCGGCGTACTCGCGAGTTTGAGCAACGCTTCACGGCGCCCCAGCAAATACTCGGACACCCGCAGCGGCCACTGCGCTGGACGCAGGTCTGTGCCTTTGAGCAGTGCCGGCAGCAGGCACACCGCGGACAAATAAGCACCGAGCAGACCGGCGGCAGAGAACACGGCGATCTGGGTCAGCGCCGGGAACGGTGTCCAGGCCAGGGCCAGGTAACCGATGCAACTGGTGATCAGGCTCAGCGTCAGGCCCGGCAACGTCAGGCGCAGGGCCGGCCAACTGTGCCAGGGTTTCAGGCTCCAACTCTTGGACAGGTAATGCAGCGGGTAATCGACCGCCACGCCGATCAGGCTCGAACCGAGCACCAACGTCATCACGTGCATATGGCCGAACAGTGCCACGCAGGCCACCGCACCGAAGAGCATGCCGACCAGCACCGGGACGAAGGCCAGCAACACCCGCCAGTGTCGGAAGGCCAACAGCAACAGCAATAGAATGCCCGCCATGGCGCCGCCACCGACCCAGGTCATTTCCCGGGTGGCTTGCTTTTGCCCACTGGCCGCATAGAGCAAGCCGCTGGCGGCGAGCAATTGAACATTTGCCTGGGCCGCTTCTTCACGGCTGTGCTGGAGCAGGTCGGCCACTTGCAGCGGCAGGTTCATGTCGAAGGCGTTGCCCGTGGTGCGCGAGCGCAGCAGCACCCAACTCTTGCCGTCGGCATCGGCGACCAGCGCACCGCTGCCGATGTCCAGTTGCACCGAACCGTGCTGCGGCTGGCTGTTCTGGATGCGTCCGGTCAGGCCCAGCCAGTCATCCTGGCTCGGCACCAGACTGAAACCGGTGAAGGGGTCGAACAGCGCTTGCACTCGCTGCTGGATAAACGCGTCGGGATGCTCGATCAATTGCTGCCGATCAGCCGCTGAAAGCATTGCCAGTCGGCCATTGAGCAACTGAGTGCGCAGCGCCGGCAAGTCGGCTTGCAGGTTCCATTGGACCTTTTCGAACACGCCGCTCGCCTGCCATTGCTCTCCCAGTTTCTGCGCCATCGCGACCGCTTGTTGGCGATCGGTGTGACCGACCAGCACCAGCATTTCTCGGTTCAGCGGTTCTTGCATGCGTTGTTCGGCGCGCAGTTCCAGCGCGTCCGGCGCCGTGCCTGGCACCAATTCCATCAGGTTGGCCGACAGCGGGGCGCCGTCACGCCATTGCCAACCGGCGAGTGCGAGCATCGCCAGCAGCAGGATCAGAAATAGCCGTGGTAGCCTCCGTTCACTCGGCAAAATCATGTTGCTCCGCATCGCTCAACGGTTGGAAGCGGGTGCTGTCCTGCATGCGCAAAAGCGTGCTGTCACCCTGGGTTTCGAGCAGCTCGATGCTGTGCACCAGTTCACTGCCGGCAATGTTGATCTGAGTGAACACTTGCTTGAGCAGCATGGACCGCGGGGTCAGCGTCAGCTTCCAGTGCTGTGCGTCACCGCTCAGCGAAAGCTCGAAATCCCGTTGCAGCCCGCTGCTGTCGCCTTGCAGTACGGCGAGGAACAAACGGTTCTGTTCGGCGCCGGCACTCTTGCTCGGCAGCATTTGCCAACCGTTGGCGTCACGCCGGGCAATGCCTTTGTCGCTGATGCGGTAATCCTGTTGCAGCGGGGTTTTCAGCAGCCAGAGCAAACCGTGGTTTTTAGCCAGGACGAAGGTGCCCTTGCTAGTCAACGGCTGGGGCAGGGCGCGCAGGTGTTTTTCCTGGATGAAACTGCCGTGGATGACGTCGGGTTTGGCCAGTTGATCGCTGAGCTGTTGCAGATCGAAGGCGTTGGCGATCGATGACAACCCGAGCAGCGCCAACGCGCCGAGGCATTTGAAGAACGGGGTCATGCGAGCATCCTTTCAACAGCGTCGGTGAAGACCTTGGGTGAGGCCAACAACATTTCACGGCTGCTCATGTCGACGGCGACCTGCACGGAACTGGCGCGGGTCAAGCGTTCGCCGGTTTGCAGATCGCTGATCAGGTAATTGATTTTCAGACGGTTTTCCCACTCCACCAGATTCGCCCGCACGTTCAGCTTCTGACCAAACACGGCGCCGCGCACATAGCGCAATTGCAGATCGATCACCGGCCAGGCGTAGCCCGACTCGACCATGGCGGTGTAGTTGTGGCCGATTCTGTCCAGCAGCGCGCAGCGGGCGATTTCCAGGTATTTGATGTAATGGCCGTGCCAGACGACGTTCATGGTGTCGACATCAAAGAACGGCACGAGGATTTCCGTATCGGTGTGAAGCACTCCCTTGCTACGCATGCAGCCTCCAGTGTTGTTCGGCAATTCGCTTCAGGCACAGACGCAACTCGCCTTCCAGCGCGCGGTCTTCGATGACCGGCGGGAAGTCCTTGGCCAACTCCTCGTGCATGGCGGCCAGGGCTGGCGGCAATGGGCGGGCATCCTCGGCCTTGCTGCGCAGCCAGACGCCTTGGTTGGCGGCCAGCAGGGTGGCTGCGGCGACCTGTTCGGTCAGTTCCAGTACACGGATCGCATCGCGGGCGGCGATGGTGCCCATGCTCACTTTGTCCTGGTTGTGGCACTCGGTGGAGCGCGAGAAGACGCTGGCCGGCATGGTGTTTTTCAGCGCTTCGGCGGTCCAGGCGCTGGTGCCGATCTGCACGGCCTTGAAGCCGTGATTGAGCATCGCACGGTCAGCGGTGGCGCCGGACAGGTTGCTCGGCAAGCCGTGGTTGTAGCGCTCGTCCACCAGCAGGGCGAGTTGACGGTCGAGCAGGTCGGCGACGTTGGCCACCAGGTTCTTGAGGCTGTCCATGGCGAACGCAATGTGGCCGCCGTAGAAGTGCCCGCCGTGCAGCACGCGTTCGGCTTCGGCGTCGATAATCGGGTTGTCGTTGGCGCTGTTGAGTTCGATCTCGATGAATGAGCGCAGCCAGTTCAGGCTGTCGGCCAATACGCCGAGGACATGGGGGGCGCAACGCAGGGAATAACGGTCTTGCAGGCGATGCAACGGCGCGGTCGGCGCGTCGATCGCCAGATCCTTGCGCAGCCACGCGGCGACTTGCATCTGCCCCGGATGCGGTTTGGTGGCGAACAGGCGTTCGTCGAAGTGCTCGGGGTTGCCTTGCAGTGCGACCACGTTCAACGCGGTGATGCGCGTGGCCAGTTGCAGCAGGTAATCGGCGCGGGCATAGGCCAGGCAGGCGAGGCCGGTCATGACGGCGGTGCCGTTCATCAATGCCAGGGCTTCTTTGGGACGCAGCACCAGCGGCGTCCAGCCGAGTTCGCGATGCACATCGGCGGCTTGGCGGGGCTCACCCCGGAACATCACTTCGCGTTCACCGGACAGTGTTGCGGCGACATAGGACAGCGGCGTCAAATCACCGCTGGCACCCACCGAGCCCTCTTCCGGGATCAGCGGCAGAATGTCGTGTTCGAGGAAGGCTTGCAGGCGTTCCAGCAGTTCCACGCGCACCCCGGACACGCCGTGGCACAGCGACTGCAAACGCGCCGCCAATACCGCGCGAGTGGCCTGTGCGTCGAGCAGCTTGCCCAGGCCGCAGCCGTGGAACGTGTACAGATGACGGGGCAACGCCTCGACGTGATGCAGCGGCACCGCGACCACGCAGGAATCGCCGTAGCCGGTGGTCACGCCGTAGATCACGCCTTCCTTGTCCAGCAGGGAGTCGAGGAATCGCGCACCCTTGGCGATACGCTCGCGGTACGCCGGGTCGTCTTGCAACTGCGTCGGCACCTGACGGTTGGCCAGGGCCAGTACGTCTTCGATGCGCAAAGGGAGTTCGCCGAAGGTTACCGGCTCAAGCGTTGGCGTCGTCATCGGTCTTCCAGAAAGGGTAAAAGTTGAACCATTGTTGGGGCGCTTCAAGGCAATAGTGACCCAGGCGTTTGGCATAGCGGGAGGCCCACTGATGAATGACCTGCTCACGGTCGCTGCGCTTCCACACCACGGCCTCGGCGAATGGTTCGAGGGTCAGTCGATAGTCACCCGTCGGTTTTTTCAGGCACAGCATCAGGTTGATCGGGCATTTCAGCAGACCGGCCAGCAACCAGGGGCCCTGAGGGAACGCGGCTTGATGGCCGAGGAAGTCCACCGTCACGCTGCGCCCGCCATGCAGTGGCACGCGGTCGCCGGCAATCGCCAGCCACTCGCCGCGCTCCAGGCGCTCATGGAGTTGCAGCATGATCAGCGGGTCCAATTCGCTGACTTGAATCAGCTGCAAATTGGTCGCGCCGGCTTCGCCGAGCAAACGATTGAATTGTTCGGCGTGCTTGGTGTGTACCAGCACGTTCATCGTGACTTTTTCACCGATTTCCGCCAGTGCACGGCAGACCTCGAGATTGCCCAAGTGCGCACCCACCAGCATCTGCCCGCGGCTGCCGCGCAGTTGATTGCGCAGCAAGGCCGGGTCGATGATTTCGATCTGCTCGATGCGCAACTTGCCGTTCCATACGTCGAGTTTGTCGAGCATGGAATCGGCGAAGGCCATGAACTGGCCGAAGACTCGCCAATGGGTCGGGCGCAGTTCATGCCGGCCACTCCAGTCAGCGAGCCGCTGCTGGTATTGCCAGGCGCTGTGACGGGCGCTGCGTCCGAACAGGAAAAAGTACAGAACGATGCCGTACAACAGCGGGCTCAACACCCTGCGACCGAGTACTTTGGCGCCGAATGCGGTGAGTTTCATCAGCCAGAAACTGCCGCGTTCCTGACGGTCAGCCCAGTGTTTTTTGTCTGCGCTCATGCTCGCCACCGTCGCCAGAGCATCACTGGCGCCCGCAGCAACATGCCGAAGAACAACCGGGTGTGCATGCTCGTAATCAGCACGTTGTCGTGGAACAGGCGGAAATGCGAGACGCCATCCAGCGGGTAGTGGACGTTGGTTTGCAGCCATTGCATGGGGAGGTTGCGCCAGGCCAGCCGTACGAGAATGTCCGAGTCGAAGTCCATGCGCTTGCCAATCTTCGCCGATTCGATCAGCGCCAGGGTCGGTGGTAACGGATAGACGCGGAAGCCACACATGGAATCGCGAATCTGCAACGACAGGGTGTTGATCCAGACCATGACGTGAGTCAGGTAACGGGCGTACAAACGGCCTTTCGGCACGCTGGCGTCGTATCGCGGATAGCCGCAGATCACCGCCTCGGGGTGGGCGCGTGACAGTTCGATGAAGGTCTGGACGTCTTGCAGATCGTGTTGACCGTCGGCGTCCACTTGCAAGGCATGGCTGAAGCCCAGGCGCGAGGCTTCGCGAAAACCGGTCATGACCGCACCCCCCTTGCCCTGGTTGGCGCCTAGCCGGATCAGGAACACTTTGTCGCGCTGGGTCAGTTGATCAAGCACCTTTGCACAGGCCGGGCTGCTGGCATCGTCCACCAAAATGCAGGGCAGGCTGCTGGCGAGCAGCGCATCAACCACCGTGGTGATGGCGGTTTCGTGGTTGTACACCGGAATTACGGCGCAGGGGTTATGCATCGTCTGCCGCCTCCAGCAAGATCCGCCCACTGGAGCAGGTCGCGGTCTGGTTGCGATAGGCGAAATACAACTTGCTGCGCGTCGGATCAAAGCGCAGGTGCAGTTGGACTTCATCGCCGGGGCGTACCAGTTGCTGGAATTTCAGCACTTCCATGCCGGCGAATTTTGCCGGCAGATTCATCAATTGCTGGCCCAGTGTGAGCGCCCACTCCACTTGCACCACACCGGGCAATACCGGCGCCCGAGGAAAGTGGCCGCTGAAGTAGGCGAGGTCGTGGGGAACCACCAGTTGCAGGCTCCACTCGCCGTCGACTTCGACCTGATCCAGCACTTCCGGCGTCTTTGGACGCGGCGCCAGCAGCAGGGCTTCAACGGTGGCCTGGGGCAGTTTGCCCTGGGCATTCAGCGGCAGTTGCCGCAGCAGGCGCCAGCGTCGTGGCAACGCCAGGGCCTCGCAATGCTGGCTCAAATGCTGACGCAATTCTTGCGTGAGGGTGCGCCGCCCCTGATTGCGCAACGCATACAGGCCTGATTCGGTCAGCACCAGCAACGCACCCAACGAAGCGCGGTTTTCCTGAACCACGCCAAGACGCGCTTCGGCGACCCAGTCGTGGGCGACGAGTGCCTGTTCCAACATCGGTAGCGAGATACGTTTTTCTTCCAGTTTGACGATCCGGTCCAGTCGTCCGAGCAGTTCGAACCGGCCATCGGCAGCGATTTGCGCGGCATCCGCGGTGTGTTCGATATGCCCGGGAGGCAAGTACGGCGATGCAATGAGCAGGGCGCCGTCGCTGTCCTGGCTCAACTCGATGTCAGCAAAGGGCTGCCAGAGTGCGTGGCCTTGACGCCAGGCGATACCGCCGGTTTCCGAGCTGCCGAGGATTTCTGTCGGCCATTGCTGCAGGCGTTGCTGAAGGCTTTGTGCGGCCTCGGCCGGCAAGGCACCACCGGAGGAAAATACCCGGCGAACCGCACTTAAAGCGGGCCAGTCGAGGTTGTCGCCCATGCGCTTGAGCAGCGCCGGGCTGGCGACCCAGGCGAACACCGGGTGTTCGCGGCTGGCGCGCTGCAGGTCTTCAGGGAATGCCAGCTGCTTGCGCACAAACGTGCGCCCGGCGCACAGCGGCCACAGCACTCGAAACAACAATCCATAAATATGTTGAGTGGCGACGCTGCCGATGATGCAAGCCGCGCCAAGATCGGCCCCCCAGAGTTGCTCCAGCGCTTGGACTTCATTGGCCAGTTGGCGCAGGGTTTTATCGATGCGCTTGGGTTCGCCACTGGAGCCGGACGTGCACAGGCTCAACGAACAGCAATCCAGGTCCAGCACGGCGGCCATCAACGGCGGATGCCGATAATCGCTCAGTTGCGCATCATCAGCTTGATCGGTCAGCCACAGATCGACTTCGGTCGACCAGCGCTGGCGAGTCTGGGCTTGCAGGTCTGCGGGCAGCAGCACGCTGACCCCGGCGCGCCAGGCACCCAACAGGGCAATTGCCAGGTCAGCGGCGTCCTCAAGGTGCACGGCAATACGCCGCACGCCCTGGGCTTGCAGGCCTGCGGCGAGGCTTAATGCCTGTTCGCAAAGCTGTGCGTGATTCAGTGCCGGTTCGGCCGTCACAGCACGCTCCGGTTGCGCCTTGAGCAACAGATGCTCAAGTTTTATCCAATTCATGGGTGGCCTCGTACCCGTTGTCGTATAAGCCATTCAATGGCAAACAGCAGGCCCATCAATCCGTAGGAAATCAGGCCGGTGTACAACATCCACCAACTTAGCGGCGCCCAGAGAGTCAGGGCGGCGGCGAGCAATCCGTTCAAGAAGAAAAACACGCACCAGACGATCGTCACCTGGCGGGTATAAACAATCGCCTTGGCCGGTAGTTGCGGTTCGCGCAAACGCGCCAGGCGTTCGATGATCGGCGGACCAACGATCAAGCTCAGGCCAAACAGTGCGAGCATGAATGCGCTGATCAGCACCGGGTACCAGCGCAGCAGCAGCGGGCTGTCGAACAACGCCAGCAACAGGCAAAAAGCAATCGCGGTGACTGCCATCCACAAGCTGCCGGGTTTGCGCGTACCGAGCAGTGCCCGGGCCAGCCACAGGCTGCCCAGCAGCAGACCAAACTGCCACGGCGCGAAATGTTCCATGCCGAAATACACCGCGAAGGGATACAGCAGGCCCGCCAGCAGCAGGCCGAGGCCGATCAATCGGCTCATGCGGCCGGCTGAACCAGACGGTAGACCGCCTCGACCACGTCGCTGACGGTACGCACCGATTTGAACTCTTCGGCAGCGATTTTCTTGCCGGTCTGGCGTTTGATGTGATCGATCAGGTCGACCGCGTCAATGCTGTCGATTTCCAGGTCCTGATACAGGTTGGATTCGAGGCTTATGCGCTCGGGGTCCAGCTCAAAGAGTTCAACCAGAGCATCGCGCAGGGTGTTGAAGATGTCGTCACGAGTTTGCATGGTCCGGTCTCAAGCTGCCTGTTTTGCAGTGACGAACGCCGCAAGGCTTGCCACGTTGCTGAAGTGATTGCGGGTGTCTTTGGCGTCGGCGTCGATTTTGATGCCGTACTTTTTCTGGATCGCCAGGCCGAGTTCCAGAGCGTCTACCGAATCCAGGCCCAAGCCTTCGCCGAACAGCGTCTGGTCGTCGCCGATGTCTTGTGCGCTGATGTCTTCAAGGCCCAGGGCGTCGATGATCAGTTCTTTGATTTCACGGTGTAGATCGCTCATCTTCGGCGAGCTCCTTAATATAGTAATGATGCAAATAGTCATTGAGCTTGCGCGAGGCCTGAGGAGCTGGGCCACACGCGGCGAAGGCTTGTGGGTCTATATCGGCCCCGACACGGAAACTGAAGTGCACACGGCGTTTGGGGATCCGATACCAGGGCTCGGCTTTGGTTAACGTGGTCGGGCTGACCTTGATAATCACCGGCGTGAGGATTTTCGCACCGCGCAGAGCGATTGCCGCCGCACCCCGATGGAAGGTTGGCGCCTGACCGGGCTGAGTGCGGGTGCCTTCAGGAAAGATGATCAGGGTCTGGCCGCTTTTCAGTGTGTCGGCAGCGGCATCGAGCATGTCCATGCTGCCGTCGTTGCTGATGTATTCGATGCTGCGCAGCGGGCCTCGGGTAAAAGGGTTCTCCCAGAGGCTTTTCTTGACCACGCAGTTGGCGTGTCGCACCAGGCCGATCAGGAACACCACATCAATCAGCGATGGGTGATTGGCAATGATCATTTGCCCCGCTCGACCGAGTTTTTCGGCACCCTGGATGTCGTAAGTCAGCACGCCGGTGCGAGCCATGAATCGCACAAAAAACCAGAACAGACGGGCGACGGTATGTCGCGCTCGCCGCCGGTGTGTCCGGGCATCGCCGGGCAGGCAGTTCAGTAACGGGAAAACCACAAGCCGCAGGCACAGCCCGCCCAACCCGAACAGGGTGAAGCTTGCGGCGGTAGCCAGCAGGCGCCAGTAATAGGCGTCGCGGGTTTTATCGGTTACAGGTTGCGTTGCCAGGTCCATTCACGATTTTTCCAGGCATGTTGGCAGGTTGTCTGCTGGCCGAGCAGGGTACGCAATAGGTTCAGGGCATGGGGCCAGTGGGCTTTGGACAATTCATCCGAGGCGCTGTTCAGGGACAACTGCCAGTCGTTTCCGGGGGTGATCAGCAGGCCGACCGCGTAAGGGAACGGCACGTCGTCGATCCAGGTCGCGTAGGGCTCGGGCGGTTGCTCTTCGGTGACGATCAGCAGTACTGCGGGAGCGCCCTCGGAAATCAAAGCGGCGGCCTCTAGCATGCCGTGTTCAAGGCCATCGCCGGCTGCAGCGAGAGCCGTCATTTCGCTGGTTTCGCCGCGCATGATCGACCACAGGCCGATGATCGCGTTGTGCACCGACAGGCTGAATTGAGTCGGCGACAGCGGCTGATCGGCAGCCAGATCACTGAGAATATCGAAGGTGCGAGAGGTTTCGCCGTGGCGAGAAATAAAGACCAACGGTAGGTCCTGGCGGCCATCGGCCAAGGGCCAGCCGACACTGAACGTCATCCGCGCCAGGCGACTGAGTCGCCGGCGCTGCATGGCCGGCAGAAACGAGACGTCGGGGGCTGCATCGCTGCTCGCAAGCACGACCGGTTGTCGGCTCCAGGCCTGCCAATCGTCCACGCTTTCGAGCCCAGGGGCCCACGCGCGCCATTGGGCGATGTTGAAATTGATCACAGACATTTATCCCGCCCCTGCGGGCTTCCTTGACGCGGTGAGTCGCAAAAAACGCGGACTCCCTTACGTAGCGCTTAGCGCCGAGTGGCGCGCATTATCCCGTTGCGGCGGGCGTGTAGCAAATGATGGTTACATTTTGCTCAATGAAATATACCGGTTGGTTCGTGCATGGCTGTCGTTTGGCCATTATCCACATCGTGGTGCGTATGTCTGTCGGCTCTGTCAGTGGTCAACGGCAGAGTTAGTGGCTTTTTTATTGAGAGATTGCCGATGACTGTGTAGTCCCGATGCTGGCGAGGTAGCTAAGCAGCGCCGTGGACTACTACACTCGGTCATTCTTTGATACACGGAGGTTTTGACATGCGGCGCGTGGTGTTCAATCAGAAAGGTGGCGTAGGAAAATCCAGCATTGCCTGCAATCTGGCCGCGGTCAGTGCCAGCGAGGGCTATCGCACCCTATTGGTGGATCTCGATGCCCAGGCCAACTCCACTCAGTACCTGACGGGGCTCACCGGTGATGACATTCCGATGGGGATCGCTGATTTTTTCAAGCAGATCCTGTCTTCTGGACCGTTCTCCAAGAAAAACAAGGTCGATATTTACGAAACCCCGTTCGACAACCTCCACGTCATCACTGCCACTGCCGAGCTGGCTGACTTGCAGCCCAAGCTTGAGGCCAAGCACAAGATCAACAAGCTGCGCAAATTGCTCGAGGAGCTGGACAGCGATTACGACCGGATCTATCTCGATACCCCGCCAGCGTTGAATTTCTACGCGGTATCTGCATTGATTGCCGCTGATCGTGTGCTGATCCCCTTCGACTGCGACAGCTTTTCGCGTCAGGCGCTGTACGGCCTGTTGGCGGAGATCGAAGAATTGAAGGATGACCATAACGAAGGGCTGGAAGTCGAAGGTATCGTCGTCAACCAGTTCCAGGCTCGCGCCAGTCTGCCCCAACAAATTCTCGACGAACTTATCGCCGAAGGCCTGCCGGTATTACCGGTGTACCTGGGCAGTTCGGTGCGCATGCGTGAATCCCACCAGGCCAACACGCCTCTGATTCACCTCGACCCACGTCATAAGCTGACTCAGCAATTCGTCGATCTGCACAACTTGCTGGAAAATGCCTGACAACTCGACGTCAGATCCCTTGGCTGCGCAACCAGCTCATCAGCTGCGGTAATGGGAAGGCACCGCTCTGGCGCGCGACTTCCCGGCCGTTCTTGAACAGAATCAGGCTCGGGATCGAACGGATCCCCAGCTGCGCCGACAACGGCTGGTTGGCCTCGCTGTCCAGCTTGGCCAGTCGACACTTGCCTGCCAATTGAACCGCTGCCTGTTCGAACACCGGGGCAAACGACTTGCACGGCCCACACCAATCCGCCCACACGTCCACCAGTAACGGCAGATCACCTTTGATCTGGCTGGCGTAATCGCTTTGCTTCAACTCGAAGGGTTTATTCAGCAGAACTTCGGCTTTGCAGCGGCCGCATTTTGGATGGTCGTTGAGGCGCTCGGCGGGGATGCGGTTGAGGCCGTTGCAGTGGGGGCAGGGGATGAGGAGTGGGTCGGACATAGTCGTGCTCTGTATGAATGGGCAATCTAGAACTGATCTGGTGTCGCAAACTGCTTTTATCAAGCCGTGAAAGGTCCGCGGGCGCGACGTGCTTGTCGCAAATCCTCACTTCACCAGAAACCGGGGGCTTTTTCAGAGTGTCCCTAAAGGAAAAGATGGCGCTCGTACAGAAAGAAATTTACAACCCTTCTGAGATAGGCGACGCACAAACATATCAGGAACATTTCGCTGAGCTCCTTAATGCAGCCACCTACATCAGTTAATCAGGCATCCCTGCAAATCACCTTGTATCTAAGGTGATGTGCAGCACTTTTTCAGAGCCTTTTATGACGAACAACTGATCTCCAAATGCTTGCCCCACTCCGGCGGTCGCTCGGCATAACTCTCCATCCCCGGCTGTTGCTCGAACGGATTACTCAGCACCGCGTGCAACCGGCGTACCTCTGAATAGTCGCCGCTCTCCGCCGCATCGATGGCTTTCTGCGCCAGGTAATTACGCAGGATGTACAGCGGATTGACCGCATGCATTCGTTTGCGGCGTTGTTCCTGATCAGCCTCGCCTTCACGCGCCACCCGAGCGATGTAGAGCTCGCCCCAGGCATCGAAGCCTTTGATGTCGACGAAGTCATCGCGCAAACGGGTGACGGCCAGTTCCGGTGATTCTTCCCCCAAGCGGCGAAAGAACAGGCTGTAGTCGACGCCACTGCCCTGCATCAGTTGCAGCAGGTGCTCCAGCAGTTTCTGGTCATCGTCTTCGGCCGTGGTGAAGCCGAGGCGACGGCGCATCAGGTCCAGGTAATGGGCCTGGTACAGCGGCAGGTACAGGTCGAGGGTTTCGCGCAGGGCTTGGACACTGATGAACGGCGTCAGGGCCTGGGCGAGGGCGCTGAGGTTCCACTGGCCGATCGGCACCTGGTTGCTGAAGGAGTACCGACCCTGGTCATCGGAGTGGTTGCAGACGAAGTGGGCATCGAAGTCGTCGAGGAAGGCGAACGGGCCGTAATCGAAGGTAATGCCGAGGATCGACATGTTGTCGGTGTTCATCACGCCGTGGCAGAAGCCATAAGCCTGCCATTTGGCGATCAGTTCGGCATTGCGCTCGACGATTTCGCGAAACATCGCCAGGTACGGTTCCGGCTGTTCAAGGCATTCCGGGAAATGCATGGCCAGCACGTGGTCGCCGAGTTCTTTCTGCTTCTCGGGACGTTTGGTGTAGTAGAAATATTCGAAATGCCCAAAACGCACATGGCTCGGCGCCATGCGCAGGACCATGGCCGCCCGTTCCTGCTTCTCGCGCCACACTGGCGTGTCGGAGCCGATCACGCACAGTGCACGGGTAGTCGGGATGTTCAGGGCATGCAGGGCTTCGGAGGCGAGAAATTCGCGGATCGAGGACCGCAGCACCGCCCGCCCATCACCCATGCGCGAAAAGGGTGTCTGGCCGGCCCCCTTGAGGTGCAGGTCCCAATGCTCGCCAGCTTCGTTGTAGACCTCGCCCAGCAACAAACCGCGACCATCGCCCAACTGTGGGTTGTAGGAACCGAACTGATGGCCTGAATAGACCATCGCCCTCGGAATCGCGTCAGCCCAGAGCTTTTGGCCGCTGAACAGTTCGGCGAACTCCGGGGTTTCGGCCACGGTAGGGTCGAGATCGAGCAGCGCCATGGCGGCGGGGCTGGCTACCACCAGGCGCGGGTTGTCGATTGGCTCGGGCAGCACGGGGGTGGAAAACGTATCGCCCAGGCGGGCGAAGCGATTATCGAAAGTCAGTTCGTCGAGGGCTTTCAAGGGCCATCTCCAGCAGAATGTCCGAGCATTCTGCTAGGGATAAGCCGCTTAGTCGAGCTTGGCGGCCGGCGGCTCTTGCAGCGGTTTGCCATCGGTCGTGGGTGCGATGTTCTTGGTTTCCGGTTCGATGGGTACCATTTTGTATTCTTGGCCCTGAAGATTCTTGAGGTAAACCTCCAACTGCCGGAACGAGATGTTGATGTGATGTTTCTTGAACTCGCGATTGATGAAGCGGTTGACCTCATCGAGCACCGGGTTACGGTCGCCGAGGTCGCGAACATGCATGCGCAACTCGTGGTCGAGGGTGCTTTCGCCGAAGTTCAGGAAGAACACGTGGGGCTCCGGGTCTTTCAGCACTCGCGGGTTATCGCGTGCGGCCCTGAGCAGCAGTTCCTTGACCAAGTCCAGGTCCGAGCCGTAATCGACACCGAGCTTGAGGGTCACTCGGGTGATGGTGTCGGTCAGGGACCAGTTGATCAGTTGTCCTGTAATGAACGTCTTGTTCGGGACGATGATGTCCTTGCGGTCGAAGTCGGTGATGGTCGTGGCGCGGATGCGGATCTTGCTCACCGTACCGGACAAGTTACCAATGGTGATGGTGTCGCCAATCCGCACCGGACGTTCGAACAGGATCATGATCCCGGAGATGAAGTTCGCGAAGATTTCCTGCATCCCGAAGCCGAGACCCACCGACAGCGCTGCCACCAGCCATTGCAACTTGTCCCAACTCACGCCGAGTGTCGACAGGGTCGAGACGAAGCCGATGCCGGCGATCACGTAAGACAGCAAGGTGGTGGTGGCATAGGCACTGCCCTGAGCCAGGTCCAGCTTCGACAGCACCAACACTTCCAGCAGCCCCGGCAAGTTGCGTGCGAGGGCGAAGGTGATGCCGATGATGATCAGCGCACCGAGCATGTCGCCAATGCTGATCGGCACCATGCTCATGTTGGCGCCGGTGCCGCTGGTGTATTCGTAGAGGGTGACGTTATCCAGGTACGAAAACACCGAGATCAGGTCCGACCAGACCCAGTACAACGCCGCGATGAAACCGCCAAGCAGTGCCAGGCGGATCAGGCGCAGGGACTGTTCGTTGACCTTCTCGATATCCAGGGTCGGCTCTTCGATCACCGCTTCGCCGTCACCGGCCTCTTTCGCGGCCTGGCGTTTGGCCAGGGCGCGCTGGTAGGCCAGGCGTCGTGCCGCAACGCTGAGGCCGCGCACGAAGGTGGCCTCGATCACCAGCCAGAACATCAGCAGGTAAAGGGTGTTGATCAGCCGGTCACTGAGCTTCAGCGCGGTGTAGTAGTAGCCAAAGCACACCGCCACGAACAACGCGACAGGCAGGACGGTGAACATCATCCCCACGGCCTTGCGGAACAGCGAAGCGTTCTGGTGAGTCGGGCTGCTGATCAGCAGGCGGCCGAGCAACCAGGCCATCAGCGCGTAGCAGGTCAGCACCACCGGCATGCCGAGTACGTCATCGGCCAGGGCCGCGGGTTGCAGCTCGGCGACTGCCACCACCGCGACCAACGCCATGACCACCAGCCCGAGACGACGGACCCAGCCTTGCAGGAATTCGACCTGAGGTTTTTCCCAGCGAAAATGCAGTTCGGCCACGCCGCCCGGTGCGAGGGTCCGGTAGGCGGTGTAGAACACCAGCCAGGCCTGAGCCATTTGCAGCAACGCCGCGCCCATATTCGTGTTCTGTCCGCGGGCGTCGATTTGCAAGGCCAGGCCACACAAGGCCAGCCCCAGGGCGATCGGCATTGCCAGCAGAATGTTGATCAGGATTGCCTGCGGTGTGTGCCACTGACTGTCACGTTTGAAGTGGCCGATGTCCTGGTGAACTTTGTTCAGTCGGGCGTACAGGTTTTTGCGCCGCCACAGCAGGGCACCGATCAACAGCGCCAAGGGCAGGAACAGCAGCGGCCGCTGGGTCAGGCCATCACTTAATTCGCTCAGGCTGGAAGCCCACGGCAGTGTGGTGACCTGACGTTCCAGGCGCTTCGGTACGGCACGCATCCACTCCGGGTCCAGCGGTTTGTTGCTGGGAATCCAGAACATTTGCTCATCGAGGGTCGCCCGCAGGCTTTGCGCGGTGCTGAGCAGTTGCTTCTGATTGAGTTGCAACGTGATGGATTCGTTGAGCACCGCGCTGAGTTCGCGGTTCAGCCGTTCCAGCAGGTCGGCGCGGGTCGAGGCCAGTTCCAGCAGGCTCTTGCGCAATGGCGGGGTGACTTGCTCGGGTGGCTGAGTCGACAGCAGATTGTCGACGTAGGTCGCCGGGTTGCTGAGCAGTTCCCGTTGCTGGCTGACTTCGAATTGATAGAGACGAATGTCGGCGATCTGGTCGGCCAGGTCACGGTCAAGCTTGAGGCGAGGCAGGGCCTGTTTCTGTTTGTAAAGGATCTTGGAGAGCAGCAGGCTGCCCTTGAGCACGTTGATTTGCTCGTCCAGCGCCGAGTCGCTCTGGGTCACGTTGTCCAGTTGCTGCTTGGTCTGCAGGTTCTGCTGGGTGACTTCGTTGAGGCGGTCAGTACTTTTGAGCAGGTAGTCAGAAAGCTTAAGGTTGGCCGCGCTTTCCGTCGTCAGCAGGCTGCTGCCGCCGGACTTCTGCGCTTCGATGGATTGCTGCGTCACGGTCTCCTGGGACTGGGCCAGGCGCTTCTGGTTGATCAGGTTTTGCAGCTCCTGGATTTCCTGATCCAGACGGTCGGATTTTTCCGAGAGCAAGTCATGCTGGCTGTTGCCCAGGTCCTGCAGTTGATTGTTGCCAGCCAGTTCTTGGCGACGCAACGGGATCAGGGCATTGAGTGCCGCGAGCTCTGCGTTGAGCAGGTCGCGTTGCTCTGAGGTCAAGGTCTTGCCGGCTTCCTTGCCCGTCTTGAGGATGTTGTTGATCTGCTGGATGCGTATCTGGCTGGTGGAAATTTCGGCCTGTGCGCGCTCGGGGCGGGTCTGGGCAGTAATCACCAGACTGTTGGCGTCAGACAAAGCTTTCTGTAGATCGCTTTGCTGGGTGGAGCGCTCGGTGAGCATTTGCTCCAGTTGTTGAATAGGCTCTTTGGCATAGCGCTGCGGTACTGGCAGCACGTTGCTGGCTTTGAGCTTGGCCAGTTCTCGCTGGTTCTCGATGTTCTGCTTTGGGGCGTTGGCCAGTTTCTGCTTGAGATCGGCCAGTTTCTGCTCGTAATCACGCTGGTTGTTGAGCTGTGTCAGCGTGTTTTGCAGGAGGCTCTGCAGGGCTTTCTGATCGGCTTCCGGCAGTTTGCGGTCGGCGATCTTATCCAGGCTCGCCTGCACGGCTTCGCTGGACGGCGGTTCGGCCGCTTGCAATGTACCGACAGCAAGACTCAAGCCCAGCAGGGCCATAACGAAAAAGGTGCGCAGGGTTGACATAGAGACCGATCTAAAACGAGACGAAGTATGGAGTTTAGAGGAACAAGCCTGGACCGGGGCGACTTCCTTCGGGGAATCTGACGCCCACTTTGCCGATCTTGTTCCCTTCCATGACCGCGACAGTCCAGATGGTGTTGTTCCACTCCACCTGGTCACCGACTACGGGTGCACCGCCTACTTTCTGGGCAATGAAGTGGCCGAGCGACATGTCCGGATCGATGCCTTCCACTTTCAACCCGTACAGCGCCGCAACCGCGGCCAGCTGGGCGTCTCCTTCGAGTACGAAGTCGCCGAAGAAGCGCAAATCGAGACCCCGTTGTGGTGCCTGGCTGAAGAGTTTTCCCAGGGCCGGAAGGTTGTGTTCGTGACCGATTACGCACAGCAAATCGTCGACTTCGAGCACCGTACTGCCCGACGGATGGAGCAGTTGCTGGCCACGAAACAGTGCTGCAATCCGGGTGCCTTCGGGCATTTTCAGTTCACGAAGGGGCGAGCCGATGCACCATTTCTCGGCACCGAGGCGATAAACGAACAGCTCCCACTCGCTGGTGACGTGCACTTCCAGGGCTGCGCGGGAGATGGGCACCGGCACCGGCGGAACAGTCACTTTCAAAAGCTTCGCCACCCACGGCAGGCTCGTGCCCTGCACCAGCAGCGACACCAGCACGATAAAGAAGGCGAGGTTGAAATAGAGCTGGGCGTTGGGCAGGCCGGCCATCAGCGGGAACACCGCCAGAATGATCGGGACCGCGCCGCGTAACCCGACCCAGGAAATGAACGCTTTCTCGCGCCCATGGAACGCTTTGAAGGGCAGCAGGCCGACGATCACCGACAACGGCCGGGCAAACAGAATCATCCACAACGCCAGACCCAGAGCGGGCAGGGCAATCGGCAACAAGTCGTGGGGCGTTACCAGCAGCCCCAGTACCAGGAACATGCCGATTTGCGCCAGCCAGGCCATGCCATCGAGCATGTGCAACATGCCGTGGCGGCTGCGCACCGGGCGGTTGCCGATGACCAGGCCGCACAGGTAAACCGCCAAAAAGCCGCTGCCGTGCAAGGTGTTGGTCAGGGCAAACACGACCAATCCGCCAGCAATGACCAGGATCGGATAAAGGCCGGTGGCCAAGTGGATACGGTTGACCAGTTGCAGCATGACCCAGCCACCGCCCAGGCCGATGACGGCACCGATACCGAACTCACGCAGCAGGTGGGTCAACAGGCTCCAGTGCAGACCGGTCTGGCCGCTGGCGAGCATGTCGATCAGGGTCACGGTGAGGAACACCGCCATCGGGTCGTTGCTGCCGGACTCGATCTCGAGGCTGGCGGACACCCGCTCGTTCAGGCCTTTGCCGCCGAGCAGCGAGAACACCGCCGCGGCGTCGGTGGAGCCGACGATAGCGCCGATCAGCAGGCCTTGAATCAGGTTCAGATTGAACAACCAGGCGGCGGCCATGCCGGTCAGCCCGGTGGTAATCAACACCCCGACCGTCGCTAGCGACAGCGCTGGCCATAACGCCACGCGGAAGCTGGAAACCCGGGTGCGCAAGCCGCCGTCGAGCAGGATGACTGCCAGGGCGAGGTTGCCGACCAGATAAGCCGTTGCGTAGTTATCGAAAATAATGCCGGCGCCGTCGACGCCGGCCGCCATGCCCACCGCGAGGATGATCACCAGAATCGGGATACCGAGGCGGGACGAAAGTGAGCTCACCAAAATGCTCGCACCCACCAGCAACGCGCCGATCAAGAACAGGCTGTTGATGGTCGTCGCATTCAAAGGCAGTACTCCAGAAAGCTAAAGGCGGGCACAAACAGACCATGCAGTCTGCGTGCCAGCGATTCTAACCTGTTGAAATGTGATGCTGTCAAAAAGCTTTTGCAGTTGGGGAGACGCAGGGGCTGTGATCGTTCCCACGCGAAGCGATCGTCCTTTAGAGACTAAACCGGCCAACCATGTTGTTCAGGTCCAGCGCCAGCCGTGACAACTCATTGCTGGCAGCGCTCGTCTGATTCGCCCCGGTCGCCGACTGCACCGACAGATCACGAATGTTCACCAGATTGCGGTCCACTTCGCGGGCCACCTGCGCCTGCTCTTCGGCAGCGCTGGCAATCACCAGGTTGCGTTCGTTGATTTCGACGATGGCGCTATTAATAGTGTCCAGCGACATGCCAGCACCACGGGCGATGTTCAAGGTCGATTCCGCCCGCTCGGTGCTGTTGCGCATCGAATCCACCGCGTGTTCGGTACCGGTCTGGATACTGCCGATCATGCGTTCGATTTCGCTGGTCGACTGCTGGGTGCGATGCGCCAGGGCTCGTACTTCATCCGCTACCACGGCAAAACCACGACCGGCCTCACCGGCGCGGGCCGCTTCAATGGCTGCGTTCAATGCCAGCAAGTTGGTCTGGTCAGCCAGGCCGCGAATCACGTCCAGCACTTTACCGATGTCACGGGACTCATTAGCCAGGTCGCCGATCAGGGTCGCGGTGCTCTGCACATCGGCGCTCATGCGTTCGATGGCGCTGACAGTTTCCTGCACCAGGTCACGGCCGTCACCGGCGGAGGTGGTGGCATTTTTCGAGGCTTCGGAGGTGCTAACCGCGTTGCGCGCGACTTCTTCCACGGCGCTGGTCATTTCATTGACGGCGGTGGCGGCCTGTTCGATTTCGTTGTTCTGCTGTGTCAGGCCACGGGCGCTTTCGTCGGTGACGCTGTTGAGCTCTTCAGCGGCGGACGCCAGTTGCGTGGCGGAGCCGGAAATCCGTTGCAGGGTGTCGCGCAGTTTTTCCTGCATCTTCGACATGGCTAACAGCAAACGGCCGGCTTCGTCCTCACCGTCTACGGTGATCGGGTGAGTCAGGTTGCCTTCGGCAATTTCTTCGGCGGCGCTCAGAGCGTTGGCGATCGGCCTGGTGATGCTGTTGGTCAGTAAGCAAGCGCACAACAACGTCAGGCCGGTGGCGATCATCAGCAGCGTCACCACCAGGTTGAAGGCCGATGAATACTGGTCGGCGGCTTGCTGATTGGTGTCGAGGGTCTGCTGAGTGTTGATCTCCAGAAGGCGGCTCAACACGGCATTCACCGCTTCGGAATTGGTCAGCAGATCGGTGTTGAGCAGGGTGCGCAATTCATCGACCTGATTGTTGCGCGACAGAGCCTTCATCCGGTCTTCTATCTGACGGTACTGGCCGAGCAACTGCACGTACTGGTCGTAGACCGAACGCTCTTGCGGGGTTCTGATCAGTTTTTCGTAAATCGCCTGAGCCGCGCGAATCTGCTGATTGCGAGTGTCCAGCAGCTCCAGGGTCTTTTGCTGGACGCTCGGCTCGCGGTTCACCAGCAAACGGTAAGACAACACCCGCAGGCGCAAGGTGAGTTGCGTGAACTCGTCGAGGCTTTTGATGCTCGGCACGCTGTTGGACGTGATGTCCTCGGCGGCGCCGCGGATCTTGCTCATCTGATTCAAGGCAAACACCCCCAGAACCATCATCAAGCCGCCGATCAGGGCAAAACTGAGGAACGCCCGAGGGGCGATATTCATATTACGAAGGGACATAGTGTTTACCGAAATGAGCGCGTCCGCGCGGAGCTGAGGCTGCTGTATGGGGGACTTATCGGTCATACGACTAAAGTCTTGAGGCTCTGCGCGTTTTTGTCGCATAAGTGCCCCCGCGACGAAGTGCAGGAACCAGATCCGCCAATCGCAGTCTCTACAGTTCGCGAGAAAGGTTGCTCGTCAGGAAAATCAAGGCTTTGCGCCGGTATAACCCTGGCATCCGGGGTGACTTTTCTTTATCGTACGCGCCCTTTTAAAATGCCTGGAAAATCAAATGTTGGAAGCATCCCTAAGCCAATTGGAACAGCTGGTCAGCGACCTGGTGCAACAGAACCAGGCCCTGCTCGGCACCCACCAAACCCTGAGCGCAGAACTGGCCCAGGCCAAGGATGAAAACGAAAGCCTGCAGCTGAGCCTGATGGAACAGGAAGAGAAACAAGGTGCCACTGCTGCACGCATTCAGGCCCTGGTTGAGCGCGTCAGCGCCGGCCCAGTCAGCGCATGAATCACGGCGCCGCAGGGGTAAACGTCGTCTCGATCCTGGGGGAGGACTATTCGATCAAGGCGCCGGCCGGGGAAGAGCAAACCCTGCTGGACGCCGCGTTAATGCTGAAGGCTGCCTTGGCCGACACCAAAAAGAAGTACCCGACACTGATCGGTGACCGCTTGTTGGTGCTGGCCGCGATGAATCTTTGCTCACAGCAGATCGAAATGCGCAAACAACACAAGCAGGAACTCGACCGTTACCAAGAGCAAGTCAGCGCCACGGTTGAAGTGATCGCCAAGACGATCAATCAGGCCTGATCAGCTTTGCGCACAACCAAAGAATAAATTGTCGCTTGCGTTGTATACAATCGGCACGGCTGTTGCAGTGTTTCAGCCTCTTATTCTTTGGGGGTGCTCCATGCAGTTCTGGCGACGCAGTATTCAATGGCAGTTGATCCTGAGCATGGGCACCGCCCAGCTGGTCAGTATTCTGATCGTGGTTGGCATTTATACCCTCGTGGTCAACCGCCTCGCCGAGCGCTATCTGGTCGAACAAGCGCTACCGTCGAGCATCGAAGCGATACGCAACGACATCGAGCGAATCCTCGTTCAACCCCTCACCGCCGCCAAGGACATCGCCAGCAATAGCATGGTGCGTGACTGGTTGGCCGGCGGCGAAAGCAGTGACCAGGCCAACACCTTCGTGACCTATCTGGAAGGCATCCGCGCCGAGCACAAAGCCTTTACCGCGCTGATCGTCGGCACCGCTTCAAACCACTACTTCACCGAAAAAGGCCTGGACCGGACCCTCAGCCGCTCCAACCCCAAAGACGCCTGGTTCTACGCGTTCCTCGACAGCAACCAGTCGCGCACCCTTAATATCGACAATGACACCGCGACCGGAGAATTGGCGCTGTTCATCGACCTCAAAGTCGAGCAGGCCGGTAAAGTCGTGGGCGTTGCCGGGCTAGGCCTGAGCATGAAAGAGCTGTCGGAACTGATCCACAACTTCAACTTCGGTGAGCGCGGCAAGGTCTATCTCGTGCGTTCCGATGGTTTGATCCAGGTTCACCCCCAAGCGCAGTTCAGTGGCAAGCGCACACTCGCCGAACAGATCGGTGCCTCGGCGGCGCAAGCGGCCATGGCTCAAAAAGCCGCCACCAGTAGCCGCTTTGTACGCGAAGGCGAAGATTTCCTGGCATTGAGCCTGCCATTGCGGGACTTGGGCTGGACCCTGGTGGCCGAAGTGCCACAGTCGCAGATCTATGCTGAAGCCCGCCGCGCGATGTGGATGAGCAGCGGCATCGGCCTCGCGGTGGCGCTGGTTTGCCTGATGCTGGTGGTGTTGTTGGCCCGTGGATTGGTGCGGCCGATCCGTCAGGTAACAGAAGCGCTGGTAGCCATCGGTAGCGGTGGTGGAGATTTGACCCACCGGTTAGATTCCAGTCGCGCCGATGAACTGGGTGACCTGGCTCGCGGCTTCAATCGATTCCTGGAAAGCCAGCGTGACATGATCGGCGAAGTACTGACCACCAGCGAGCGTTTACGCACGGCAGTCGGCCAGGTGGCGCGGGTGGTGGACAACACGGCCGAACGCTCCGGCCGTCAGCAGGAAATGACTGACATGGTCGCCACCGCCGTTCACGAAATGGGCTTGACCGTGCAGGAAATTGCCCAGAATGCCGGTAACGCTGCGATGGCTTCACAAACTGCCCGTGATGAGGCGATGCAGGCGCGGGAAGTGGTGGGCGGATCGATCCGGCATATTGAAAACATGTCCGATGAGATTGGCCTCGCTGCCAGTGCGGTGGGTGAGTTGGCCCATCAGGTGGCATCCATCGATCAGGTGCTGGCAGTGATTCGCGGCATTTCCGAGCAGACCAACTTGTTGGCGCTTAACGCGGCTATCGAAGCGGCGCGGGCCGGGGACATGGGGCGTGGGTTTGCGGTAGTCGCGGATGAGGTGCGGACGTTGGCGCGACGGACGCAGTCGTCGACCGATGAGATTCAGCAGATGATTGGCAGCCTCAAGCAAGGCGCGGAGAACGCGGTGTCGTCGATGCATTCCGGGCAAGCGGCGACCGGTACGGGTGTCGAGTCGAGCCAGCGGACCGGGGCGTCTTTGACGGCGATTACCGGCCAGGTGGAGCGCATCAGCGACATGAACCATCAGGTGGCGGCGGCGACGGAAGAGCAGTCGGCGGTGACGGAGGAAATTAACCGGAACGTGCAGGGAATTTCCGATCTGGCCCATGCCACCGCCGGTGAGGTCAGAGCGTGCCGTGAAGACTGTCAGACGTTACAGCGGTTGGCCGATGATCTGGCGCGACAGATGGGTAGTTTTCGGTTGACATGATCATTCCCACGCTTCGCGTGGGAATGCGGCCTGGGACGCTCTGCGTCCCTTTAGAACCATTCATCCCGCATCGTCAGACACACATCATCCCGAGCCTCAAGAATCGCCAATTCATGGTGGCAACCCGGCACTTCCCATGTCAGAAAATACCGCGCCGCCTGCAGCTTGCCTCTATAGAAGCTCACATCCGCCACATTCCCTTTGGCCAGCCCTTCCTCAGCGCGAATCGCCTGCTCCAGCCAGCGCCAGCCAATCACGGTGTGCCCGAACACTTTCAGGTACAGCGCCGAGTTCGCCAGGCTGCTAGCAACCTGGCCTTGGCCCAAATCCGTCAGCAAACCAATGGTCACCGATTGCACACGCGCCACCAGTTTTTCCAGCGGCTCACGCAGCGCGGTTAACGATTCATACGCTTGAGCGCGTTCGGCGGTATCGGCGATCAGACGGATCAATTGCTTGAGCCCCGCACCACCGTTCTGTGCCAGTTTACGGCCCAATAAGTCCAGCGATTGAATGCCGTGAGTCCCTTCGTGAATCGGGTTCAGGCGGTTGTCGCGGTAATACTGCTCCACCGGGTATTCGCGGGTGTAGCCATGGCCGCCGAGTATCTGGATCGCCAGTTCGTTGGCCTTCAGGCAAAACTCCGACGGCCAGGATTTGATGATGGGTGTCAGCAAATCCAGCAGTTCGTGGGCCTGTTTGCGCTCGGCTTCAGTCTCAAGGGTGGTGGTGTCGTCAAACAACCGTGCCGCGTACAACCCTAAGTCGAACGAGCCTTCGACGTAGGCTTTCTGGGTCAGCAACATGCGTTTGACGTCGGCGTGCTGAATGATCGCTACCGGCGCGGTATTCGGGTCCTTGCTGTCCGGCACGCGACCTTGCGGACGCTCGCGGGCGTATTCCAAAGAATACAAATACCCGGCATAACCGAGCATCACCGCGCCCATGCCGACGCCTATCCGCGCCTCGTTCATCATCTGGAACATGTAGCTCAAGCCGTGATGAGGCTTGCCCACGAGGTAGCCGACACACTCGCCGTTGTCGCCGAAGTTCAGCGCGGTGGACGTAGTACCGCGCCATCCCATTTTGTGGAACAGCCCGGCCAGCAGTACATCGTTGCGCTTGCCCAGACGGCCGTCCTCGTTGACCAGAAACTTGGGCACGATGAACAACGAAATTCCTTTCACACCAGCCGGTGCGTCCGGCAATTTCGCCAGCACCATGTGCACGATGTTTTCCGACAGTGGGTGATCACCGCCAGAGATGAAAATCTTGTTGCCCTTGAGTCGATAGGTGCCGTCAGACGCAGGCTCTGCGCGGGTACGAATATCCGACAGCGACGAGCCGGCATGCGGTTCGGTCAGCGCCATGGTGCCGAAGAAGCGTCCGTCGATCATCGGTTGCAGGAAGCGCTGTTTCTGCTCCTCGGTGCCGAAACTTTCGATCAGGTTCGCCGCGCCCATGGTCAGGAACGGATAAGAGGTCGACGCCGCGTTGGCCGATTGAAAGTGTGCGAAGCAGGCTTGGGATAACAGCGTAGGAAGTTGCATGCCGCCCGCATCGAAACTGCGCGCGGCGTTGAGGAAACCGGCTTCAAGGAAGGCATCCACCGCCGGTTTCACTTCCGGAATCAGAATCGCCTGACCGTTCTCGTAGCGCGGTTCGTTCTCGTCGCCCTTGCGATTGTGCGGGGCGAAGAACTTTTCGGCGATGTGGCGAGCGGTGCCGATGGCGGCGTCGAAGGTCTCGCGGTTGTGCTCGGCGAAACGCTCACGCTGAGTCAGGCCTTCGGCATCGAGGACTTCATACAGCTCGAAAGCCAGATTACGGGAACTGAGCAACGTCTCAGACATGGCGGCCTACCTTCTTTTTGGAATGGGCCGAGTCTAGGCATGCGGAGGGCGGGGTGAACAGGATGATTGATGAGCGTGATGGTAGATCAGCGCAGCGACTTACCAGGCACCCAAAACAACTAATGTGGGAGCGGGCAAGCTCGCTCCCACAAGGGATTGTGCATACCGGGCACCCATTGCGGACGCCCGGTCTTGTTGCGGTTTAGCCGATAGTCATCAGGCTGGCATTACCACCTGCAGCCGCCGTGTTGACGCTCAACGCTCGCTCGATCACCAGGCGTTCCAGCGCAATGTTGGTTTCGCCTTGCGACAAGCCATGAACCCCAACGATCGCACCGGCACGCTTGGCCACTTGCTTGCAGACCGCACGCAACTGATCGGAATGGCCGTGATGCAGAACCGCGTCAAACAGCACTTCGTCCTTATTCCAGTCGGAAACCAGCTTGATCCGTGCCTGAACTTCCTTCGGCAAACGTGCGAACAACGCCTTGGTCAATTCAGCTTCCGGCCATACCGCTGAGCCGCCTACAGCCAGTACCGCTGCCAGTTGCGTCAGCAGATCGCCTTCGACTTCCGCCAGGCACAGCACGTGTTCGCGGGGCAGGATGGCGTAGCTGTTGCGCTCGCCGGTCGGGCCGGCCAGAACACGGGTGATCCCGCTTTGCGATTGCGCCGCGAACTGCGTGCACAGGGTGCTCAGGTCGGCAAACTTGTTGCTGTCAGCCCAGGCTTGCAGCGCCTTCTGCGGTTTGCTCATGGCATCACGCAGACGAACATCCGGGGCCGCGATGGCATCACCGCGAGCGAAGGATTGTTCGATTGCATCGGTAGGACGCGTCGACAACAGGCGGTACAGGTACAACGGGCCACCTGCCTTCGGGCCAGTCCCCGACAGGCCTTCACCACCGAACGGCTGCACGCCGACCACAGCACCGACAATGTTGCGGTTCACGTAGACGTTGCCGGCGTTGACGTTGTCGATCACCTTGGCGATGGTCTCGTCGATGCGAGTATGCACGCCCAATGTCAGGCCGTAGCCGGAAGCGTTGATCTGACCGATCAGGTGATCGATGTCTTTGCGCTTGTAGCGAACCACGTGCAGCACTGGACCGAAGATCTCCCGTTGCAGCTCATCGAAGCTTTCCAGTTCGATCAGGGTCGGCATCACGAAGGTGCCGCGTTTGACTTCTTCGGTGTTGGCAATGGCCACCTGGTACACGCTGCGACCCTTGTCGCGCATGCCCTGGATGTGCTTCTCGATGCCCGCCTTGGCTTCGGCGTCGATTACCGGGCCGATGTCCACGGACAGGCGCTCAGGGTTACCGAGACGGCATTCAGCCATGGCACCTTTGAGCATTTCGATGACACGGTCGGCGGAATCTTCCTGCAAGCACAAGACACGCAGAGCCGAGCACCGTTGACCGGCGCTGTCGAAGGCTGACGACACCACGTCGATGACAACTTGTTCGGTCAGTGCCGAGGAGTCGACGATCATTGCGTTCTGGCCACCGGTTTCGGCGATCAGTGGAATCGGGCGACCTTGAGCGTCCAGACGACCCGCGATGTTGCGTTGCAGCAAACGAGCGACTTCGGTGGAACCGGTGAACATCACGCCTTTGACCCGATCGTCACCGACCAGACGCGCGCCAACGGTTTCGCCGCGGCCCGGCAGCAGTTGCAGCACGCCTTCCGGAATCCCGGCTTCGAGCAGCAAGCGCACGGCTTGAGCGGCTACCAGCGGGGTTTGTTCCGCAGGCTTGGCCAGCACCGGGTTACCGGCGGCCAGTGCCGCAGCGACCTGGCCACTGAAGATGGCCAGCGGGAAGTTCCAAGGGCTGATGCACACCACTGGGCCCAATGGGCGATGGGCGTCGTTGGTGAAATCGGTGCGCGCCTGCACCGCGTAATAACGCAGGAAGTCCACGGCTTCACGCACTTCGGCGATGGCGTTGGCAAAGGTCTTGCCGGCTTCGCGAGCCAGCAGGCCCATTAGCGGCTGGATTTCGCCTTCCATCAAATCGGCGGCACGTTCCAGAATCGCGGCACGTTCGGCGGGCGGAGTGGCCTGCCAGATCGGCGCAGCATTCAGGGCGCACTGGATCGCGTTGTCGACGTCGTCGACGGTCGCTTCCTGTACATGGCCGACCACGTCACGCAGATCGGACGGGTTGAGGACTGGCGCAGGGGTTTCAGTGCTGGACGCGCAACCGAGCATCGGTGCGGCTTTCCATTGGTTATGAGCGGTGGACAGCAAGGCGCAGGACAGCGAAGCCAAACGATGTTCGTTGGCCATGTCGATGCCGCTGGAGTTGGCGCGCTCGGCACCATAAAGATCACGCGGCAGCGGGATACGCGGGTGTGGCAAGCCGAAGCCGCCTTCCAGCGTCGCCATCTGCTCGATGCTGGCCACTGGATCGGCCACCAGCGCCTGAATCGAGATGGACTGATCGGCGATCTGGTTGACGAACGAGGTGTTCGCGCCGTTTTCCAACAGACGACGCACCAGATACGCCAAGAGCGTTTCGTGGGTGCCGACCGGTGCGTACACGCGGCACGGACGGTTCAGCTTGCCTTCTGAAACTTTACCTACAACCTGTTCGTACAGTGGTTCGCCCATGCCGTGCAGGCATTGGAACTCGTACTGGCCGGGGTAATAGTTCTGACCGGCGATGTGGTAAATGGCCGACAGGGTGTGGGCGTTGTGCGTGGCGAACTGCGGGTAGATGACTTCCGGTACCGACAGCAGTTTGCGTGCGCAGGCGATGTAGGAAACGTCGGTGTACACCTTGCGGGTATAGACCGGATAGCCTTCCAGGCCTTCGACCTGAGCACGCTTGATTTCGCTGTCCCAGTACGCGCCTTTCACCAGACGGATCATCAGGCGATGACGGCTGCGGCGAGCCAGGTCGATCACGTAGTCGATCACGTACGGGCAACGCTTTTGATACGCCTGGATCACGAAACCGATGCCGTTCCAGCCGGTCAATTGCGGCTCGAAGCACAGACGCTCCAGCAGATCCAGCGACAGCTCGAGGCGGTCGGCTTCTTCGGCGTCGATGTTCAGACCGATGTCGTATTGCTTGGCCAGCAGGGTCAGCGACAGCAGGCGCGGGTACAACTCTTCCATCACGCGCTCGTACTGGGCACGGCTGTAACGCGGGTGCAGGGCCGACAGCTTGATCGAAATGCCCGGGCCTTCATAAATCCCACGACCGTGGGACGCTTTGCCAATCGAATGGATGGCTTGTTCGTACGAGGCCAGGTACTTCTGGGCGTCGTGCTCGGTGAGTGCGGCTTCACCCAGCATGTCGTAGGAATAGCGGAAGCCTTTGGCTTCGAACTTGCTGGCGTTGGCCAGGGCTTCGGCGATGGTTTCGCCAGTCACGAATTGCTCGCCCATCAGGCGCATGGCCATGTCGACGCCCTTGCGGATCATCGGCTCACCGCTCTTGCCGATGATGCGGCTCAACGACGAAGTCAGGCCGGCTTCGTTGTGGGTGGCGACCAGTTTGCCGGTCAGCAGCAAGCCCCAGGTGGCAGCGTTGACGAATAGCGACGGGCTATTGCCCAAGTGCGGGTGCCAGTTGCCGGTGCTGATCTTGTCGCGGATCAGCGCATCACGGGTGCCCTTGTCCGGGATCCGCAACAGTGCTTCGGCCAGGCACATCAGCGCCACGCCTTCCTGGGACGACAGGGAAAATTCCTGCAACAGGCCCTGAACAATCCCTGCACGGCCGCCGGCGCTCTTCTGATTGCGCAGCTTCTCGGCAATCGAAGCGGCCAGCTTGTTGGTGGCTTCGGCCATGGCAACCGGCAGGCGAGCCTGCTCGATTAGCATCGGCACGACTTCCGGCTCAGGACGACGGTAAGCGGCGGTGATCGAGGCGCGCAGCACCGACTGCGGCAAGATGCTTTCAGCGAATTCCAGGAAGCACTGGTGCGCAGGGTCAGCGTGGACTTCGCCAGCGTCGTCAGCGTCTTTGCTGATCAAACCGCTCAGCTCGGTCAGGGTTGCACCACCCTCGAGTTTTTCCAGGTAATTGAAAATTGCCTGCTTGATCAGCCAGTGCGGCGTTCGATCAACCGAGGTCGCGGCGGCCTTGAGGCGCTCGCGGGTTGGGTCGTCAAGTTTGACCCCAAGGGTGGTGGTAGCCATATTTTTATCCTCATGTTTGCCACGACCGCGTGGCATCAGCTGGCGGCAAGATTAGCCGCGCAACCGTCGAGGTGCAACCGGGTGCAACCCTTTTTTTGTCGGAATTATAAGCAGCTCGTCAGGAAAACAATTCCGGTACGAACTTACCGCTCCTGCTTGGTGCTTTTGCTTCTAGTAAATCGTCAAGACTGCGCTAAAAGGGAGCAAAAACAGGTTTTTTCCGGATAAAACCGACTAGGTGCAACTTATTCGCGCGAAACTGGTTGCACCTTATTTGCTTTGTTGAATAGCATTCGCGCCCAAGGTACAACCCGTCAGAAAAGGCAGGTGTGCCGGCTGATGGCTTTCCTGGGGAAACATCAGTCATAAATGCGCGGGATCCAGGACCGTCTGTCAAACGTCGTCGTTTGCGCGCGGTTCACCAGCCGCCGCTACATAAAAACAAAGCCAGGGCGTAACCTAATGAGCGTAAGCAATCCAACACTGATCACGTTCGTGATCTACATCGCAGCAATGGTGCTGATCGGCTTAATGGCCTATCGCTCCACCAACAACCTTTCAGATTACATTCTGGGCGGTCGCAGTCTGGGCAGCGTCGTGACAGCATTGTCCGCCGGCGCCTCCGACATGAGCGGCTGGTTGTTGATGGGCCTGCCGGGCGCCATCTACATGTCCGGTCTCTCCGAAGGCTGGATCGCCATCGGTCTGGTCATCGGTGCTTACCTGAACTGGCTGTTCGTCGCCGGCCGTCTGCGCGTGCAGACTGAACACAACGGTGATGCGCTAACCCTGCCGGATTACTTCTCCAGCCGTTTCGAAGACAAAAGCGGCCTGCTGCGAATCATCTCCGCCGTCGTGATCCTGGTGTTCTTCACCATCTACTGCGCTTCCGGCATCGTGGCGGGCGCTCGTCTGTTTGAAAGCACCTTCGGCATGCCCTACGAGACGGCGCTGTGGGCCGGTGCTGCTGCGACAATTGCCTACACCTTCATCGGCGGTTTCCTGGCAGTCAGCTGGACAGACACCGTACAAGCCACCCTGATGATCTTCGCCCTGTTGCTGACGCCGATTTTCGTGCTGCTGGCCACCGGTGGCGTTGACACTACGTTCCTGGCGATCGAAGCGCAGGATCCAAGCAACTTCGACATGTTAAAAGGCACGACCTTCATCGGCATCATCTCGCTGATGGGCTGGGGCCTGGGCTACTTCGGCCAGCCGCACATCCTGGCGCGCTTCATGGCGGCGGATTCGGTCAAGTCGATCGCTAAAGCCCGTCGCATCGCCATGACCTGGATGATCGTGTGCCTGTGCGGCACTGTAGCGGTAGGTTTCTTCGGTATTGCTTACTTCGCGGCGCACCCTGAACTGGCCGCTCCTGTGACTGAAAACCCGGAGCGCGTATTCATCGAACTGGCCAAAGTCCTGTTCAACCCATGGGTTGCCGGTATCCTGCTGTCGGCCATTCTGGCTGCGGTGATGAGCACCCTGAGCTGCCAATTGCTGGTGTGTTCGAGCGCCCTGACCGAAGACTTCTACAAAACCTTCCTGCGCAAAACCGCTTCCCAGGTTGAGCTAGTCTGGGTCGGCCGTGCCATGGTGCTGCTGGTTGCCCTGATCGCCATCGCGTTGGCCGCTAACCCGGAAAACCGCGTACTGGGTCTGGTCAGCTACGCTTGGGCCGGTTTCGGTGCCGCGTTCGGTCCGGTGGTCCTGATCTCCGTGATCTGGAAAGACATGACCCGCAACGGCGCACTGGCCGGTATCGTGGTTGGCGCGATCACTGTGATCGTCTGGAAGCACTTCAACCTGCTGGGCCTGTACGAAATTATCCCAGGCTTCATCTTCGCCAGCCTGGCCATCTACTTCGTCAGCAAACTGGGTGAGCCTACTAAAGGCATGCTTCAGCGTTTCGCTGCTGCCGAGGCAGATTTCCGCCTGAACAAGTGATCGGGATGAGCTGACGCTCTGACCTTTAGCTGTAGATAAAAACGGTCCGCTTCCTTTTGGAGGCGGGCCGTTTTTTTTGGGTCACGCAAATCTCGAAGCACTGTCAGTTCCCGGGGGGATGAAAGAGTTGTCTATAGCCAAACACACTGATTGTTGAAGGAAAAATCTCTAAAAAAGTAGGGCGAATCTGATTTTCCTGTCCCTCCATCAACGCCCCTTGTCGCTCATGCAGAATCGCCCGCCTTCATTCTGCAGAGACACATCGGATGTTCGCTCCTGCCAATCAACCGCGTTTCACATTGATGATCGACGGCGTCCAGAACGAACTCAAGGTACTTGAGTTCTCGGGCACGGAAGCCATCAGCGAGCCCTACCGTTTTGACCTGGAACTGGTCAGTGAGCGACCCGACATAGCGCTTGAAAACCTCCTGCATCGTCAGGCGTTTCTGAGTTTTGATGCGCAGGGTTCCGGCATCCATGGCCAGATATTTCGCGTCGGTCAAAGCGATTCTGGACAACGCCTGACGGGTTACCAAATCAGTCTCGTGCCGCGTCTGACCTACCTCGGCCAGCGCATCAATCAGCGGATCTTCCAGCACAAAAGCGTGCCGGCGATCGTCGCGCAAGTTCTCAAGGATCACGGCATCCAGCGCGATGCCTTCGAGTTCCGGCTCGGCAGCGACTACCCAGCGCGCGAGTACTGCGTGCAATACGCCGAAAGTGACCTGGCGTTCATCCAGCGGCTGTGTGCCGAAATCGGCATTCACTACCACTTTCAGCACAGCCTTGAGGGGCACCTGTTGGTGTTTGGTGATGACCAGACGGTTTTCCCTCGTCTGGCCGAGCCAACGCTATACCTGCCGGGCAGCGGAATGGCGGCGGATGCGCCGGCCATCAAACGTTTCAACGTGCGACTGGAAACCCGAACGACAGCGGTAACCCGTCGCGACTACGATTTCAAAAAACCTCGCCTGCAACTTGAAAGCCGCCTCGACAGTGAGCGGCGACCGGTGCTCGAGGATTACCACTTCCCGGGCCAATTCACCGACCGCGAACTCGGCAGGCATCTGGCCCAACGAGCACTCGAACGCCACAACGCCGACTTCCGTCAGGCCGAAGGTCGTGGCGACGAATCGGCGTTGGTCAGCGGGCACTTCCTGCACATGGCCGAGCACCCGCGTCAGGCGTGGAACGATCTATGGCTGATCACTGGCATTGAGCACCGAGGCCGACAGCCGCAAGTGCTGGAAGAGTCGGTTACCAGCGACAGTCCGGACGATTTCCAGGGCTATCGCAATACCTTTCTGGCGACCCCGTGGGACGTTTCCTTTCGTCCGCCACTGGGGCCAGCAAAGCCCCGGATGCTCGGCTATCAACCCGCCGTGGTCACCGGCCCGGCCGATAGCGAAATCCATTGCGACGAGTTCGGTCGGGTCAAGGTTCAGCTCGCCTGGGACCGCGACGGTCAGCTCGATGAGCACTCCAGTTGTTGGCTGCGCGTCGCCACAGGTTGGGCGCACGACCGTTATGGCAGCGTGATGATCCCGCGAGTCGGCATGGAAGTGCTGGTGGGATTCGTCGACGCCGATGCCGACAAACCGCTGGTGATGGGTTGCTTGCCTAACGCAGCTACCCCGGTGCCGCTCGATCTGCCCGCTGACAAGACTCGCAGCATTTTCCGCAGCCAGAGCAGTCCCGGTGGCGGTGGTTATAACGAATTGCGCATCGAGGATCGCAAAGGCGCCGAGGAAATCTACCTGCGTGCACAGCGAAACTGGACTCAGCACGTGCTGAATGATCAACAGGTGCAGGTCGATAACGCCCGCAGCATCGTCGTCACCGGCACTGCTCGCCATGAACTGAAGGCCGACGAGCAACGTATCACTCACGGCCAGCGCCAGACCGAAGTGAAGCTGGACGATCACTTGGTGGTCGTGGGTGATCGACACATTCGCGTGACCAGCCAAGCGCTGAATGCCAGTCAGCAATTCCATGTCAGCGCAGGCCAGCAAGTGGTGATCGACGGCGGGGCCAGCGCCACCATCCAGGCGGGCGGGCAGTGGATCAACATTGGCCCCGGCGGGATTTTCAGTAGCGTACCGATTCAGGTGGGTGGTGCGCTGATGCCGGCCATGGCCGCTGCGCCGACCTCGCCGGATACGCCGCTGAAACTTGTCGCTGCCCCGGCGGCGCTGCTGAGTGCCGCGCAGATTCTGAGCCTGAAAAGCGACGCGCCGTTTTGTGAGGAATGCGAGCGCTGCAAGGAGGGTGTCTGTGCAGCCTGATGCCTTGTCACCCCTCGCCTGGCTGGATCGCCAACCGCTCAAACCTTCCGAGCAGTTGTTCGCGATTTTCAGCAGCGCGAGCGCCGCAGAACCGTTCAAAGCCTGGCAGCGTTCGATCTCCGCTCAAGCACCCAGTCCGATCTGGGCCGACACCGCGTACGCCGAGTGGGAACCGGTGATGCCCTATGTCGGAATCGTCGCTGCAGGCAGTGAGTTTCTGCAGTGGGTCGACAATACCGAGTCTCGCGACTGGGGTTGGCTGGCGGTTTCTTCTGCCTCTCAAGAGGTGCTGGTCGAGCATTTACGCAGCCTTACCCAAGTCCTTCTGCCCAACGGCGATGCGGTGTTTTTTCGCTTCTGGGATGGGCGTTATTTGCTGCCGATTCTTCGGTCGGCCGAGGTTGACGCTACGCAGCTGATGCCGGTGATCGGGCGCTGTTTGATCAACGGCCAGCCGCTCGACATTGGTGGCAGTGCGTTGAAAACCTCCAGGGTTCTTCCGTGGTGGGAAGTATCCGAATCGCTGCTCAAGCACCTCGCCAACGAGTCCGCAACAACCCGCATTAACAACTTGCTGATGTGGTTGAGCGAGGACCGACCTGATCTTTATGAGGCGTTTTCGGCGAGCGTATTGCGGCACAAAGTCGCGATCTTTCTGGAGGCACCGGATCTGCCTCAAGCACCGAAATTAGCCTTGGTGGATTACTTGATAACGGAGCTGAACTGATGGATCAGATTGTACGGATCGAGCAGGAGCTCGACGGTTTCAAGGACACACTGGTTTTGTATCGCCAACAGCTTGGCGAATTCTTGAGCCGGAATGCGGACAAGGTCAGCCGGGCGATGGACATGCCTTCGCTGTTGGGCATGGAGCGACTGATAAAGCTTGGCGATACGACGACAGCGGTGAGTAGTCGCGACGATGATTTTTTCTCGGGTTTGGCGCGGTGTCCTGCGAACGGAATTCTGGAGATCGAGAGCAAGTTCGAATCTGTCTATGACATCCCGTTGGGGAATATTCAGGTCGATGTGATTGCCATGGATGGTGGTGGGAGCAAACCGGTCGGGCTCGATGAAAACGGTAAAGGACAGTTCAAAGGCACCCCTGGCAAGTTCTATCGTGTTCATGTCCAGAGTGAAGTCACTCCCGAGCAAATTAATGATCTCTTCTTGTCCTATGACGGCCTGACCCTAGAACTGGAAAGTTGGCTACGCAAAGAGTGGGCAGGTTTTAAGCCGCAGTGGTCGCAGCAATCTGCGTCATCGTCATTAGCGGCTGTAGGCAATGGAATGCTCGCAGGAGGTTGGGCAGCCATTCAGGGGGTTTGGGATGGCATCGGTGAACTCAGCGACATCCTGAAGGACCCCAACGCTTTTGCCGAGAAGCTTGGCGAAAGTGCTGGGCAACTTGCCGGTCTGGCTGTAACCGCCCCCGACCTGATGGAAAAAGCCATGTTGCTGGCCAGCGACGAGGCAGCGCTGTGTTTGCTGATGCGCACCGCAGTGCTATGGCTTGAAGCATTGCCACCTTCGCAACTTGCCGGGTCCTCGGCGGAAGCCATTTCCAAGGTCGTAGTTGGATTGATCATCGACTTGTTGATTGGCTTGGTGCTGAGCGTGGTTGGAGTTGGCATTGCTTGGCTGACAGTGCGCCTGGCCAAGTACGGCGCGCAGATTTTTCAGGCCGCAATGGGCTTCGTGAAGTCGATGGTCACGATCATCAACAACTTCATGGCCTACGTCGATCGCTACAAAACAGTCGCTGCGCGCGGTGTCGCGGCCGGTCTGAAACAAGGTCGGATGCAATTGCGCTGGTATGGCCGCAAGAACTCCACGTTGAAAAAAGACGAACACCACGACAACGCGTCGAATCAGGCGAAAAACCCCAACGGCGACAGCGCCGATTCCGTTGATAAAACCGCCACCAACAACTGCCCGGTGTCGATGGTCACCGGCGAAGAACTGCTGACCCTCACCGACCGCTCGCTGGACGGGATTTTGCCGTTCGACTTCACCCGGCTCTATCGCACCAGCGCCGCCGAAATCGACAGCGGCCTCGGTTTTGGCTGGAGTCATTCGTTATCCCATCGACTGGAGATCGACGACGACCACGTCATCTGGATCGACCACGAAAACCGTCGTACGACTTTTCCGCTGCCAAACCGCGAACGCCCGGCGATCCACAACAGCCTCTCGCGGGCGGCGATTTATCTCGGCGATGAACCCGAAGAACTGATCCTCGCCCAGGCGGGTGACGAGACACGTTTCTACCACTTCCTTAACGGTTTTCTTACAGCGATCAGCGATGCGTACGACAACCGCCTGCGCATCACCCGCGACCGCCAGGGCCGCATCAAACGCCTCGACAATGGCGCGGGCCGTGCTTTGCGATTGCGCTATGACCGCAGCCATTTGGTCGCCATCGACTATCAGGTTTTTGTCCCGGCCCAGACCCTCGACGAGGCTTGGCACACCGAGCAGACACTGGTCAGTTACAGCTACGACGAGCGCGATCAACTGATCGAAGCCACCAACGCTGCCGGCGAAGGCGAGCGCTACGACTACGACGATCAGCACGTCATCCTGCAGCGGCAACTGACCGGTGGGGCGAGTTTCTTCTGGGAGTGGGAAAGGTCCGGCAAAGCGGCCCGATGTGTCCGGCATTGGGCGTCGTTTTCGCAGATGGACGCGCGTTACGTCTGGGATGACGAGGGCGGTGTCACCGTCCAGAACATCGATGGCAGCGAAGAGGTTTACGTCCACGACGACCGCGCACGGCTGGTGCGCAAGGTCGAGCTGGACGGTGGCGAACACCTCAAGGCTTACGACGACAACGGTCGGCTGATTGCCGAGCAGGATCCGCTCGGCGCTGTCACTGAGTACCGCTACGACGAAGTCGGACGGCTTATTGCGCTGATTCCGCCAGAAGACGAACCGACGGCCTACGAGTATCGCAACGGTTTCCTGCACGCACGGTTTCGCGGCAAAGCGGTGTGGACATATCAGCGTAACGCCCACGGTGACGTCATCGAAGCGACCGACCCCGACGGGCATGTCACTCACTATCACTACGACGGCAAAGGTCAGTTGCTGTCGATCCGTTACCCGGACACCAGCCGGCATGTGTTCGTCTGGAATGGCTTGGGACAGTTGGTTGAGGAAACGCTGCCGGATGGTGGTGTGCGGCGGTTTTCCTACGATGGGTTGGGGCGGCAGATTACCCGTCAGGACGAACACGGTGCCGTTACCCAGTACCAATGGGATGCCGTCGGTCGACTGATCCAGACCACGCTGCCTACAGGCGCCAGTCGCGCGTTCAGCTACAACGCCTACGGCAAGATCACTGCCGAACGCGATGAATTGGGCCGCGTCACGCGCTACGAATACATCGACGACCTGCACCTGGTCAGCCGCCGGATCAATGCCGACGGCACCCAGCTGAAGTACCGCTACGACAACGCCCAGCTATTACTCACGGAAATCGAAAACGAATCCGGCGAACAATATCGGCTGGACTACACGCCCAATGGCTTGATCCGACAGGAAACCGGATTCGACGGCCAATGCACGGCGTACGCCTACGACCTCAATGGTCAACTGCTGGAGAAAACCGAGTTCGGTGATGACGGCTCGCAGCTGATTACCGCTTACGAGCGGGACTCGGCCGGACGCCTGCTGGTCAAAACGCTGCCCGACGGCAACAAGGTTGAATACCGCTACGACAGCCTTGGCCGCCTGGTCAGCGTCGACGATGGCCACGACCATCCGCTGGAGTTCGAATACGACCAACAGGACCGCCTGATCACCGAGCACCAAGGCTGGGGCACCCTGCGCTATGGCTACGACGCCTGCGGCCAGCTCAATCGCCTGCGCCTGCCGGACGGCAGCAAACTCGATTATCACCATGCCAAGGGCGGGGTGCTGACGGCCATCGACCTCAACGGCTCGCGACTCACGACCCATCAATTTGCCTTCGGTCGCGAGCAGCAACGCCAGCAGGGTCAGGTGTTCAGCGAATATGCCTACGACGATCAGGGTCGCCTAAAGGCCCACGCTGTCAGTCAACAGCAGCAAACGCTGTATCGCCGCGACTATGCCTACAGCGCCAACGGCAATCTCGACAGCATCGCCGACACCCGTCACGGCCAGCGCAATTACCAATACGACCCGCTCAACCGCCTGACCCGCGTCCGCCACACCCGCGACGACTCTCCGGAAAGCTTCGCCCATGACCCCGCCGGCAACCTGCTGATGCAGGACCGTCCCGGCGCCGCGACCGTCAAGGGCAATCGCCTGCTGATGCAAGGCGACCGCCACTACGATTACGACGCCTTCGGCAACTTGATCCGCGAACGGCGTGGCACCGCGCAAAAACTCGTCACCGAATACCGCTACGACTGCCAGCACCGCTTGGTCGGCGTCATCACCCCGGACGGTCGTTGCTCAAATTATCGCTACGACGCCTTCGGTCGTCGCATCAGCAAAACCATCGACGGCAAAAACACCGATTTTTTCTGGCAAGGCGACCACCTCATCGCCGAAAGCAGCCGCGAGCACTACCGCAGCTACGTCTACGAACCGGGCAGCTTCCGCCCACTGGCCATGCTCGACGGCAAAGGCCCGCGCAAAGCCTGCCCGTTCTACTACCAACTCGACCACCTCGGCACACCGCAGGAACTCACCGATTTTGGTGGCGAGATTGTCTGGTCGGCGAAGTACAACGCCTACGGCAAAATCACTCGCCAGACGTTCGGTGGGGGCGAGCAACTCGAGCAACCGTTACGGTTTCAGGGGCAGTACTTCGACGCTGAAAGCGGCCTGCACTACAACCGCCATCGGTACTATGATCCGGAGGTTGGACGCTATCTGACGCCGGACCCGATCAAGTTGGCGGGCGGGCTGAACCAGTACCAGTACACACCGAATCCGACGGGGTGGGTTGATCCGTTGGGGCTGAGCGGCAGTTGTCCGCCGCCGAATAAGCCTGGGTGTTCGGCGCCGGATGATACGACTGGCGCTAGGGTTGATGAAGGTGAGCCGGCGCTGCCGAAGCTGACGGGGGATCAGCGAAGAGCGCGTATCGATGAGCTGGCGGAAGCGAATGCATATCGACGTTTAGATGAGATGGAAAGGGCCACTCCAGGTGCTCATTTTCTAGAAAAACATGGCAAGCAAACTAGTTTGGCGTCGCAACGTGAGCGAGCAACGACCGGACGAAACCCTACAACGGGAGCTATTGAAAGATACACAAGCGGGAGAAGGGCTGGTCAGCCAAAGATTCCTAGTGCGGCGACACGTTTTATTAGTTATAGAGATCAGTTGAACGCTATTCACCGTGCTCAGCTAATATTCAGGCGTAATGGTCATGCTGCATCTAAAGAGCCAATGAATATGGGTAAGCAAATAGGCGAGGGGTACAAGCGAGGTGGTTTGGTCTATGGCAAACAAACAGACGCAGTCGTCATACTAGATAGAGCCGGTGCTCCTATAACAACTTATGCGGATTTTTGAATATGAAACGCCAACCTAAGCTTTCTATCTTGCGCGGCCTGCTTTTTCTATTCGACATTGACAATGTTGATGACGTTGAAAGAGAAGAGATAATAGTTTCTAAAAACGTTAATGATGAGGCGGAGCTCGCTGAGTTGTTCGATATGCTAATGAGGCCAGAATTCACTGCCTATAGTGACAGTGATCGCGAGTGGTATATCGATACATTGATATATTATTTGGGGCTGGAGGAGGGCTTTAATTCTGTTTTTGATAAATTGACAACCTATTTTGATGACGAGGTTGAAGATCAACGGAAATTCATGCAGGTCCTTCTGGAATGCCTGTTGCGATATGAGGCTGAAATGAAATAAAAACTATGCAGTTCTAAAATAAATAAACCCGTCCCGTTTTTTTCAAGTTTGGTGATAAAGACATTCCGTTTACGTTGTATCCGGTTAAGTGAGGGGGTTATGCTTATTGATTTTGGTACTGGGCAGCCATATATACCGACGCCTTCATATTTTTTGGGGTGTTTCGATATTTATGATCGTGAAGAAACACTTGGAGAGGGATTGGAGAAGTTTAATCCGAATGATCCGTCGGATAGGGAGGAATTAATACTCAAGTATTGTCTGGTTAGAAAACGTACCTATCGACACCGCTTTTTACTTTATAAGTGTTTGGAAAAGGCGCTTGAGGATAAAAACTACGACTTTCAGTCGCTTTTTAAGTACGACGCCAGAGGCGTACTCCTCATTTCCCTGTGGGTGGGATGATATGGAAAATACGAGAGCTTTTTTTGAAGATATTTATCGGTTGGCAACTATCGAGTGGAAAGAGGACCTTCAAAAGGCCAGTCTTGAAGAACCAGCGAGTTGGTAAAGAGTCTGGAGGAAGCTCTCCAGGACGAAAATTATTATTTTCAGTCGCTGCTGGCATATGACCCAGAAGCATATTCTTCATTTCCTGATGGTTGGGATGAGATGGAGAACACCAGAACATTTTTTGAGGACATCTTTCGCTTAGCGACTATTGAATGGAAAGACGACCTTCATAAGGCCAGTCTTGAAGACCAATCAACCTGGTAAGGCTTGTTATCCCTGAGTCGGATAGATTTTATGACCGCTTCGCGCTCAATCGCGGGCAAGCCACGCTCCCACAGTACGGTGGCGATCTGTAGGAGTGTGGCTTGCCCGCGAAGACGGTCTTAGAGACAGCGGAATTTCTGGGCAAGGTCATCGGAAGTTTCCTTCAACCTGTAGCGGTTTCCATGAACTGGTGCGCAACGCGCCTCATCGATAGTCTCTTAGCTGTCACTGCAAATTCAGTGACAGGGCGTGGAAGCCCTTCTATCGTTAGGCGCATCAAGCGCCACCAGTTCGGCGTGTTTTATCGTCTGTGTTTTATGGTGGCTGTGCGCGGGGCGCTTTCGAGTGCGCCGGGTGCCTAACGTCTCGGTCTTCCACACCTGCGTACAGCCGCCACCCATTGCGTGGAAGCGATTTCTGGCGGCGTCAATCCATACGTTAGGACTAAAATCGATGAAAACTCTTCACCCCGACCCACCCTACGTAAAACCGTAACTGATCCATAAACCCCACCTACCGCAAGGTGAGGCCTTGGTTTACCGTGGCATTTGCGGTGAGCAGTTCCACGGCAACAACGCTTCATAGTCTT